>PLZX01000038.1:18600-109429 GCA_003152325.1 Bryobacterales bacterium | reverse complement strand
GCACGCCGGCTTCGGTCAAGAAGCTGTTCGATACGCTGGGCACTCGCTTCGGCCAACGCAACGGCGGCTATACCCGCATCACCCGCCTGGGCCCGCGCAAAGGCGACGGCGCCGAGCAGGCCATGTTGGAGCTGGTCGGTTCCGAGCTGGTCAAACGCGCCGCCGATCGGGCCAAGCGCAAGGAAGAGCGGCTCAAAGCGGCGCGCGAAGGCCGAGAGCACGAGGAAGAAGAGAAACCCGAATAGCCGGTTCGATTTTCGTGAAGGCCGCGGATGCTGGAAGGCGTTCGCGGCTTTCGCGTTTTGTCGATGGAGGGTCTGAGGTGTCCGGATCGGATTCCGTCGTTTGGTTTCCTGCGAGTCTAGCAACGGTGTCCAGACCAGGCTTCTTTTCACTGGGCAGGAAAGTGAAAACACGTGTTTCCATTTTCATATCCAAGCGCAAAGGATCGCGCTCTGCCGCACTCCACCTACGCCTTGAACTCGATCCCCTGCGCCAGCGGCAATTGCGCGGACCAGTTGATGGTGTTGGTCTGGCGGCGCATGTAAGCCTTCCACGCGTCGCTGCCCGACTCGCGGCCTCCGCCGGTGTCCTTCTCGCCGCCGAAGGCGCCGCCGATCTCGGCCCCGCTGGTGCCGATGTTGACGTTGGCAATCCCGCAGTCGCTGCCCCGGTGGCTCAAGAAGGTTTCCGCCGCCAGCAGGTTGGTCGTGAACATCGCCGACGAGAGGCCTTGCGGCACATCGTTGTGCCAGTGAATCGCCTCGTCCAGGTTCTCGAACTCCACCAAATAGAGGATCGGCGCGAAAATCTCTTCCTTCAGAATCGGCATGTCCGGCCGGGCGCGCACCAGCGTGGGCCGCACGTAACAGCCCTCTATCGCTTCTCCGCCGCACAGGATTTCGCCACCCTGCTCGCGGATGCGCCGGACGCCGTCCATCATATCGGTCACCGCCTGGCGGTTCACCAGTGGTCCCATCAGAGTTCCTTCGTCCAGCGGGTCGCCGATCTTCACCTGCCGGTAGGCGTCCACCAACGCCGTGGTCATGCGTCCCGCGATGCCACGCTGCAGGAACAGCCGGCGCGTGGTGGTGCAGCGCTGTCCCGCCGTTCCCACCGCCCCGAACAGCACCGCGCGCAGCAGCAGGTCCAGGTTGGCGTCATCCATCGCGATGATGCCGTTGTTGCCGCCCAGTTCCAGGATGCTCCGGCCCATCCGTCCCGCCACCACCTGCGCCACGTGCCGCCCCACTTCGGTCGACCCGGTGAAGCTCACCAGGGGAATCCGCGCATCCTGGATCAGGCTTTCGCCAATCGGACGGCTCTTCCCGATCACCAGGTTGAAGACGCCTTTGAGACCGTGCCGGTCTGTCACCCGGTTGCAGATCTTCTGCACGGCGATGGCCGTGAGCGGCACCTCCGAAGACGGCCGCCAGAGCACGCAATCCCCGCACACTGCCGCGATCATGGCATTCCACGCCCACACCGCCACCGGAAAGTTGAAGGCGCTGATCACTCCCACGATACCCAGCGGGTGCCACTGCTCGTACATGCGGTGTCCCGGCCGTTCGCTGTGCATGGTCAGTCCGTAGAGCTGCCGCGAAAGCCCCACCGCGAAATCGGCGATGTCGATCATCTCCTGCACTTCGCCCAGGCCTTCCGCGAGGATCTTGCCCATTTCGAGCGATACCAGCGCACCCAGGTCCGCCTTGTGGGCCCGCAGTTCGTTGCCGATCTCACGAACGATTTCGCCGCGCTTGGGTGCCGGCATCATGCGCCATTCCAGGAAAGTCTCGCCGGCGCGGCGGACCACGGATTCGTAATCCGCCGGGCCGGCCAGTTGGATCTTCGCGAGCCTTTCACCGGTCGCCGGACTGAAGGAATCCAGTTCGCCGCCGCCGGGGTTTGCGATCCAGTCGCCATGGCAGGCGCCCGAATTGACCGGCTCGACGTGGAGCCTTTCCAGAATGAGGGGGATGGAGTGAGTAACGGTGGGCACGCTACATTCTAGCGAGTGTAGGGCTGGCAAGGTCACCCCGGCGTCGCCTCCGATGAAGCGCAGTTACACAGCCACCGCGTCGCGCGCCGGGGTTCCTTGTTCACGTGCCGCTTCCAACGCCTGTGTGCGCGGCTGGAAGCGGTAAAGAGGACAGCGGTACCAGCGGCCGCCCGATTCGAATACCACCTGGTATACGTCCGACGGCGGCTGCGGACTGCTGTTGCGTTCAATACGACAGAGGGTGAGCACCGTGCCGGGTTCGAGTACCGTTCCGGTCTGCGCCACGATGTCTTCGACAGCTAAGTTGCTGAGAGTCTCCCGTAACACTTCAAATCCCCGTTGGCGGTTCGTGCCTTGACAGCGGCACTCACCCCTATGCCTCGGTTGCCGGGTCTGAGGTCCGGCATATATGGCACTACAGTAACCCACCGGGGTCAGAGGCGGAAGTCTATCTTTCGTACAATCTTCGCTTACAGTTGGTCCTCATATTGCTCAAAAGCCACGCGCACGAGTTGGCCCCTGGTCCGCACCCCGGTCTTCTGGAACAGACTCTGCAAGATGGCCTTCACGTAGCTCTCGGAGATTTGCAGGCGCCAGGCGATTTCCTTGTTGGAGAGGCCTTCCAGCACGAAGTGCAGCACCTTGCGCTGGCGATCGTTGAACAGCGGCGCCGTAGCTTCGTCGTGGTCCGCGGTTTCCTGTTCCATATGGGTGAGAGAAGGGTCGAGCCAGGTGCCGCCGGCCATCACCATGTGGATGCCCGCGCTTAGATCGCTGAGCGGCGCCTCCTTGAGAAAAATGCCGGCCACGCCCTGGCGGATCAGCCTGCGGGCTTCCGTGTCGCTCACCCAGGCCGTCACCACCAGCACCCGGCCCTCAAACCCGGCCTGGCGCGCCGCCGGCAGAAACTGCGAAGCGCGCTCGCTGCCGAGGTCGTGATCCAGCAGGACAAGGTCGAACGTCTGCCGCGCCAGAATCACCAGCGCTTCCCGGATGCTGCCGCAGTGCTCGACCTCCAGGTCCGGCTCCATTTCCAGCACTCGCGCCACGCTTTCGCGAAACAGCGCGTGATCATCCACCAGCAAAGCACGAATCAGCTGTGTATCCTGTCCCATCGTTGATCCACCGAATTCTCCGCCGGCCAGAGTTCTACCACGAAGCAACTGCCGGCATCCTCGCGTTCGTAACGCAAGCCGCCTCCATGCGACCGCAGAATCGCCCGCGAAATGTAGAGACCCAGCCCTACCGATTGCGCCCCCGGCTGGAAGGGCTTGAATAACTCTTCGGGATTCGCCACACCGGGCCCGCTGTCGCGAAACCGAACCACAACCAGATCGCGTTCCACTTCCGCGGAAACGCGCATCTGGCGCCGCTCGCAATTCTCGAGCGCCCGCACGCTGTTTCGCGCCAGGTTGAGAAACGCCTGCAACAGGCCGTGATGGTCGGCCTGTACCAGCGGCAGCCCGGCGGCCGTCTCCCATGCCACCGTGATGCCGGCTTCCTCCAGCGAAGGTTCGATCACGATGCGCGTCTCATCCAGCACCGTGCCGAGGTCCGCCACCACGGCTTCCCGGCTGGAGGCCATCCGCAAGCCGGAGGAGGCGATCTTCTCCAGCCCCCGCAGCAGGCTGCCGAGTGCCTGGTACCGTTCGTCGCGCTCCGTTGCGGTCCCCATCGGCAGGGCCGCATACGCCGAAACCGCCGCCGACGCCAGATTGCGGATTTCGTGGGAGATGGCTCCAATGAGCACACGCGAGGTCGCCATCATGGAGTCAAGTCCCGCACCTTCGCGGTCCCGGAGGTTCTCCGATGCGTCCCAGACCACCGCTGCCAGTCCGGGACCCTCCGAGGAGCGGTAGGTGGACAGCCAGACGTGCGCCAGGAAGACCTCACCGCCGCGCCGTTGCCCCTTGCATTCCACGTTGGTGCGAATGTTGTTGCCACCGTGGTGGCTGTGCAGCATGCGCGGCAGAATCGGCAGGTAGGCTTCCACCTCTTCGCCCTGCAGTTGCGTGCGGTCGAACCCGAGCAACTGGTGGGCCGATTCGTTGGCCAGCACGACCCGCCCCCCGGGATCGAGCGTGAGGATCGCCAGCGGGCTGGTCTCGATGAGCATGCGCACCTGCAACTCGGTCTCCTGCTGGCGAAGCATCTGCCGCTCGCGTTCGGCCAGGTGCTCCATCAGCAACTGCCGCCGCTGGTTCAGCTCCCGGACGAAGAATCCGGTCATTGCGAAGCCGCACGCCGCTACCGTGAAGCGGCCAAACGAACCGGCAACCCAGTTCGCCGGGTTCGGAACGATGGGCGCCGGGTTGCCCGCCATGCCGGCCGATTGCAGGGGATCGAGCGCTTCCCGCAGGTACCCGCACAGCGCCGCCATGGTCAGAATCTGGTATCCGTTCAGCGCCGGCGCCGCCAGCAGCACCGGAATCAGGTACAGAAATCCCACCGACGTGTTGGGCAGAATCCAGTCGGCCCAGGCGATCAACATCACCATCACGCCGCCGATCGCGCAGACCGTGACCCGGTGCGACTCCGCGTACACCAGGTAGCTGTCGAGACGTGTCATTCGCCGCAGCGGCCTCGGTTACCATCGTAGCGTGACGCACTTGCTCCGGGTGGTTTATCTTTCGGACTGTGATGCTTCCCGGATGGGCGTTACCATCGAGCTTCACTGAGCGTCTGAAGAGGTAGCGATGAGTTTGCTCTTTCTTCTTCTGTTGAGCCTGGCGCCGCGCGTGCCGGCGGCGCCCCCGGAGTATTTTACTCCCGCTCATCGCATCATCGGGATCGGGGAGGATCGCGACGATCTGTCCGCCGAGCAGATCGACCTTCGCGTAGGGCGCATGATCGAATCGCAGACTTTCGCCATCATGCGCGAGCCCGAAGCTCTGGCTGGTGCGCGCCGCATCACGGCCAACCCCAAGCTGCGGGCTCTGTTCCAATCCGCATCCCAACACAGCGGATTTCCCGCGTCGCTGCTCGAAGCCGTGGCCTATCTTGAAAGCTGGGGTGACCCCCATGCCGAGAGCCCTTCCGGCCCCAAGGGCATCATGCAGATCTCGGAAGCCACGGCGCGCAGCATGGGCCTCAAAGTCCTCCACACTACGCGCTACCACGTGACGCGTGAAAAGGTCGCCGTCTCCAGCAAGAGCCATACTCCCAAATTCAAGATGGTGACGCACCGCGTGCCGTATGCCGTGACGGTCCGCGACGACCGTCTGACGCCCGGCCGCGCCATCCCCGCTGCCGCCAGCTACCTGGCTGGCATGGAGCAGAGGTTCGGCAGCCGCGATTGGGCCATCTTCGCTTACCATTGCGGGCAGGGTTGCGTGGGCGAGATGCTCGAACTGACCCGCCGCGCCCACGGCATCCCCAAAGACCAGATCACGGTTCCCCGTATGTTCTTCTCGTCGAGCCCGGCCTGGAATCGTGAACTGTATCAGGCGGTGAGCCAGCAGATGCAGCGCGATTATTCTCCGACCTATTACTTCCGCATCCGGCGCGCCGAGCAGTTGCTGGATCTCTACCGCCGCGACCCGGCGGCCTTCACCGCGTTGCAGCGCGAGTACAAGAGCGAGTTCGCGACCGGGCCGCGCGCACCACACCGTCTTTCCGTCTGGCTGCGCCGCGACGACCTGGTCTTCCATACGGGCGACGACATCCGTTCGGCCGCTACTCTGGCCCCGGCCTTTGACCGGCCCGATTTTTTTGGCTACTCGTTGAACCTCGATCACGGCGGCGCGTCGGCGGCCGCGCCCGCCGCTCTCGGCACGCTGGCCTACGTGGCCTATGAAACGCGCCGCCTCTACGAGAGCCTGCGTCCCAAGCCGCAGCCCTTCCAGCCGCTGCCGGTGACGTCGCTGGTGGAGGCCGAAGACGCGCTGCAGTCCGCGGAGCGCGAAGCCCGGGCGCACGCCTCAGGGCAGGTTTTCGACATCGAATATTCCGGCCTGCCGCCGGGCGAACTCGAATGCCTGCGCTTTGTATTGGATGACCTGGGTTGGGATGGCTACCTGGGTTTCGTGGAGGAGGGAAGCGCCAACCTGCACATCGGCTGTTCGCCTTCCTCGCGGGATTTCTTCACGAGGGTTTACCAGGATGCGCTGGAGGCGCGCTAGTGGATGATGTGGTTGACGGCGAAGGCGCCGATGTACGCGACTGCGCTCATGTAGGCGAATTGGGCGACCGGCCATTTCCATCCGCCGGTCTCGCGGCGCACCACGGCGATTGTCGAAATACATTGCATGGCGAAGGCGAAGAAGACCAGCAGCGCCAGCGCCCCACCGGGAGTCAGTTCCTTATGTAGCGCGACCTCGAGTCCGCGAGGATCGCTCTTGGGATCCATTTTGTAGATGGTTCCCAGGGTGGCGATCATGGTTTCGCGCGCCGCTATCGCGGTTATCAGACCGATCCCAATCTTCCAATTGAAGCCGAGGGGCTTGATGATGGGTTCAATGGTCCGTCCCGCTACGCCGGCCAGGCTGTCTTCGATCTGCGGGGGATGCCCGTTGGTATAAGGCACATTCACCGTTACCCAGAGGATCACGGTCACCAGCAGGATGATGGTTCCGGCACGCTGCAAAAAAACTTTAGAGCGATCCAGCAATCGCAGCCCGATGGACTGGAACGTAGGCCAGCGATACGACGGCATCTCAAGCAGGAAGGGGGTTCGCGCGCTTTTCAGTATGGAAGATTTCAGGACGCGCGCCGTGAAGACCGCCATGGCGAAGCCAAGAATGTAAAGTCCCAGGATGGCCGCTGCGCCTTCGGAGAGGAAGGGCCCGAGCAACTGTTTCTTGGGGACGAATGCCCCCACAATCAGGATGTAAACCGGCAGTCGCGCCGAACAGGTCATGAAAGGCGCCACCAGAATAGTGGCAATGCGGTCGCGTTTGTTTTCGATAGTCCGCGTTGAAAGAATGGCGGGCACCGCACAGGCGTGTGCCGAGAGCAGTGGAATAAAGGATTTGCCTTGCAGACCGATCTTCGCCATGGTGCGGTCAGCGATCAGAGCGGCGCGCGCCAGGTAGCCGGAATCTTCCAGAATACCGATGAACAGGAACAGCAGCAGTACCTGCGGGAGAAAGGCGATTACCGAGCCAACGCCCGGCCAGACGCCCTTTACCAGGAGCGACTGGAAGAGCGACGCGGGCAATACAGTTGCAATCCAGTTGCCGGAAACCAGCACCAGCCGATCGATCGCATCCTTGCTGGGCGCGGCAACTCCGAAAATGGTCTGGAAGATACCGACAACCACCGCCAGGAAGATCAGCGGTCCCCACACCGGGTGTAGAAACACGGCATCCAGGCGCCGCGTCCATTTGGGTGGAATGGGCGGGAGGTAGGCCGCTTGTGCGCCCACCTGCCCGGCCCAGGCGCGGCACTTCGGCACGTCCTGCAGGACGGGCAATTGTATGGGTTCCGGCTTGGGCATGGCGCCGGCCAGGAAGTCGAAGACCTGCTCGACGCCCGTGCCCTGGCGCGCCGCAATCAGCGCTACGGGCGCACCCAACTCCGCCGACAGTTTCTTCAGATCCACACGGCCGCCCCGCCTGGCGAGGTCGTCGGCCATGTTCAAGATGACCAGCGTCGGCATGCCGAGCGCCAGGATGGGCGCGGCCAGCATCAGGTTGCGCGATAGGTTGGTGGAATCCAAGACCAGCAGCACGGCCTCGGGCTTGGCGGTGTCGGCGCGGCGGCCCGTCAGTACATCGAAGGCCACCTGCTCATCTTCGGAACGCGGCGAAAGACTGTAGACGCCGGGGAGGTCAATCAGTTGCACCTGGCGGCCGTCCGGCAGGGTGGCAATCCCGGTGTGCTGCTCCACGGTGACGCCGGGAAAATTGGCCACTTTCTGGCGAAGACCAGTGAGGCGGTTGAAGAGGGTGGTTTTGCCGGAATTGGGCGGGCCGATTACCGCGACTGTTCTGGGCGCCGTCCTTGGACCGGGAAACGGGATCGTGGCAGTCGTTGTTGTTCCGCAGCTTTGGCAGTCACTGCAACCGCTCATTACGCCCTCGGTATCTGACCTGGCTTCGCAACTTTCTCGCGACGCACCTTGAGGCGCCTGGCAGTTTCCCGCCGCAGCGCGATTTCCGACCCGTCCACCTGGAAGACCCGCGGATCGCCTCCCGGAGCGCTGCGCCCCGCGGTGATTCGCATGCCGGGAAGAAAACCAAGCTCCATCAGCCGGCGCGCTTCTTCNNTTTTTTGATCCCAATGGTTTCCCAGGGGGCTCCAAGTGCGCCAAAATAAAGGATAGCAGAATGCCCTCCGATTTCACCATAAGGCGTTTCCGCCCGTCGGATATGGATAGAATCCTCGAAATCGAGCGTGCTATCTTTCCGCGCGATGCATATGATCGCAACCTGTTTGCAGAGTATTTCCACACGTGCGGGGATCTGTTTCTCGTTCTGGTGAGGTGCGGGAACATTTGCGGGTATATGCTTACCTGCATCCGGCCGCGACCGGAAATCGTCTCCATCGCGGTGCTACCCGGTGAGCGGCGCAAAGGCGCGGCGTTCCTGCTGCTGAAATCCACAATTCGGCGGTTGCGGCGCCGCGAGGTGGACCGCCTGAACCTGATGGTTCGGGTGCAGAACCGCAAGGCACTGAAGTTTTACGTGAAGTACGGGTTTGTGAAAATCCGGGTGGTCCGGCAGTACTACGACGACGGCACGGACGGCCTACTGATGTCGAAGAATCTGTAAACCTAAGCGAAACGCCTGGCCCCCGTCGCCACGTCCAATGAACATGCCTCAGCATGTCAGTCTGTTTCCGATGAGCCGCCGGACTATGTTGGCACTGGCCGGCGCGGCCTTGGCGCCGTGGGATCTTCTGCAAGCCTCCACCAGCGATTTCTGGAACAAGAAGGACCCGGCGAAGTGGAGCCAGGACGAAATCGACCAACTGACCACGAAATCGCCATGGGCGAAGCAAGTGACGGCGACGTATGCGCCGGGCAGCGGCGATGGCGGTTATGGCAACGGTTCCCCGAACGGGGGCGGCTATCCGGGTGGCCAAGGCGGCCAGGGCGGTGGAATGCCGCGCATTGGGATCGGCGGGATTGGAATCGGGATGCCGCGCGGCCGTGGCCAGGGCGGCGGAGGCCGCGGTCGCGGCGGTCAAGGGAACGGGGGCAACCTCTCCACGTATAAAGGTACGGTCCGCTGGGAAAGCGCGCAGCCCATTATTGACGCGCTGAAAACACCGCTCCCAGACGCATTTGCCAACCACTACGTCATCAGCGTCATCGATTTCCCGCTGCTTTCCGACCGGCGGCGCCAGGATACGGATGAAGATTCCGGTTCCTCCAGTAAGCCCCAGCCGGATGACAAGCAGATGCTTGACGATCTGAAACAATACACATCGCTGCAGCCTAAAGACAAGGACCGCGCCCAGCCGGGAATTGTCCAACGCCAGACTGCTTCAGGCAACATTTTTCTTTTCGGCTTCGCGAAAGAGTTCTTCGATTTCGGCAAGAACGACCACGAGGTGGATTTTTCGACGCGCCTGGGCCGCCTGGTGATCCGAGCCAAGTTCGACCCGCGCGAGATGATGTACCACAAGAAGCTGGCGCTGTAGGCGGCCGCGGCGGCCAAGCCCTCTGTCCGCACTGGTTCTGCCACGCCAGTCGCGGCGGCAGTATAATGGGCAATACTAAGTAATACTCACAACGATGCGAACCACTGAAATCATGACAATTTCCCTGCCACCGGCGATGGCCAGGCAGATGGAAGAGGTCCAAAAGGAAGAACACCGCACCCGCTCAGAGCTCCTCCGCGAAGCATGGCGGCAGTATTTCGAGAGTCGCTACGCCGTCTATACCCCCACCAAGACCGAGCTCGCCGCAATTCGAAAGGGCCGCTCGGCTTTCAAACGGGGCGAGTTCGTCCCTCTGGGCCGACTCCACCATGAACTGGACGCTGCTCGTAACCAAACCCGCAAAAAAGGCGCTCGAAAAGCTTCCTAGCCGGGAACAAATCCGCATCGAGCGGGTATTNNGCAATCCCTTCGCGGGGGACATCAAACGGCTGGAGCCATCTGGGTGGCGCAGGCGCGTTGGCAACTATCGAATCTTTTATGACCTCTATATGGATGAACGAAGTATCGTTGTGACGGCAGTCTTGCGGCGCACGTCAAAGACGTATTGAGGCGATTGCCGGGACGAGATTGTCGGGCGAACTCCCTCTGAGTGGCATCTTCCGGGTTGCGATTTCTCCGCTGGTGAAGCCGTGGCATTTTGAAGGGCCCAATTGGGTGAATGAGGAGTACTTCCAAGTCGAGGCGATCGCACCGGCTGGGACCACCCTTGGGCGAGTTCGGGCGTCACGGCGATCCGACCATCGTGCTTACGGGGATCAAGAGGCTGGGCTTGAAGCTGGAGGCGCGCAAGGAAGCGCTCAAGATCATGGTGGTCGATCGGTTGAATAAGGAGCCGACGCCGAAATGAGCGGCGGCCCGCCTCCCCGCAAATTTTGCAACTTTCGCCGGGCCTTTAGCGTTCTGGTTGGTAATGGGAACATTTTTTGCCGACCTGCGCTATGCCCTGCGGAACCTGCGCACCAATGCCGGGTTCACCGCGGTGGCCGTCGCCGCGTTGGCGCTCGGGATTGGAGCCACCGCCGCTATTTTCACTGTTGTGAACGGCGTCATGCTGGCTCCGCTGCCTTACTCGCAGCCGGACCGCCTGATGCGGCTGGGACGGAAGTATCCGAGCGGCTATGGTTACTCCAACTCCATCCCCAAATACATGGTCTGGCGCAACAACGACGTCTTCGATTCCATGACGCTCTACGAACAGGGCGGCCTGAGTATGAATCTGGGCGCCGGCGAGAACCCGCCCCAGGTCAAAGCTTCGCACGCCTCCCAAGATTATTTCCGCGTGTTCGGCGCCGCGCCGTTGTTCGGCCGCACCTTCACCGTAGCGGAAGACCTGCCGCACGGCGCGGCGGTTGCCGTGCTCAGCTACCGCCTGTGGCAGAGCCGTATGGGCGGCGACCGGCAAGCGACCGGGCGCAACATCCTGTTGAACCAGGAGCCGTACACCGTGGTGGGCGTGATGCCGAAGGGTTTTGAATCAGATCCGTTGATCGACGTATGGATTCCGCTGCAGGCCGACCCAAACAGCACCAATCAAGGCCACTACCTGGCTGCCGCGGCGCGTCTTAAGGGAGACGTGTCGATTGAACAGGCCCGCGCCGCCATGAAGGTGCTGGGCGAGCGGTTCCGCGCTGCTAATCCGAAATGGATGGACCCGGCCGAGACAGTGGCGGTGGTGCCGATGAAAGAGGCCCTGGTGAACGACGTGCGGCTGGCGCTGCTGATTCTGCTGGGAGCGGTGGGGTTTGTGCTGCTGATCTCCTGTGCCAACGTCGCCAACCTGTTGCTGGCGCGCGCGGCTGTGCGGCAGAGGGAGTTGGCGATCCGGGCGGCCATCGGCGCCGGGCGCGGGCGGATGATTTGCCAGCTTCTGACCGAGAGTGTATTGCTGGCGGCGATCGGCGGTGTGCTGGGATTCGCACTGGGCGCTTGGGGCGTGCGCGCTCTGCTGCTGGTGGCGCCAGGCAACATCCCGCGGCTTACGGATGCGGATGGGCTTCACCAGGCGCTGCCGTTGCTCGATTGGCGTGTGGCCGGCTTCGTCCTGGGGATTTCGGCGCTGACGGTGATCCTGTTCGGGCTGTTTCCGGCGCTCTCGATCTCCAATCCCGATCTGGCTTCCACGCTGAAGGAAGGAGGCCGTTCGGGCGGCGGCACGCTGCACAAGCGGGCGCGCCAGTTCCTGGTGATCACGGAAGTGGCGCTCTCGCTGGTGCTGCTCACGGGCGCGGCGCTGCTGATCCGTACGTTCGCTGGGTTGCGGTCGGCTGATCCCGGGCTGAAGGCGCACAATGTGCTGGTGTTCCAGACGTCGCTGGCCGGCGGATCGTACGGGTCGACCGCGAAAGTGGATAGCTTGGTCCGGCAGGTGGTGCAGCGGGTGGAAGCGGTTGGTGGCGTGCAGACGGTCTCCGCGGCGATCATGATGCCGCTGAGCGGCAATAATGTGGACCTGCCGTTCAGCATCGTAGGCCATCCGCCCGCCAAGGGCGAATACAACGGCGATGAGCAATGGCGCTCGATCTCCGCGCATTACTTCAGCGCCTTGCAGATTCCGCTGCTGCGGGGTCGCGCGTTCGGCGATACGGACGCGGGTGGAGCTACGCCCGTGGTGATCGTCAATCAGGCCATCGCCAAAAAGTATTGGAAGGACCAGGACCCCATCGGGCAGTTGATGGTCATCGGCAAGGGACTCGGGCCCCAGTTTGAGGACCCGCCGCGGCAGGTGGTCGGGGTGGTGGGCACGGTGCGNNCTGGCCAACGGCCTGATCCCGCTGAGTTGGGCGATACGGAGCGCCGGGGATCCCATGGGGCTGCGCGCTTCGATCGAGCGCGAGATCCGCGCGGTGGACCCGCAGATGTCGACGGCACGCGTGCGGCCGATGGAGCAGGTGATCGCGGAATCGCTCTCCCGGCAGAATTTCAACATGATGTTGCTGGCAGTTTTTGCGGGCATCGCTCTGTTGCTGGCCGCCATCGGGATTTACGGGCTCATCTCTTACTCAGTGGAACAGCGCATGCAGGAAATCGGCATTCGCGTGGCACTGGGGGCGGCGCGCGGGGATGTGTTGCGGCTGATCGTGTGGCAGGGGATGAAGCTGGCGGGGATCGGCATCGTGCTCGGCCTGGCCGGCGCGTATGGAGTGACGCGGCTGCTGGCGAGCCTGCTGTTCGGCGTCAAGGCCACCGACCCGGTGACATTCGGCGGTGTTGCCGCGCTGGTGGCACTCGTGGCGCTCGGTGCGAGCTTCGCTCCGGCGCAACGGGCGGCGGGGGTTGCGCCCTCGGAGGCGTTAAGGCATCAGTAGCGCCTGCCCCTGGAGTTTCTACATTTTTGGCGCACACTCTGCCGCACCGCTTGCATCCCGCGCACGGCTGCGGCATGGTTATAGAAGATGAACGTACCGACCGAATTTCTGCGTGGCCTGATCGGCTTCATTGGCATCGGGTGCGCTTATCTGGCGGGCCGCGCCACCGTGGCAGTGCGCAAGGGCTGGCAGAAGCGGTCGCGCCTGATCGGGTGGATTCTCCGCATGGTGTTGTGCTTCCTGGCGGTGGGGTTTCGCCATCCGCTGGACTTCGCCGATATTGCGGTGGTGGCGCTGGCGGCAGTGGCGTTTTCCGCCGCGGTCTGGAATACGTCGCACGAAAAACCGCAGGAAGACCTCACGCATACGATATTTCCGGACGAACCCTGAGCAACGGTTGCTAGAATCGTCTGTTACATGTCACTCATCGTGGTAGGTTCCGTTGCGTACGACGGCGTCGAGACGCCGCATGGAAAAGTGGACCGCATGCTCGGCGGCGCGGCCACCTATATTTCGCTGGCCGCGTCCTACTTCACGCCGGTGAAGATTGTGGCGGTGGTGGGGAACGATTTCGCCCAGGAGGATGTAGATTTGCTGGCGTCGCGGCACATTGGCCTGGAGGGGCTGGAGCGAGTCGCCGACGGCAAGACTTTCTTTTGGGCCGGAGTCTATTCGGCAGATATGAACGACCGGACGACGCTGCGCACGGATCTCAACGTTTTTGCGGGATTCGACCCCAAACTGCCGGCGTCGTACCGTGCGGAGCCGTATCTGTTCCTCGGCAACATCCAGCCGGGGCTGCAACGGAGCGTGCGCGGCCAGATGGGGCAGGTGCGCCTGACGGGCGGCGACACCATGAATTATTGGATCAACGATTTCCGCGCCGAGCTGCTGGAAACGATCAAGCAATGGGATTTCCTGCTGATCAACGATAGCGAAGCGCGGATGCTTTCGGGCGAACCGAACATCCGCCGCGCGGCCGCGAGGATTCTGACCATGGGGCCGAAGATCCTGGTGATCAAGCGCGGCGAATTCGGGGCCATCCTCTTTCACGGCGACCGGCACTTCATGGCGCCTGGCTACCTGCTGGAAAAAGTCTTCGATCCGACCGGGGCAGGGGATTGCTTTGCGGGCGGCTTCATCGGCTATCTGGCCGGCCGCAAGATCGCCGAGGTCGATTTCGCGGATCTGCGCCGCGCGGTGATTTACGGATCGGTGATGGGCAGCTTCTGTTGCGAACGATTCGGGGTCGACCGCTTCCGCACATTGACCCGCGAAGAAATCGAGGTCCGCTATCGCGAATTCCAGGACTGCACCGGGTTTTAGCTCCGCGGCTATATGGCTGTGCGGTGGCGTGCTGACGGCGTGGAGCGCGCTTTGGGTGGCCTTCATTTCGTCGCGCGGGTGGCTGCTCTACTCGGGCGATGCCGAGGCGCACCTGGATATCGCCCGGCGCATGGTGGATTCGCGCACTCCCGGCTACGACCAGGTGGGCACGGCGTGGCTGCCGCTGGAGCACTGGCTGACGGTGCCCTTCGCCGGAGTGGACGCCTGGTGGCAAAGCGGCCTCGCCGGGGCCATTCCGTCGGCTCTGTGTTTCGTGGTGGCTGGTTGCTTTCTGTTTGCGGCGGCGCGCCGCATTTTTCAATCGGCCGCCGCCGGGTGGACGGCCACCGTGCTGGTGGCGCTGAATCCGAACCTGTTGTACCTGCAATCCACGGCCATGACGGAGGCGGTTTTCTACGCATGTCTGGCGGCGCTGCTCTACTTCACCGTGCGGTTTCGCGAGAGCCAGGGATGGCCCTCGGTGATCGGCGCCGGCCTCGCGGCCTGCGCCGGTACGCTGACGCGCTATGAAGGCTGGTTCCTGCTGCCGTGCGCCGCGGTGTATTTCCTATGGGTGGCCCGGCGGCGCGTCGTGGTGGCGGTAGTCTTCTGCCTGATCGCCGGGCTGGGCCCGCTTTTCTGGCTGGCGCACAACTGGTGGCTGGGCGGCGACCCGTTGGCGTTCTATCGCGGCCCTTATTCGGCGCGCGCCATTCAAGGCGCCGCTTCGTTTCCAGGGAGGGACGATTGGAGCAAGGCCGTGCTGTTCTTCCGCACGGCCGCGGAACTCTGCTGCGGTACGGGGCTGGTGCTGGTGGCCCTAGGCGGGTTGGCGGCCGCTCTGTTCAAGCGCGTATTCTGGCCGCTCGTTCTGCTGGCGCTGCCCGGCGCTTTCTATGTCTGGAGCGTGCATTCGGGCGCGGTGCCGATCTTCGTTCCGTCGTTGTGGTTCGGCTCCTACTACAACACGCGCTACGGACTGGCGGTGCTGCCGTTTCTGGCGCTGGCGGCGGCCGGCCTTGTAGCGGCGACGCCACCGGGGCGGGTGCGGGTAGCGATTGCGATGCTCGTGATTGCGGCCGGCAGCGCACACTGGCTGTCGCACCCCAGGCCGGAAGACTGGATTGTGTGGCAGGAATCGAACATCAACGACCGGGCCCGGCGGGAAGCCGTCAGCGAGGCTGCCGAATATTTGGGGGCCCACTACGTCCGCGGTTCCGGCATATTCACTTCCTTCGGCGGCGCGGTCACGCCGATATACCGCGAACTGGGAATCCCGTTGCGCGATACGTTTACGGGCGATAATGGTCTTGCCTGGGACGCCGCCTCCGCGCGGCCGGAACTGGTTCTTCGGGAGACGTGGGGGGTGGCGCTGGCGGGCGATGCCGCGGAGGCAGCCATGCTCCGGGCCGGCTGTTACAGCCTGGAGAAGAGCATATTTGTGAAAGGCGCGCGGGAGATCCGCATCTACCGGCGCACGGGAGAGAATCGTGATTCCCCATAACATGGTGACGACGACATTCGAACTGCCGGGCTACAGCGTCCGGCGCAATTTCGGGGTGGTGCGCGGCATCGTAGTGCGGTCGCGCTCGATTGTGGGCACACTGGGCGCGTCGTTGCAGACGCTGGTGGGCGGCAACATTTCGCTATTCAGCGAACTGTGCGAGAAGACCCGGGAGGACGCTTTCGACCTGATGCTGCAACATGCCGCGGCGGTGGGCGCGAATGCGGTCCTGGGCGCGCGCTATGACGCGACGGAGATCATGCAGGGCGTCACGGAGGTGCTGGCTTACGGCACCGCGGTGGAAGTGGAGCTGGCGAAATAAACGCGGATGCAGATCCCTTTCACCAAAGCACACGGCGCGCGCAACGATTTTCTGCTGACCTGGGCGGCGGACGCGCCCGAGCGAGACCGGGTGGCGATGGCGCGCGCCATTTGCGATCGCCACACCGGAGTGGGGGCGGATGGCTGGATTCTGGTGACGCCGGCTGATGGGGAGTCCGATGGGGCAATCGATCTCTATAATTCCGATGGCAGCACGGCGGAACTATCGGGCAACGGCACGCGGTGCGCCGCGGCTTTTCTGATCCGCAGCGGTTGCGAAGCGGAGATGGTCCGCATCCGCACGGGAGCCGGTTTGAAAAGGCTGCGGCTGCTGAAGCGGGACGGCCTGGCTTTCGAATTCGAAATGGAGATGGGGGTTCCCGAAATCCGGGCCACGCGTTTCGACCTGCCGCTTTCGACGGGCGCGCGCGACGTCACGCTGGTCTGGGTGGGTAACCCGCAATGCGCGGTTCCGGTGGACGACTTCGATTTCGACTGGCGCAGCATGGGCGCGGAAATCGAACAGCATAGCCATTTCCCCAACCGAACCAACGTTTCCTTCGTGAAGACGGCAGGGGAGCATTCAATCGAGGTCCGCTTCTATGAACGCGGGGCCGGCGAGACGATGAGCTCCGGGACGGGTTCGACGGGCGCGGTGGCCGCGGCCATGGTGCGCGGCTTGGCCACCCCGCCGATTGAGGTGCGCACGCCGGCCGGACCGCTCCACGCCCGTATGAAAGGCAATGTTGTTTTGCTCACAGGCCCCGCCGATATAGTGGCCGAGGGGTTGTTTCTGTTATGAGAAAACGGCTGGTTCCAGGCGCGTTAGACTGGTTTTAATGCCGCCCGCGGGTTTTGATTACGTCCGGGATTGGAACGCCGAACGCGCCGAGAAGGGCTGGTGGCATAGTTTTGAATTGCCGGACGGCAAGCGCATTGAGGGCGTGTGCAGCCTGGAAGGTCTCCGCAGCCGGATTGGGCAGTTTCCCATTGCGGAGTCGCTCAAAGGGAAGCGGGCGCTCGATATCGGCTGCTGGGACGGGTGGTTCAGTTTCGAACTGGAGCGCCGCGGGGCGGAAGTGGTGGCGGTGGATTGCTGGGACAACCCGCGCTTTCGCGAGATGCACTCCATCTACGGCTCCAAGGTGGATTACCGCATCCTGGACATGTATGAGCTGACTCCCGACCGCATCGGCCGGTTCGACGTGGTCCTCTTCATGGGTGTGCTTTACCATCTCAAACATCCGCTGCTGGGACTGGAGCGCGTGTGCGCGCTCTCGACCGATCTCGCGGCGGTGGATTCGTTCATCCTGCGGGAACAGCATCGGCCCGCGGCGGAGCTGGATCGGCCCATCCTGGAGTTTTACGAGACAGACGAAAATGGGGGGCAGACCGACAATTGGTTCGGACCGAGCCTGCCGGCCCTGCTGGGGATGTGCCGGACGGCGGGGTTTGCACGCGTGGAACTGCGCTCGGTGCTGGAGTTCAGCGCTTGCGTGGCCTGTTACCGGCGATGGGAAGAGCCCGGTGGGACGACTGAGCCGCCGCTGGTCCATGCCGCGCTGCACATGATCAACTTCGGGATCAACTTCCGCTCCGATCGCGACGACTACGTCTCGGCCTGGTTCGATTCGCCGCTCGCGCTCAAGCTGGACGACGTGAAGCCGGAGGTTTCCGGATACGGCGTCCGGCCGCTTTCCGTGACGGAGTTGCGGGAACACTTCTGGCAGGCGAATTTCAAGCTGCCGCCGCTCGAGAAGCCAGGTTGGCACGAGGTGCGGATCCGCCTGATGGACAGCCTGCCGAGCAATCCGGCGGCGATCGCGCTCGATTTGCCGTTCGTGCCGGGCAAGCCACGGCTGCGTGGCGCGTGCGATGCGGCCACCTGGAAACCTGGGGAATTGGACACCGCCAAAGGGTCGGCCATCAGCTTCTGGGTGGAGGGTTTGCCCGAAAATGCCGATCTGGACAATGTGCGGGCCGCGTTAGGGGGCCAGCGGTTACGGATGTTATACCTGGAGCCGGTTCACGGCCAGGCGCCGGCGGGCCTGTTTCGGCGCGCGGGAGCACGTCAGGCCAACGCCGCGCTCACCGGGGAGCCGCCGCTGGGCCGAGTTCCACTGGTGGTGACGGTGGGAGATCGTACGGCCGGGCAGGTTCTGGTGGACGTGAAAGGTTAAGTTCGGGCCGTTAGCCCTAAAGAGATCCCGGTTCCTATTGACATTGCTAAAATAGGGCCGCAAGCTATAGATGAGCGAGGTATTTATGAGATTGGTTCGGTTCGCAACTCTGACCATCGCGATGCTGGCATTAGTCGTTTTGACGGCATCCGCCCAGCCGATCATCTCCGCCAAGTCGGGCGTGATTGCCGGTCTGGAAGGCAAGGTCTTTCTCGACAATCAGGCGCTGGAATCCTCGGTCACACACTTTCCCGACATGAAGGAGAATTCGGTGCTGCGCACGGAAGACGGACGCGCCGAAATCCTGCTGCCGCCGGGCTACGTGCTGCGGATCGGCGAGAACGCATCTTTTAAGATGCTCACCAACCGCCTGATTGATACCCGGGTGGAGATTGTGGCCGGGTCGGGGATTGTGGAAGTGGATGAAAACAGCAAGGACAGCAACGTGGTAGTGGCGCTGAGGGCCGGTGCCGCGACACTTTCCAAGACGGGCGTCTACCGCTTTGATTCCGAGCCGGCGCGGATCAAGGTATTCAGCGGCACGGCTAGCGTCCTTCTTGGCGAATCCACCATTTTGGTACCCACCGGGCACATGCTCAGCCTGGCGGGAGGCGCGGCGATGGTTGAGAAGTTTGACGCCGTCGACACCGATGCGCTCGATCACTGGGCGCGGCGGCGCGCCGAAGCCATGGCAGTGGCGAATGTTTCGGCTGCCAAGTACGTCAATGACAACTATGGCAAGCTGAACCACAGCTCCTGGGGATTCAACCCATATTTCGGGCTCTACACATACATTCCGATGAGCGGGAGGATGTGCAATCCTTATTACTCTTACTGCTACTACAGCCCGGGGACGGTGTACAGCACCTTCTACGCTCCGCCGGTGAGCTATAACAACGGCTTCGGGCAAGGCGGTGGATTCAACTCGGGCTATTCGAGCATGGGCGGTACTTCGACGGGAGCGTCCAGCACAGTGTCCTCGGCCTCCTCGATGGGTTCCTCGCCGTCAATGAGTTCGGCCTCGACAGCCTCTTCAGCAGCGGCCTCTTCGTCGGCTGGACACGGCTCGGCTTCGAGCGGCGGTGGACACGGCAAGTAGTTTTGCATCAGGCAACAAAAAGGGCCGCCCAGCTTCTGGAAGCTGGGCGGCCCTTTGATTTTCCAGGGACTGGCTTAGACGGCTTGCCGGAGAGGCCGATACCGGCGGCTGGCGCGTATGCCAATCAGTTCCGCGACTTCCGCCAGCAGATTGGCCAGGTTTTCGGTATAAATCGAGACCTGCTGTCCGGCCTGAGGGCGGTGCTTCCCATCCTCGGAGGAAGTAACTAAGGCAGTGGCCGGATGATAGTCCTTCACGCGAGCATAGGCCAGGACGTTCCGTCCAGCCATCTGGGAACCGAAATCCGAGCCGCTGAGGACCAACTCATATTGGCCTTCGTCGAGTTTACTAATCGCTTCGGCCGGAGTGCCAGCTACGTCTACAGCGTAACCCCCTGCCTGCAGAATGGTTTGCAAGGCAAGGCGCGAGGCCAGCTCACGGTGCATGAGCAAGACACGGGCCAGATCCAGCGCCGGACGCCCAACACGGGGCAAATTATACGTCTTCTGCATTCAGCTCCTAGTTTTACTTTAACCGAAATCGCTGATTCTTTAGCCACTAATTTTTTGGATTGACTGCATCAGCCGGCGAATTCCTCTAGTCCTAGTACTTAAGAGCTATCCCCATCATAGCCAGAGTGTATCGATACCACCACTTTGATGGTCTTCCACAGTCTGTAGTACCGCCACCTTTGACTCTGGGCGAAGGCGTTCGGGGCTGGTCGGGGAGGGTAACCTTGGCGTCAAGATAACTGATGGTAGGATGGGGAAAAGGATTCAAGACAGGGAATGCAAACGAGCGGACTGCGGGTTTGGTTGATTCTTTGGAAGGCTTATGAGGCGATGCGGGAACACGCGCGCGCGCATATCGAATCCCTGGAGCTGTGTCTTTCGGATTTCGGGGTGCTGGAAGTTCTGCTGCACAAGGGGCCGACGCCGGTGAATGCGATCGGGGAGAAGATCGGGCTGACCAGCGGTTCGATTACGACGGCGGTGGACCGGTTGGAGCGGAAGGGGCTGGTGGAGCGGCGGGAGGATGCGGGGGACCGGCGGGCGAGGGTGGTGCATCCGACAGCGGCGGGGAAAAAGCTCATCACGAGCGCGTTTGCGGAGCATGAAGCGGCCATGGAGCGGGCAGCTTCGGGGCTTACGGCGGTCGAGCGGACGCAGTTTGTGGCACTCGCGAAGAAGCTGGGTCTCGAAGCACAACGCTTGTTGCGATAACTGCCTAAAAGAGTGTGCGCGTTTTTGCGAAGGTTGAGATAAGATAAATTGACCCGCACAGCGGAGCACATCTATTCGAGGTAGATCATAATGGCAACCAAGAAGAAGCCCGCGAAGAAAGCTGCGAAGAAGACCGTCAAGAAGTCTGCAAGGAAGGCTGCGCCGAAGAAGGCAGCCAAGAGGGCCGCCCCGAAAAAGGCAGCCAAGAAAGCGGCTCCGAAGAAGGCCGCTCCCAAGAAAGCCGTTCCCAAGAAAGCCGCTCCCAAGAAAACCGCCGCCAAAAAGGCCGCTCCGAAGAAGGCTGCTCCGATAAAAGCCGCCGTCAAAATGGCCGCTCCGATGAAGGCGGCTCCAAAGAAAGCGGCACCGACGGCCGCACCCGTGGCGCCACCGCCCGTGGCTCCGATAGTGGAAGCACCGCCGGCTCCGGCTGCAGAAGTACCGATCCTTCCTGAAGGCACGTTCTAGGCCTCCGACCGCGGGATGTTGTGCGCTTGCGGGAAACCACTCCCTTACGGTTGTGGCTCGGTGCGGAGCTGTGAGCGTGGGGGAGCGGTTACCCGGGTAGCGTCGAATCCTGCGCCAGGGCGCCCCGTCCCCTGCGGTGCCCGCCTCAGATGAGCAGGTGCCGGTATACGGCGGCGCCGTCCCAGAGGGCCATTGCCTGCAGGGCGAAGGCGGTGGAGACGGGATTGATGTAGGGCAGGAAGGCGCCCCCGGCGCGTCCAAAGTAGAAGCCGCCATCGGTGCGGGGATCGCTGGACGCGGCTTGGAATGAAGCCAGGCGCTCGGCTTCTTCCTGTGCGGCGGCACGGTCGAGGGGGACGATTTCGGCGGCATACATGCGCAGGCGCAGTAACTGGGCGTAAACGTCGGAGCGTTCGAACTGGGGGGCGATCTCGCGCAAGTATCCGGCGACGCGGCCGATGCCTTCGCGGATAGCGGTGGCGCAGGGCGGGTCGCCCGAGCAAGGCAACAGACCTTCCAGGAAGTAGAGGTAGGCGTGCAGGCGGTCCATCACCTTGGCGCGTACGGGGTGGCCGGGCAGGAAGCCGGGGGCGTCCCGCAGGGCGGCAGAGAGGAGGGCTTCGTAGGGCTGGCGGAAGGCGAGGTCGCCGGTGGCTTCGGAGAGATCCCACCAGGCCATGGCCGATTTCAACTGGTAGCAGCCGGGGGAGTGGGACCATCGGGCGGGGTCGCGGGGAAGAGGCCGTTTTTCGGGGAGCGAGAGGATGGGGTGGAACTCGAGAGGTCCGGCGGCAAAATCGCGGGACATGGAATCGCCCAGCATCGCGGCGACGGCGAGGAACTCGGCGGCGCCGGTGGCGCGCCATACGGAGAGCAAGCCGCGGACGGCGATTCCGGAATCGAAGAAGTAGGTGAGGGCCGGAGGGTCGAGCTCAAAGGGGAGAACGCAGGAGGCGGGGTCCCAGGCGGCGCCGGCGAGGAAGCGGCCGGCAGCGAGGGCGCCGTCGAGATAGCGCTGGTCCACGGTGAGAGAGTGGAGATAGACGAGCGCGCTGGCGGAATAGCCAGTGATTTCCGTGGAGACGGGGTGGTTGCGTTCCAGATCGGCGCGGTAATAGCGGGCGACGCCGCCGGAGGGTTCTTGAATGCCGGAGCGCAGAAACCAGTCGCCGGCGCGGGAGACAAGCGGAAGCAAATGTCAGTTTAACATCCGCTACGAGCAGCAGGTTGGGCTGCAGCAGGATTTGGCGGCGGGCTTCACGGCGCGGATGAAGGCGCTCATAAATTTTCCGTCGACTTCGGGGGCGATCGAGTCCACGTCGATTCCCGATTGGGAGAGGAACTCGCGGGCGTCCTCGATGCGGTAGACGCGGGTGGGCTCGACGGAAATCTGGTCGAAGCCGGCGGCGGCGAGCTTGGCCTGATACTCGTTCTCTTCCAGTGCGCCGGAAATGCATCCTACCCACAGCAGGACGCTTTGACGGATTTCGGGAAGCATTTCACCTTTGGTGACGACATCGGAGACGGCGAGGCGGCCGCCGGGTTTGAGGACGCGGTAAGCTTCGGCCAGAACGCGGTCTTTGTTCGCGGAGAGGTTAATGACACAATTGGAAATAATGACATCGACCGAATTCGCGGGCAGGGGGATGTTTTCGATCTCGCCTTTGAGGAACTCGACGTTGTCGATGCCGGACTTGCGCTTGTTCTCGTTGGCGAGGGCCAGCATCTCATCGGTCATGTCGAGGCCGTAGACTTTGCCGCCGGGGGCGACGCGGCGCGCGGAGAGCAGGACGTCGATGCCGCCACCGCTTCCGAGATCGAGGACGGTTTCGCCGGGCTTCAGTTCGGCCAGCGCCGTGGGGTTACCGCAGCCGAGAGAGGCCAGCACGGCGGTCTCGGGGATCTGGCCCTTTTGTTCGGCGTCGTAGAGATTACTGGTGATGGGATCGCAGCAATTCAGGCCGGCGGGGGCGGCTCCGCAACAGGAACTTCCGCCGGTGGTCACGCGCAAAGCCGCTTGGCCGTAACGTTCTTTAACGACTTCCTTGATTTCCATATGATGGCTCCTGTTTGCAAACCTGCACCAGCTTCTTGGGCTGGATGGCTTTGGAACGGGTGCAGCATTCTTCGTACAAAAAACTCAAAAGTTCTTGGAGAGCGCCGGTGTTGGCGGTGTAGCGGAGAAAAGTCCCTTCACGCGCCACCTGGACCAGATCTTCGCTCTTCAGCTTGTCGAGGTGATGCGAGAGGGTGGAGTTGGGAATAGCGAGCTCGGTCTGGATGTCGCCGGCGTTCAGGCCCTCGGGATGCGCGGAAAGCAGGAGCCGGATGATGCGGAGGCGGGGTTCGGTGCCCAGCGCGCCGAACATGTCGGCGTAGCGGGCAACGTCGGGGGCGCGGCTCATATTTCGATAATACTAGAAATATCGGAATTGTCAAGCGTCAGCCTAACCAAAAAATTCCGACGGCCATGGAGAGGATGGTCAGCGGGATGCCGGCGCGGGCATATTCCCAGAACGAAATCTTGACTTCGCGCCGGGCGCGTTCGATCACGATCAGATTGGCGACGGAGCCGAGGACGGTGAGATTGCCGGCGAGGGTGGAGGACATGGCCAGGGTCAGCCAGGCGCGCGTAGCGTCGGGCAAATGAGGGATGAAACCCTTGAAGACCAGGACCGCTGGGACGTTGCTGACCAGGTTGGATAGCACTCCGGAAAAGAGGCTCAGCGGCAGGGCCCGCTCCAGGTGGTAGCGCGAGGCGACGGCGAACAGATCGGCGGCGAAGGGGGTCTTTTCGATACCCGCGATCACGATGAACAGGCCAATGAACATCACCAGCAGGCTCCAATCGATTTCGCGGTAGACCCGGTGGGGCTTCACCCGGCGCGTGATCAGAAGCAACGCTCCGGCCACCACGGCGACCTTGGGAACGGGCCAGCCGGCGAAGAAAAAAGCGATCATGCCGGCGGAGGCGAGCACCGATTTCCAAAGCAGCGCTGCGTTGACGCGCGTCCGGTATGGCACCGGCTGCAGCACGTTTTCATGGTGGAACTCGTCGCGGTAAAGCAGAGCCAGGACGAGGATCGTAAGGGCCAGCCCGATGGCGGCGGTGGGGGCCAGCGCGGCGGCAAAAGTGCGGTAGCCGATGTGAGAGAAGCTGCCGATCATCATGTTCTGCGGGTTGCCGGTTATGGTTGCGACGCTGCCGATGTTGGAGGCCATGGCGACGGCGAGCAGGTAAGGAAGCGGATTGCGGCGCAGGCAGCGGGTGATTTCGAGGACCAACGGGGTGAGCACCAGGCACATGGTGTCGTTGACGAAGAAGGCAGAGAAGAGCCCGGAAACGAGGACGATGCCGGCGAGCAGGAGGATGGGGCGGCGGGCATGCCGGACCACCCACGCGCCCACCACGGCAAAGCCACCGGAGAGGCGCAGGTTGGCGACCACGATCATCATGCCGAACAGCAGGATGATGGTGTCGTAGTTGATGGCGGCCCAGGCCTCTTCGATGGTGAGGACGTTGGCGGCGACCATGAGGGCGGCGCCGATCAGCGCGGCGCCGGTGCGGTCGACGCGGAAACCGGGGAGACGGCCGAGGGCCATGACCAGGTAGGTGCCGGCGAAGATGGCGAGGGCCGTGAGCATTCGTGGAATGCGGGTCGTGCTTCTTGATGATAGCGGGAAGGCTTACGGTCTGAGCAGCCAGACCGCGCCGCAGGCGATCGTGCTGCCGATGGCGGCACCGGCCAGGACGTCGCTGAGGAAATGCATGCCGAGCAGAATGCGCGAGGCGGCGACGCTGAGAGCGCAGAACAGCAGGCCGGGCGCGAGATCGGGGTAGAAGCGGCTGAGCGAGACGGCTACGGCGAAAGCGGTGATGGTGTGGCCGGAGGGGAAAGAGAACTGGTCGGGCGGCAGCAGGGTAGCCCAGCAGTGCGGTTCGAAGGCGCAGGGCCGGCGGCGCGCGGTGGCTTTCTTCAGGCGGAGGAAGAGGGTGACGCCGAGCGCGGCGGCGAGCGCGGCGGTGGACACTGCCAGGAATCGCTGTTCGCCGCCCGTCAGCAGAATGACGGCGCCCATGGTGTACCAGAGCCAGCCATCGCCACCGCTGGTGGCGCAGAGCATCCAGGCGCGGATCCAGCGGGGGGCGGGCCAGCGGTTGACGTGCCGCATGAGGGTGTGGTCGCGGTGGGCGATGTATTCGAGCATAGCGCCAGCGTTGACCATACCCTTTTGTATCCGAAGCCAGGCTACAATTCCGTGACATCGCCGAAAAACATTCGTTACGGCAATTGTTTTCTGTGACGGAACCACCGCAGCATGGCACAATCGGACTGATGGAGAAGCTGGACTTCATCTATTTCGACGCAGGGGGCGGCCACCGGGCGGCGGCGAACGCCTTGCGGCAGGTAATGGAACGGCAAGAACGGCCCTTCGAGATCCGCATGGTGAACCTGCAGGAACTGTTGGACGGGCTGGACGTGTTCCGCAAACTCACGGGGCTGCGTCTGGAAGACTGCTACAACCTACTCCTGAAGAAGGGCTGGACGCTGGGCTCGGCACAGCTTACGGCGGGCATGCACCTGGTGATCCGGCTGTTTCATGGCCAGCAGGTGCGGATGCTGACCGGGTTCTGGCGGCAGAGTCGGCCGGACATGGTGGTTTCGCTGGTGCCGAATTTCAACCGGGCGCTGTTCGAGAGCCTCCGGGTGGCGCTGCCGGGCGTGCCGATGGCGACGATCCTGACGGATATTGCAGACTATCCGCCGCATTTCTGGATGGAACGGCAGGCGCAGCACTGGATTTGCGGGTCGGACAAAGCGGTGGAACAGGCTTTGGCGATGGGCCACGCGCAGGAGATGGTGCACGAGGTTTCGGGGATGATTCTGAATCCGCAGTTCTACGACATCGAGGCGTTGCGCGAGGTGGAGCGGGCGGAGGCGCGCGAGGCGTTGGGTTTCGACCCCAAGGAGCCGGTGGGACTGGTGCTGTTCGGCGGGCAGGGGGCGGCGGTGATGCGGCAGATCGCCGAACGGCTGCCGGACCGGCAATTGATCTTGATTTGCGGGCACAATGACAAGCTGCGGGCGAAGCTGGAAGGGCTTGACCATCGGGCGGCGATGTTTGTGGAGGGCTTTACAAAAGAGGTGCCTCGATACATGCAACTGGCGGATTATTTTATCGGGAAACCGGGGCCGGGCAGCCTGAGCGAAGCGGCGGAAATGAAGTTACCGGTGATTGTGGAACGCAACGCGTGGACGCTGCCGCAGGAGCGATACAACGCGGAATGGGTCCGTGAACAGGGAATTGGGATTGTGTTGCCCGATTTTCGCGGAATTGGGCGGGCGGTGGAGGAATTGCTGGAACCGGCAGCGTGGGAGCAATTCCGGGCGGCGACGCGGCGCATCCACAATCGGGCGGTATTTGAAATACCGGATATTCTGGAGCGAATTGCGGCGGATTGAATTGGGCTGCCGGACTGTAAGCCGGTTTCTGTACCCTTGCGGGCGGTAGTCATTCCTCTTGGCCGGCCATTGCTGACCGGCTCTAGCAACCTACCCGGAAGTGAAACGGGGCGGGCCGCCCCTCCTCCCCTATTTGGTCTTGCTCCACGTGGGGTTTACCTTGCCGGCGAAATTGCTCTCGCCGCGGTGCGCTCTTACCGCACCATTTCACCCTTACCCGGCTTTGAGACCGGGCGGTATATTTTCTGTGGCACTTTCCGTCGAGCCTTATGGCCCGCCCGGCCGTTAGCCGGCACGCTGCCCTATGGAGACCGGACTTTCCTCTCCCAGCGAACCAGGAGCGACTACCCGTCCGGCAGCCTGTTAACCATTGTCGCATTGCTACGCGAATAATAGGTGCGAGAAAATACCGGATGCTGGGATAACCCACGGAATTTAGGGCAGATATGGCCACATTCCGGTGTATTCTGTATTCTAGGATAATCAGGGGCTTTATGTTGCCAGCTCCGTACAATTTACTATGCACATACTCAACGAGTTGAGGAGTCACATCACCATGAAAAAAATTGCCGTGGTAGGCGCGCTCGGATTGTTGGCTTCCGGTCTGATGGCGCAGGGATTGAATCCGGTTAACCAGACCAAAGAGAGCTGGGAAGAGATCAATTTTGAGTTCAATTCTTCGATCCTGTCGGATGGTTATCCCAGCCTGTTACGCCTGGCTGACCTGTTGACCCAGCATCGGGACTATCACGTGAAGTTGATGGGGAACACGGACTCGGTGGGCTCGGCGGCCTACAACGACACGTTGGCTCTGGCGCGCGCGGAGGCCGTGAAGGCGTTTCTGGTGAAGTACGGGGCCTCGGCCAGTCAACTGACGACGGCGGGCGACGGCAAAAGGGATCCGGAGGTCGACAACAAGAGCAAAGAGGGCCGGTTCATGAACCGGCGCGTGGTGTTGGCGCTGACCGACGGGACGGGCAAGCTGATCAAAGAAGGCGGCATCAGCGAAGTGCTGCCGGCGATGACAGCGCTGCAGGACTTGGCAAAAAAGCAGCAGGAGTGCTGCGACCAGATTTTGAAGCGCCTGGACAAGCTGGACGATATTCTGGCGGCGCTCAAGAACCTGCAGGGTGAAAACGAGCGGCTGAAGACCGAAGTGGGCGATTTACGGAACCAGCAGAATGCTCTGAAGGACCAGGTCAACGGCATGCCGAAGGCGGTGACTGAGCCGCAAGCGCAGAAGATCGCCGATGCGAGCGCGCAGAACACCGCTTCGCAAGCGGCCGCCAAGGTGGAAGAGGCGGAGAAGGCGCGCAATAAGATTATTTCGAATGTCGGAGTGAATGTCGGACCGGCGTTTGGAGCTGGACGGACGGGCAGCTTTACGGCATCGGCCAACGGGCAGTTGTTCGCGCCATTCGGCGCCGACCGGATGCACGCGGTGCAGGCGCAGGCGGAGTACATGTATTATCCGGGCCGGCAGGAAGGGCAGTTCGATGTCGGCCTGATCAACCGCATGGGAAATTTCCAGGCGGGCGGATTCGCCAGTTTCAAATACCTGAATTTCGGCAACTACCAGAACGGCGGCGCGCTGGGCCAGGCGGCGGTGATGGTGGATTATCTGTTTGACGGCGGAAAAGTCGGGTTCTTCGGCACCAAGGGCTTCAAGAATTACGCTGTGCTGAACAGCGTGACCCTGGCGCCGGGCGCGTTCCTGCAAACCTACGCACGCATCGCCGACCAGGCCGGCGTCGACGCCACCTTTGGCGTCTGGGGCCGGGCCTACATGCAGGGCGAACTCGGATTGATTGTGAAGCACACCGGAAGCGACCGTCCGGGTGGATACGTAAAACTGATTCAGCCCATTTCGCAACACGTGGCCTTCACCGCCGAGCTTGGCTACAACGAGACCTATGTGGCCCCGAAAGACAGTGGACAGTTGACCGTTGGTCTGGCGTTCGGCGGATTCTTGAATCCGCACGATTTTGGCAAAATCAAGACTCCGGTGCCGATGCAGATTCCGCGCATCCAGTACGAAATCGGCACGCGGCGTGTGGGATCCAGCCCGCCGATTGCGGATGCCGGTCCGAGCCAATTCAACGTGAACGCCGGAACGATTACGCTGGACGGTTCGGGATCGTACGATCCGCTGGGCTTGGCGCTGACCTACAACTGGGTGCAGATTTCCGGACCCACGGCGACGCTCAGCAGTCCGACCACTCCCAAGACCACGTTCACGGCGGCGGCAGGACAGAATTACGCATTCCGGCTTACGGTGAAGAACACGGATGGATTGCAGGCCACGGCCTCGACGCAGGTGACCACAGTGTCGCCGGGCCAGGTGCGCGTGCTGCAATTCTCGGCGGCGCCGGCAACCATTACGGCGGGCCAGAGCTCCACGCTGAACTGGGTCGTCGAGAATGCCACAACGGTGACGATCACGCCGACGCTGGGGAGCGTGGATGCGCACTCCGGATCGAGCACGGTATCGCCGACGGCAACGACCACCTATACGCTGACGGCGACCGGACCGGGCGGCACGGTGAATTCGACCGTGACGGTAACCGTGGGGACGGTGGCAGCAGGCAATCCACAGATTGTCCGGTTCGAAGCCAATCCCGTGACCATCGCTCCGGGCCAGCAATCCACATTGAGCTGGAGCACCACGGGCGCTGCGACGGTTTCGATTAATGGCGTGCCAGGTCCCTTACCACTGAACGGCAGCGCAACTGTTACGCCGGCTCAGACCACGACCTACACATTGACCGCTACGAGTTCCGACGGCCACGCCGTGACCGCGCCGGTAACTGTGACGGTAGCGTCGGGCACCATTCCGCAAGTTGTGATGTTCACGGCCAACCCGTCGACCATCAGTTCGGGCCAGTCCAGCAAACTGTGCTGGCAGGTGAACGGAGCCACTTCGATTTCGATCGCTCCGGGCGTCGGCAGCAATCTCAATGCGAATGATTGCGCCACGGTGAGCCCGACGACGACCACTACCTACACCCTGACCGCCATCAACGCCACGGGCCAGATCCAGGCCAACACCACGGTGAATGTGGGTTCGCCGCAGATCCTTTCCTTCCTGGCGACGCCTGCGTTCTCCCCGGTTCAGGGAGCGCCGGTCGTCCTGTCGTGGCAGACTCAGAACGCCACGTCGGTGATCATCATTGGTCCCGACTTGACCACTACTTCGCTGCCGGTGAATGGCAGCCTCACCATCAACCCGATGCAGAACAACACCTACACACTGACCGCATATGGAGCTGGAGGACAATCTACCAGCGTCGTCATATCGGTCTACGTAAGGTGAGGTAGCATCGGCAGACAGTTCGGGCCGGGCGGCATCAAATCCGCCCGGCCTTTTTCTTGTTTGTGCCCGCGCGGTTCGGAATGGGCCTGCTGGTTCACACCTGTGCCGTGACGGCGACAAGCCGGAGTGCGATTCTTTCGTGCGCTGACCCACTCGATTGAGGCAGAATAGAAGGGAAGCGAACCATACATGGCTTTTTGGACTGAAGGGTGCAAGAGAGGTCTGCCTTGCAGCCGGCTGAGCCGCCAAAATTTGAGTCGATGAGGCGTAAGTGAAGAAATCGTTAAGTGGCCTGATAGGAACCTGCCTGTTGGTGTGTGCGTGGAGTTTGCCGGGGCGGGCACAAGAGAAGAAGCCCGATCCGCAAGCGGATGCGCAGCAGCAGACGGCTCCGCCGGTACAGCAGCAGACGCCGCCGGTGCAGCAACAGACCCCTCCGGCGCAGCCGCCGCCGACGCCGCCACCGGCCCAGCAGCAACCCCCGCCGGAAGCAGGCACCCAAGCGCAGCAGCACGGGCGGATTCCGGAGCCGCCTCCGCCGCCGCCCAAAGTGCCGGATGTGCGGAGACCTGGCGAGAGCGGCTTATTTATCGGGCTTTCGGCCTGGATGCCCACGGAGCAGCCAATCTTCGATCGCGGCAGCGGCGCGGTATTCACCGGTAATTCACGGCTGACCATGCAGGGCAAGCCCAAGTACGCGGAGAACATAGAGGTGGGTGTTGCGGCCGGGCTGCACAACAGCATCCGGCTTTCCTTCAATACCATGCACGCCTCGGGCGACTTTACGGCGCCGGCCGATCTGGTGGCATGGGGTCTGGGGTACCCCGCCGGGACGTACGTATCGACGAACTATAAGTTTGTCAACGCCAAGCTTTCCTTTGAATACCTGACTTGGCCGTATCCGGTGGGCAGCAGAAAATTTCGCCTGAAGACACTTTGGCAGGTACAGTACACGTCAGTGGTATCGACGTTCGACGCGCCGAAGAACTATTACGACAGCCTCGGCAACCTGCTGATCGACCCCTCCACGGGCAACCCGATCAGCCTGGTTGGAGCGGGGACGCGGTATTTTATTTCGCCGACGCTCGGGCTGGGTGCGCACTACTATTCGTCGCGGCACGTGCGATTTGAAGTCAACGCATCGGGCTTCGCGGTGCCGCACCACTGGACCATCTGGGACACGGACGCGACCGTAAACCTGCGCTTGCTGGGCCATGTGGAACTGCGGGTGGGCGCCAAGGCGTTCCACTTCAAGACGTCGCCCTCCGCGGAGTTTTTCCTGCGGGGGACGATGGCTTCGGCATTTGTCGGCGTGCGCTGGTATTCGAACTCGGAGTAGCGCCGCCGAGCGCGCGGATCTCTTCGTCGGACAAGCGGCGCCACTTGCCGATTTCCAACTCGCCGATGCGTACCGGCCCAATGGCCACGCGCACGAGCTTCAGTACCTTACTCCCGATGGCTTCGATCATGCGCCGCACCTGGCGGTTGCGGCCTTCTGTGACGACGATTTCAAGAAACGTGTATTTGGCCGAATCGCGGACGCGGGTCACAATGGCGGGGCGCGTGGGACCGTCATTCAACATGGGGCCGCGGCGCAGGCTGTCGAGTTGTTCCTCGCTGAGTAGCGTGGATGCTTTCACCAGGTACGTCTTGGGTAGCTTGCGATTGGGGTTGGTGACGCGCTCGGCGAAATCGGTGTCGTTGGTAAGGATGAGCAGGCCGCTCGAGTCGAGGTCCAGACGGCCGACGGGGGAGAGCCAGGTGCCCGCATCGGAGGCCAGATCGTAGACCGTGGGGCGGCCTTCGGGATCGCGCCAGGTGGTCAGGTAACCGGTCGGCTTGTAAAGCAGGATGTAGGTCTTGCTGGGCGCGCGCAGCGGTTTGCCATCGAGGGTGACGGTGTCTCTAACGAGGTCGACCCAATGATCGGGGTTCTCGACGATCTTGCCGTTGACGCGCACGCGGCGGGCGCCGATCCAGCTTCGGGCGTCCGTGCGGGAGCCCAGACCGGCCTTGGAGAAGACACGCTCGAGGGTCTTGAGCGGGCGCGGCGATTCAGGGTTACGGGGGCGATCCATGGGCAAGCTCAATCCAGAATAGTAACAGGCCCGATGGTACAGTGAGTAGGAAATCGCCAGGCACGGTCTGAGGAGGAAAGCGTCACGCCGCCGATCCTGATTCGGAATGCCCGCCAGTTGCTGACGCTGCGCGGGCCCAAAGGCGCCCGGCGTGGAGCGGAACTCAACGAACTGGGAGTGATTCCCCACGGAGCGCTGCTGATTCGGGACGGCGTGATCCAGGAAGTGGGTCTGGCGGCGCGGGTGGAAAACCTGGCCGCGGCGCGTGGGGCGGTGGAAATCAGCGCGGTGGGGCGGGTGGTGATGCCGGGTTTTGTGGACAGCCACACGCACCTGATGTTTCCGCCGCCGTGCCCTGCCGGAGAGGGGCGGAGGGAGCACGAGAGCGCGGTCAAGGTGCTGCTGGCGATGACCGGGCATCGGCTGGAACGGCGTGGGCGCGGATACCTGGCCGCCATGGCCCGGCATGGCACCACCACGGTAGAGGCCAAGACCGGGTGCGGCCCGCATGAGAGCGCCGAGACCAAGGTGCTGCGGGTTCTGGCAGCGCTGCAGGGCAAACCGCTGGACGTGTTGGCGACGTTGCTGTTACGATTTCCGCGGGCTGAGGAGGGCGCGCCGGAAGCCGATTGGGCAACCGCGCAATGGATGTGGGGCGAATTGATGCCGAAAATGCGGCGGCGCCGGCTGGCGCGGTTTGCGGATCTGCATTGGGATCCGGAGTCCTGGCGGCAGGAGTTGTTCAGGCGCTTTCTGATGGCAGCCCGGGATCTGGGTTTCGGGTGCAAGGTCCACGCCAACGATGCGATGCCGGCGGCGGCGGTGCGACTGGCGGTGGAACACCAGGCGGTGAGCGTCGACCATCTGGAGCATATTGGCGTCGAAGAAGTGGAGGCACTGGCGCGTTCGGAGACGGTGGCGACTCTGCTACCGGGCGCATCGTTCCGGCGCGGCCGGTACGCGCCGGCCCGAGCTTTGATCGATGCGGGAGCGGCGGTGGCGATCGCCACGAATTTCAATCCGTGCGACACCCCCTCATTGAACATGCAGGCGGCGATTTCACTGGCCTGCCTGGCGATGCGGATGTCTGCAGCGGAAGCCATCTCAGCCGCCACGGTCAATGGGGCGCATGCGATCGGATGCGCCGACCGCGGGCTGTTGGCGCATGGCAAGCGGGCCGACATTCTGATGCTCAATGCCAGCGATTACCGCGAGCTGCCGGAGCAACTCGGCACCAACCTGGTGCACTTGACGATGACACGGGGAAGAGTGGTCTACCGGGAGGGTGCCGTAGAAGAAGGCGCCTAGCGCTCATTCCATGCGTGGTTGCGAACCGCCTCAGATCCACTGCAGGCGCGTCAAAAACTTTGTTCATCCGCCGACGGCCCGTAGATCGCCGGCACCGGGATATCGTTCAGCCGCAGGTACACCCCGAGCTGCGCGCGGTGGTGGATGGTGTGGTTCATGATGAACGAGCGCAAACATACGATGCGCGGCATGGTGAACACGGTCTTCCCGCCTTCGAGAAACGCCCAGTTCGCCATCAGATGCTCATCGCTCGCTCCGGCGAGGGCGGCCCGCGCCGCAGTCACGGCCTTGTCGAACCGCTCCAGCAATTCCTTCTTCGAACCGGCCGGCTCCTCTTTATAGGGGGGCGCGCCGGGGGGCGCCACGTCGAAGGAATCCTTGGCAATGAGATCACCAGTCCAACCCACCATGTTGGCGATGTGAGTCGCCAGCGCAATCATAGTGAACGATTTGGGATGGGGGCGCCAGTCGAACTNNCTGATGTCAAGAGCGATTTTGGGTTATTTACGCTTGTGACAGGGCCCGCACAATCGCCAGGCTCCGGTCGATCTCTTCGGGGCTATTGAAGATGTGTGTGCACTGGCGCACTCCGCCGGAATTGGCGCGCGGACGCAGCCGGCCGCGCTTCCACATCTCATCCTGCAATTGCTGCCCGGTGACGCCTTCGATCCCGTAGACCGTGATTCCCGCGCACATGGAATTGTCATCGGGCGAGAACATTTTCACCTTGGGGATCTTGCGCAGGCCGGCGCGCAGATAGTCGCCGAGGTACTGGATGCGCTTCTGCACCCGCTCCGGTCCCAGACTGAAATGGAAATCGAGCGCCGCCTCCACTCCCACCATGAGCGACATACTGCCGGTGCCGCGCTGCGTGAAACGGTAGCCGTTGTCCTGGTGATTATCCCACTGGTGGCTGGCCAGCGACGACCACACCTGGTCGGCGCGCTCCTTGCGAAGGTACAGGAAGCCGCAGCCGGCCGGCGCCAGCAGCCATTTGTGGAAGCAGCCCACGTAGGCGTCGCAACCGATGTCACGCACATCCACCGGAATCTGGCCGATGGTTTGGGCGCCGTCAAGCACCGTGAGAATGCCGCGGCGGCGGGCCTCCGCGCAGATTTCCTTCACAGGCAGGATGGCGCCGCTGCCGGTGATCATGTGGGAGATGAAAAGCACGCGGGTCCGCCCGGACATGGCCGAGGTCAACTGGTACAGCACCTCGTCGCGATCGCGCACCGGCCGGTTGATTTTCACTTTGGTGACCGTTCCACCGTGCCGTTTGGCGGCGTTGAACCACGGGCTCTCGCCTCCGGTGTGCTCCTGATCGGTGATGAGGATCTCGCTGCCCGGTTCCAGGTTCAGGCCGCTCGCTACGTAGCTATTGGCGCACGTCACGTTCTCCGTGAGTGCAATTTCGATCGGTTCGCAGTGGATCAGCCCGGCCGCCTTCCCGCGGATCGACGCCATGTCGCTATAGCCTGAGATCCACTCTTCGCCCTGGTAATCCCACTCGGCGATGTCGGTGGCCATCTTGCGGAGGTGCTCGACGGTCTTCTCCATGACGATTCGCGGCATAGCGCCGATGGTGCCGTTGTTGAAAAACACCTTGTCGCGCGCCAGCAGAAACTGGTTGCGGACCTTGCTCCAGTACGCCGGATCTTCGGGGTGTGGAAGGGGTGGCAGGGCCGTCCCAGGCTGCTTCTGCGCGAATGCTGCGCTCGAAACGAGCGGAGCGGAAAGAGCCGATTTCAAAAAACTGCGCCGATGCGTCATGGCGGCTATTGTACCGCCGGGGCTCGTAGTTAGTGCTTGATTTCGACGTCGTCGATCTTCTGGCCAGTGATGTCGAAGGCCTGAATGTGGATGGTCTTGCCATCCACCGCGACGGTCACGAAATTCTCCACGCTGACCACTTTCTGCGTAATTCCCGGCGGCGGCTGGTCTACATCGTAGAGTGGCGCGCCTCCGCCGCCCGATCCGATGTAGTGGATTCCATTCTTCAGATAGTGCTGATAGTTGTGATCGTGGCCGAAGAAGGCCGCGGTCACATGATACTTTTCGAGCATCGGCACCAGCGCTGTCATGTGGGGGTTGGCCTCCTGCCGGCGCGCTACCGCGGTGAATAGGGGATGGTGCGCGGTAATGAAGCGGAATTCGGCGTTTTGATTGGCCTGCAAGTCGTCTTCGAGCCAGCGGGTCTGTTCCGCCCAGAAGGCGTCGCGCTCGTGTTGCGTCGGGGCGGAGTTAGCCAGGTCGCTATTGAGTACGGAGAAGTGCGCGTTGCCCCAGTTGAAGGAATAATACGAATTGGTAAGTTGAAAGAAGTCGAAGAAATTACGGCAATCGCGTTCGTGGTTGCCCAGGGCGGGGAAGAATGCGGTCTGTCGCAGCAGGTCCCGCTCGATGTCGAAGAAAATGGGCCATAGCGCACTGTCGAAGCCGTTTTCCACCATGTCGCCGGTTTGCAGGACGAAGTCGGGAATGCCGTTCTTGAGGATCTGCTCGATCACTTTCCGGTGAACGTCGTGGCGCGTGCGCGTATCGCCGTAGACCAGGAAATGGTACGGCTGGGTGGCTGCGGGGGCCGTCTTGAACCAGCCCTTGACGCCGTCCCGCCCCGGGATGTCGTAATCGTAACGGGTATTGGGCTGGAGCCCGGTCAGCGTGGTCTTTTCGATCCGCAAAGAAGGGAATGGACGCGCCGCCGCGCCAGCCGGCGGATGCAGTGTGAGTTCCTCGCTCTCCACGATCCAAACCACCGTCGCCGTATTGCGGGTTACGTTCACCACAAACGGACCGCCCACCAAAGCCGGAGCCGCTGCCAGCGCGATCGCACCCGCCAGGAACAGAAGAAGGGTTTTCATAGAAATATGCCCCCCAGTATATCGGAGCGGCCGCTACAAATCGGTGACAGTGCTCTAATGGCCCGGTGAAATGCCGGCACCCTGCAGTGAATCGGCCTTGGCGTACTTAGGCCAGTTGTAGCCATAGAAGGCCACGAACACGAAGCAGAACATCGGCACGATGAAGCCGCGCGACATGTCGAACCGGTCGGCGACGTAACCCATCAGCTTGGGCAGGATGGCGCCGCCCATAATGGCCATCACGATAAACGCCGACGCCTTCTTGGCGCGCGCGCCCAGCCCGAAAATGCCCAGCGCGAAGATGGTGGGGAACATGATCGACATGAAGAAGTAGCTGAGGAACACGCACACCACCGAGATCCATCCCAGCTTGCAGAAGATCAGCAGCGTGACTACAACATTCAGCGCCCCGTACAGCGCCAGAAGTTTGTGCGCCGCGAACTTCTTCAGTAAGCCGGCGCCCGAAATGCGGCCCACCAGGAAGCACACGAAACCCACCGACGCCAGGTTCGCTGCGCCCTTGTTGCTGATGGCCAGCAGGCCCGCTTGGCTGGGCTCAAACCAGCCTTGGAGCCACTTCTGCAGAAAGCCGGCATGCGCCGCGAAGCCCGTCAGGGCGGAATTCCACGACGCCGGAATCGGCGGAACTTCCGCCGTCATGTAATTGATGAAGAAGCTGAAGATGCCGGCTTGCGCGGCCACATAGAAAAACTGCGCGGCCACCGCCATCACAAAATGAGGATGCGACCAGATGGAGTGCGAAACGCCCGGCGCGGCATCGTCCAGGTGATAGTCGTCTTTGGTCTTGATGTCGGGGACGTTGGCGAAGAAGAAAATCGCCGCCAGGACAATCACTACGAAGGCCACGCCCATGTAGGGAATGTAGAGGGTCTGGCTGCCGGTGTCATGGCCCATCGCGTCCTTGGAATAAAAGTACATGCTGCCGACGATCGGGCCGAAAATCCAGCCGACGCCGTTGCAGGATTGCGCCATGTTGATGCGCGTGGCCGCGTATCGATGGTCGCCCAACACCGTCGTATAAGGGTTGGCGATGGTTTCGAGAAACGTCAGCCCCGTGGCAATTAAGCAAACCCCGGCCAGAAACGCAATGAACGCGGTATCGGGCGATACGCTGCCTTCATGCACCAGCGCGTTGATGTGGGTGGCCGGGATGAACCAGAATCCGCCTGCCGCGACAATCAGCAGGCCTGCGATGATTCCGCCTTTATAGCCCAGTTTGGCTGCCAGCCAACCCGCCGGCATCGACATCAGGAAGTAGCCCAGATAGTGCGCAAACTGCACCCAGGCCGATTGCGCCTTGCTCAGGCTCAGCTCCTCCTGGAAGTGCTTGTCCATCACGTCGATCATCCCGTTGCAGAATCCCCAGAGGAGAAACAGCGAGCTGACCAGGAGAAACGTGAAGATCAGGTTCTTGCCGTCAGCTCCTATGAATAGGCTTTTCCTGTCTGCGCTCATAGCGTGGATAACGATTCTAACAGGTTACCGAAACACGCAGGGTTACCGCTAAAGTTAGGCTTACTGGCTTACCGTGAAGTCGTCATAGTAAACCACGCTGTCGGTCTTCGACCACACTCCCACCTTGCCGGAGACCGGTTCGGAGAGCGCATACTCGAGCAGCTTTTCGCCGTTCAAATACCCTTCCAGCTTGGTCCCGTGGACCGCGATCTTCATGGTGTACCACTCTTTCAATTTCAGCGGCCGGTCTTCGGGACCGCGCTTCACGAAGCGCCGCTGGCCTTTATTGAAGGTCCACAACACCAGGTTGTCCTCCATGCCGTTGAAACGCACCGCCAGGTAGTCCCCGTTCGGCTTGAGGTTAAAAAGGATGCCGGCGCAGCGGTCGAGCGAGCCATCGATCAACTGGAACCGCATGGCGATCTCGCCATTCTGAAAATCGTCGACGCCCTGCGCCACGGCGTAGGGGAAGTAGGCGAAGGCTTTGACATTGTCGATGAACTCTTCGTGGCGCGAACCGTAGATCGCGCGGGCCTTGTCGGCCAGCCCGCCCGAGGGCTCATTCTTTTTCCAGACGCGCCCGTCTTCCATCAGCACGTTCTTGCCGCCCTCCTGTACCACCGTCCAGTGGCCCACCACTCCCAGAAAATGAACCGGCTCGGCTCCGGCCTTGTCCTCGGTCACGTCCACGCGAACGGTCTTAGCCGTCTGGGCAATCGCCAGCACCGCCGCCAGCAGAACGATAGTCGCGAAAAGCAGTCTCTTCATTCTCAACTCCTGTTCTTGAAGTGTAAGCAACCAGCGGCTATTACTACCATCGGCAATAGTAGATAGTAGATCCAGGCGGCGCCGGTGGGCCGCGCGGCCAGCGGATGGCCGGGATATTCGCTCTCGCCGGTCTGCGCGGGAGGCGGAACGCGTGCGAGGCCAAAGATCACGCCAAGCACGATGGGCTCGGTGGTGGAACGGCTCATTACCCGGCGGCCGCCCATTTCGTACCAGATCTCGCCGTAATGGTCGCTGCTCCCTTCGAAAAGGCCGGTCTGGCTGTGCGAAGCGTTCCGGACGTCGACCGTGGGCAAAATGCGCTCGACCTTGCTGAGGATGCCGCGGTCCAGGTCAATGAGCCGCGGGTCCTCCGGCGCCAGGAAGACGGTAACGCGGAGCGGCTCGCGAATCTTCTTCAGCGCCGTCTCTTCGGCTTCCGAAAAAGAATTGCGGCGGTTCTCGCTCAGATCCCAGGCGGGCCGCAACAATGCGCCGGCCCAGAGCACCAAAACAAGCGCCGCGGCCGTCGCCACCGAACCCGCCACGCGCGCCATCGGCTTGCGTCCCAAGGGCAGCCAGACGGCGGCCAGCGCGAAGCCGCCCAAGCCCAGGGCGACCGTCACCACTGCGGTGCTTAGGCGGAATTGTCCCTGTTCGAACACGCGTAGCGCGGAGGTAGGCGTGTAGGAAGCCAGCTTTTGCAGTAAGCCGCCGCGGTTCTCGCCCACGAAATCGAGCGCCCAAGTTCCCACCGTAAAGCCGAGCGTTGCGATGGCCGCGCTGGCGGCGCTGGTCGAGATAGACGCCGCAGCCACCGCGATCCCACTGGCCAGAATGACGCGCAGCAGGTGCCCCAGGAGCAGGTTGAGCAACTCCGGGGCATAGAGCGTGCCGCCGTAGGCCTTCCATAAACCCAGCGCTACGAAGCCGGGCACCCAGGCCAACAGCCAGCCCGCCAGCAACGCGGTCCCCTTGGCAGCGAGTATGGCGGGAAGGCCTGGTGGCGCCTGCTGCATCAGCTTCCAGGCCCCGCTGGCCTTATCGGCCGAAATCAGGCGGATGGCGATAAAGGGAAACAGCAGCGTGACCGCCAGGTCGTAAGCGCCGAACGTGGGAACCAGGATTCCATCCAGCGGCGAGAGACCCTGCGCCAGCGCTGCGGGGCCGCCGCCGGCGCCGCTAGCTTCGGCATACGTATCGACCGCCGTGATGAAGCTGTGCCCCACCAGCGGGCCGATCATCACTAGCAACAGCCAGAAAGCCCGTGACGCCAGAAGTTCGCGCCACTCGTGCGAGAGCAGCCAGCCGAACCTACGTGAGGGCAAGAAAGACCTCCTCCAGGCCCCCATCGGCCAGCCCGGCGGCGGTGCGTAACTCGTCGAGCGTTCCTTCGCCAACCACGCGGCCGCGGCTGAGCAGCACCAGGCGATCGCAGACGCGCGCCGCGTCGTTCAATTGGTGGATGGAAAGAAACAGCGTGCGGCCTTGCGCTGGGGCGTCGCGCAGCAGCGCCATCACCTCGCGCGTCTGGCGAAAATCCAGGCCGTCGAACGGCTCGTCGAGCAGCAACAGCGGATGCGGTGCCAGCAGTCCCAGTGCCAGCAGCAGTCGCTTCGATTCGCCCTTGGAAAGCGAGCCGATCCGGGAATCGGCCAGCGCTTCGAGCTTCAGCGCGGCGGCCAGTCGAGCCGCCTCGCCGCGCGGGCGCGCGTGCAGCGCTGCAAAGAAGGAAAGCACCCANNGATCGCGGAACCGCACCGTTCCGCCATCCGCCGCAATCAGTCCCGCCAGGCATTCGAACAGCGTCGTCTTGCCGGCGCCGTTGGGACCGATCAGCCCCAGAACCTCGCCTTCGCGCACGGAGAACCCCGCATTCTCAAGAACGGTGTTGCGCCCGAATTGTTTGGAGACGCCGGTGACGCTAAGGAGCATGGCGGGGCCGTAAAGGGAATTGTAATCGATCTACCGGTAATCCCGAGGCGGCGGATCTACCGCCGGCTGTCGCGCGAAAGATCCGCCCGGTGGGTACTTCGGAGAGCTACCGGCCCGAGAAGCCCGGACGGCAACAGCGGGGAATCGAGGTGATATTTCGTAATATTGGTGCGCGTGAGCCGCTTCTCCAGCGGCAGGCGTTCGTCGCCAATCAGGCGATTGGGCCATAGATTGGTGACGGCCACTTCCAGATTGTTCCAGCCTGGCTTGACGGCCGCGCTCACATCCATCGTGAAGGGCCGCTTCCACAGGATTCCGAGGTCCTTGCCATTCACCCGGACTTGGGCGAGTTCGCGTACTTCTCCTAAGTCGAGCACCAAGGTTGGAGTAACACCAGGCCGGCCGGCTGTAACTGAGAAACGAGCCGAGTAAGTCGCGGTTCCCGAGTAATACCGGATGCCCGGATCTTCCATCTCCGTCCAGGAAAGCAGGCGGGGAAATGCCGCACTGGGCGGCGCTCCCCAGCCTGGAGTGAACCGAACGGTCCAGGGGCCGCCGATGGCCGTCGTTTCAGGCGCGCTGGAGACGACCGCGGAGAGCGCCTGGCCGGCGTCGGTCTTCATCCGGTAGCGGCCGGGCGATGCCGTCGCCAGGCTGCCCGTGCCATTCGCATTCAAACGGACCTGGAGCGGCGCCGGGCCGTCCGCATCCGTTCCTTCGTACGGAAACCACCGTGTGCCGTCCTTTGAAAGTTCCACTGCGTGCGGCGAGGAGGGCCGCCGCAAGACCAGGAACACGCTGCCATAGGGTTCGAGCCACAGCGGTATGCGCGTGCGGCCATCGGGAGCGGAAGTGTAGAGAGCTTGCGGCTCCGTGGCGCCGGTGTCCGCATGCCAGAGTTCGGGCGCCTTGTCGCGAGAACGCAGGAACACCTCCGCATAAAGGGGCTGCGCCAGCGTGTTCCGCACGAAATACAAATCTGTGTCGCCGGCTGCGCGATGAACGTAATCCAGCGCTCCAGGAGTGTGCGTACGATAGTCGAAGTCGGGCTGCACACCCAGTTGTTGGAGCACGTCGCGCGCCGCATCGCCGCAGTAGACAGTTCCTTTTCCGAAGTGGTGCGGCTTGCCAGGCGTGCAGTCGCCCCACAGTTCGGCCGTCAGGGACGCCACCTGGTCGTCTCCCCCAATCCCCGTGGCATGCCGGGGCTGCGAACCCAGCACCATGGCCCCGTCGGCCACCAGCTTGTGTACGGCGCGCAACGCCTGGGGAGCAATGCCGGCGGCATCCGGCAGCACCAGCAGCCGATACGAAACGCCATCCGGCAATACAATGCGGCCGTCGCGCACGCTCATGCGATGCACCAGCACGTTTTCGTCCGCGACATCGTAATCGTAACCCGGCAGCACCTTGGCCGGGTCGGAGCTCTTGAGCCGCACGAAATTCGGCACATTGTCGCCATAGTAGTAGACCACGTCCGCCATCGGCCGCCCCTGTTGCAGCAGGAAACTCGCGCGATTGATGTAGGCGAAGAACGGACCTGCCTCGTTCCACCACGTGACGTTGGGATTGAGGTGCGTCCCCGCAAAATATTCCTGGCCGGGAAGGCCCGCCTCCTTCGGAGAGGAAGTGAAGGTATGCCAGATAAGGCGGTTCAAACCCTCGCACGCCGCCTGGTCGAAAGTCGGCTTGAGGTTGTCCCAGATGGTCTCTTCCCATTGTGGGCCGATACTGGTCATGGCCTCGGCGGCCACCACCGTTTTTCCATACGTGTGCGCGGCGCTCGAGCCTTCCTTCACGAAGAAACGCTCCTCGTCGCGCGTGCGGTGCGTGGCCGAGCGCGCCCAAAATTCCGTTTGCGGGAAGGCGCTGACCCCGAGAGTTGCCAACGCATCGATGGGCGCGCCGTGTGGCCCGCCGGATTCCGGATGGATGCCGAGTCCCGCGCGGTTGGCCAGATCGGCGAAGACCGCGTAGTGCTGGCTGACGATCAAATCCCCCACGGTTCTGCGGAAATCGTTGAGGAAGCGGTTGCTGGTCTCGCGGCTGCCGATGATGCGCCCCGCGATCACCGGCAGGTACGGCAGCAAGTCGTAGCCTCTGAGGCTGCGGAAGTGCTGGCGGAAAGCTGCGGTCCAGTTGATGCCGCCCAATTCCCAGCTATCGGTCACCAGGTAGCGCAGCGCTCCCGGATACTGACGCGCATCAGCCAGCAGCGGATCGACGTTGTCGCGCCAGTAGTGCTCGAAGGCGGCACGGTCCAGGTAATCGATCGCCAGTCCCTGCCAGGCGCCGCTGGAAGTGGAAACTCGCGCATCCGAGTTGGTGTAGCCGATGCGCAGGATCTCCCAGTCTCCGACGGGCGCGTGCCACGTGAACTGGCCGTCCACCATGGAGGCGGTCACGTCCTCGACCGCGCCGAACGGTGCATCTTCTTCGCCGGGTTGGGCCGCCACGTCTTCCATCAGCGGCGCCGTTACCGGCACGGAAAACCCGGCCTCCTCGAAGGCTGCCTTGATGCGCAGATTGCGGATTGGCCGCGCCGGCAGGCCGGGCCCATGGCGCAGTGGGTAGGCCAGCACGGCGATCTCGCGGTACCAGCCGTTGCGTTCGGGCGGTTGCGCAAGCGGCTGATGAAGATCGGCGGGTCCATGGACCGCAACCCGCGACCACGTCAGCAGTTTGGCGGCTTCTTCCGGCTTCACCATCGGCCCGCCCAGATTCCATCCGCTCTGGATGTTCAGGCTGATCTCGAGGCCCAGCCGCGCCGCTTCCTGCAACGCGTGCCGGTATAGCACGCGCCATTCCGGACTGCCGAACGTGGGCCCGGCTGCGACCGGCCGGTTGTCACGCTGGTCCGCGCCGCCGGCGTCCACCAGCAGCGCTCCGCCGTACCCTTTGGCCTTCATCTCTTCCAGGTCGCGCGTGATGGCAGCCTGCGTGGTGTTCCCGTTCAGCCACCACCAGTAGCACCGCAGCCGCGCCTCTTTGGGCGGATTGGCAAAGCCCTCCTGCAGCACATCTCGCTGGGAGAAGGAAACCAGGGGCCAGACAAGGCCCAACAGCAAAACGCCGCCGGTGTACCACCGGCGGCGTCCTGTTATGGGAAATCCCATGGTGATAGCGGCGCTAGAAGTTCAATTTTAGCCCTAGTTCCACGATCCGCGGGTCGTTCACCTGTCCGATGCCGATAACACCGGACGTGGTGTTCGGACCGCCGAATATCGGCGTGTTCGCCAGGTTATAGGCGTTGGCGCGGAACTGCAGTTTGGCCTTCTCGTGGAACTGGAACGTCTTGAACAACGAAAAGTCCATGGTGGTGGGAACTTCAGTACGGACGCCGGGCAGCACAGTGCTCAACGTGCGCAGCGTGTACAGCGGAGTCTGGATAAAAGCTACCGGCTGGTTGGCGTCGATGCAGTTTTGCCGCGCGCCCGTGGTGCTCACCGTGCAGGTGTTAAACCACTGCTGATACGTCGGGTTGTCCAGCTTCGGGTTGATACCGGTGGAAAACACGCCACCCGGCACGCCGACCAGAGATCCATTGAGATAACGAACAATGGCATTGGCTTCCCAGCCGCCCAACACGTTGTGCAGGAGGCCCTTGCTGTTCGCGAGAATCGGCAGCATGTAAGTCATGCTCAAGGTGAGGACCTTGCTCGGCTCGCCGGCCTGGACGCGGGCCAACATCGTCCAATCGTCCTGGTCGTTCAGGTATCCAGTCGCCTGCATGATCTTATCCCAGGTGTAGCTGAGCCTTCCCTGCAGGCCACCCGCGAAGCGCTTCTCCACCGAAACTTGCAGCGAGTTGTAAAGACTTGTCCCAATGGGGTGCGTGGATTCGCTGATGCCGCCGAACTCGGGGAACGGAATCAGCAGGCTCTGGTCGGCGACAGTGGCGTTGTTCAGGCTGGATCCGGGGATCTTGCCGGCCATGGGATTCGCCACCTGCGCCACCAGCGTAGTGCTGGGTACCGGAGGGGTGCCGCCAGGCAGGGCATAGTACGAGCGCGGCAGAAAATTGATAGCCTTGGTGACCGGCAACTGCGAGGCGTCGTTGCCCGCGAAGGCCACTTCCAACAGGGTATGCCCGGGCAGTTGCTGCTGCACGGCCAGGGAGTAGTTGTAGACCTTAGGAATCGTACGGTTGGGGTCGGCGAACGTGAACCCCTGTCCGAGCTGCGTAGCCAATCCCAGGCTGCTGCCNNCCGAAACCGCCGCGCAGCACCGTATCCTTAAACAGGCGGTACGACGCGCCGACGCGGGGTCCAAAGTTGTTCAGGTCCCGCTTGAACGGCAGGCGATTGCTGCTGCTGGTGAACAGCAGGCCGCCTTTCAGCGTGAGGCCGGTTACTTGCGACTGCAGCGGGTTTGTCGCGTTGACGTCGAACCCCGCGTTCTGGCGGTTGTAGCGCTCGCTCATGGGCGATTCGTATTCCCAGCGGAGCCCCAGGTTGAGGGTCAGCTTGGGGGTGACGCGCCAGTCATCCTGCACGAAGAACCCTTCATAGATCTGCTGGAATGCCGACGCGATCGTAGCGCTGTATTGGCCGCCCGAAGGCCAGCCCAGCAGCAGCGAAGCGAACGGGTTGCCGGCGGTGGCGCTGCTGGTTAGCGCATTCTGCTGCGTGAACCCCGCGCTGAAGCTGAATGGATTGATGCTGGATACGGGAGTGTTGTTGTTGGCCTTCATCACGTAGAGTTCGGCGCCCACTTTCAAGCTGTGTTTGCCGATGGTCTTGTTGAGGGTTCCAGAAAGCGAATGATCGAGGGTGGTGGTGTACTGGCTGGTGGTGGGGGTGCCGGTGCCGGCATTGCCGATGGTCCCGGTGTAGCCGCCCGAGATGTTCAGGCCGGGGTAGTTCACGTGCGACACCTGCGAGATGAACTGCGGCGTAAAGCCCAGCTTGCTGATGTCGTAGTTGTCGCCGTAGAGTCCCACCTGGAAGGGATGGAAGATGAACCCGTATTTCACGTCCAGAACGGTGTTGGCCGAGAGAGTATCGGTCCAGTCGACGCTGCCTCCGTGGTTGTTGCGAAAGTGCAGGTAGCCGGGGCTGGCGGCGGGATTCGCCCATCCATAATCGGGGAAGAGCTGGTGCCGAACGTTGGAGAAGCCCATCATGGTCAGCCGGTTCTTGACGTTGATCTGGTGGTCCACGCGCGCGGCGATCGAGTGATACTTGTCCTGCTGCGAGTTCGGGCTGACCACGTAATTGTTGAACCCGCCGAGGGTTCCCGGAAGGTTGGGCAACGGATAATCATTGATCAGCGCCTGGCCGATCTTGTTGATGCTGGTACTCGGAATTTTGTTGTTCGGGAACGGCTGCCGGATGTACTGGCCGTTGGTGAGGGTGTAGCTCGAGGGGTCGTAGATGAGGACTGGTGCGCCGGTGGCGTTGACCAGGCCCGAAAAATCGCCTGTGCGCTCCGCCGCCGTCGGGTACGACGCGGTATAGGGCAGCGGGCTGGCGTTGCGGATCCACTCCATGTTGAGCATGAAGAAGGTCTTGTCCTTGCCGTTATAGATCTTCGGAATGCGCACCGGCCCATCCACTACGAATCCCGGCTGGTTCCAGCGCATCACGCCGCGCGCGTTCTTGGCCGCGTTGCCGGCGAAACTGTTGGCGTTCAACTTGTCGTTGCGGAAAAACTCATACAAGGATCCGTGCAGGGTGTTGGTTCCGCCCTTCAGGACGGCGTTGACCACCGTGCCGCTGCTGTGGCCGTATTGCGCGTCATACGTGTGCGTTTGGACCGTCACTTCCTCAACGGAGTCGGGCGAAGGGACAAAGCCCACGTAGATGGCCGCCGAGGCCCGCTCCTCGGGTGCATTGGGAATGCCGTTCAACATGATTTGGTATTGACTGCCGATGCCCTCTGACGACATCTGCGCCGACGCGCCATCGTACGGTCGGCCGAATCCACTCGCCGTCGAGGTGGTGTTCAGCGCCGTATACATTCCCGTGGCGAGGTCGGCCAGCATGTACGTGTTGCGGCCCATGATGGGCAGATCCCGGGCTTCGGTGGTGTTAATGGTCTGACCCATCGCCGCTGTGGCGGTCTTGAGCTGCTCGGATTCGGAGGTCACCGTCACGCTCTCAGTGGTGACGCCCACCTCCAGCTTCAAGTCGGCTTGGATCTTGTCGCCGGCGTGTAGCTCGATGTTATCGCGCACCGCCTGCTTAAAGCCGGAGACGGTGGCCGTCAGCTTATACGTCCCGGGCAACAGGAAAGGAACCGTGTAAGCCCCGGCTGCGTTGGTCTGCGCCGTGGCAACCGCGGCGGTATCCACGTTGCGCACTTCAATCTGCGCATTTGCAACAGCGCCGCCGGTGGTGTCGGTCACCGTGCCGGTGATGGTCCCGCGGAACTCCTGCCCGGCGAGGGGGAGGGTTAACAGAAGGCTGGCAGCTAGGGCTAGCCCCATTGCTCTTGCAAGTTTTGTCAGCGTCAACATGGCGTCTGCTCCTTAGTTGATTCAATGTTCCTGGCGCCAGGCGTCATGCCTTGGCGCTCCACAGCTTCCTCACGGTGTGGGCGGCCAGCTTCGGCCTCCGGTCACGCGTGAAAATGCCCTTCAGGTTCAAGGCGCCCACACGATTGATGCCTTGACCCGTCTTAAAATCGCAAAGATTCCAGATATGCTCGCCGACTACGTACGGCTTGCTCTGGAAGAGGTCGTGATACCGCGCAATCAGTTCCGCCTGGTACTCTTCGGAGAACATCTCCGCCGGCTGTGCGTGGTGGCCTGCGACGGCGTCGGCTCCAAATTCCGCCACGATCACCGGTTTATGGAATTTTTCGCGCAGCTTGTCCAACTCCGCCGAGAGCCTGGCCAGGCCCTCAGGCAGGCGTCCAGGTTCGCTGTACCATCCGTAGTACCGATTGATGCACACCACGTCAAGGAAATCGAAGGAGTCCTCCCACACGTCGGCCAGGTTCACCAGGGTCACCGGGCGCGACTGGTCGAGCGACTTCGCCAGATCGTACAGCGAGCGGAAGAAGGGTTTCGCCGCCGGCCGCGTGGAATGCGGCTCATTGGCGACACTCCACAGGATCACGCTCGGGTGATTCTTATCGCGCGCGATCAACTCGCGAACATACTGCCGGCAGAGAGCCAGCCGCCGTTCCAACCCGGCTTCCGTGAAGAACAGGCCGACCGCCGGCGTTTCCGCAATCACCAGGAAGCCCAGGCGGTCCGCCATATCCATCATCTGTTCGGAGTACGGATAGTGCGACGTGCGAAACGAATTTGCGCCCACCCAGCGCATCAGGGCGTAGTCTTTGATAATGACCGGCGGCACCAGGCCGCGCCCCACCACCGGGAAATCCTCGTGACGGCCGAAGCCTTTCAGGAAAACCGGCTTCCCGTTGAGCAGCAGCGATTCGCCCCGCACCTCCACCGTGCGGACGCCCACCTGGAGCGCGTAGCGGTCTATCACCGCGCCGGCGCGCGTCAGCTCCGCGGTCAGCCGGTACAGATTCGGGTTCCCCGGTTCCCACAGAGCGGCGTCCGGCACACGCAGCTCGGATTCGGCGGTCCCTCCGTTCGTTGGCGCTTCCACGCGGATATCGGCGCCATGACCCTGCAGTTCGAGGCGCAAAACACTCGCGGCCGATGCCGAGGTCTCCACGCAGACCAACACCCGCCCGAGTGCGCCCTGGATCTCCGTCCGCACGTTGATGTCCAAGATCGCTTCCTCCGGTGTGGAGTAGAGCATCACCGGACGATGAATGCCGGAGAACGGAAAGAAGTCGTAAGTGGTGTCGGGATACTGCTCATTGTAAAAGGTGTCCTTCGGATCGGGCGGTACGCGGCCCGGTGGCACACGATCCGGCGCCAATTGGCCGTCCACCCGCACCACCAGCACATTCTCAGGCCGAAGAGCGTTCGTGACCTCGAACTGAAACGGCAGGTTCCCGCCCTCGTGGCGGCCCAGCATCTCGCCGTTGAGCCAGACATCGGCCAGGTAGGTCACAGAGCCGAACCGGATCCACACCCGGCGGTTGACGGCGAAATCCCGGGGAGGCTCGAACCGGGTCTGATACCAGGCTGTGCCGCAGAAGTCGCGCAGATCTTCAAACTGATCGTTCCAACTTCCTGGAACGGCAATCGCCCGTGCGTTGTTGAAGCCACCAGGCCGGCCCAGCCGGACTCCCTCATTTTGAGGATCGTGAAGAAAGTCCCAAAAACCGTCCAGTCCGATCACTTGGCGGCAATTGTTGGTCTGAGGGTAAAGCGCCAGCCCGGAGTATCCCGCTGTCTCCGTTGCCGGTAACGATTCTTGTGCCGCGGACGTCTGATCCACCAACGCTGCTAGCGTGGCAGCCTGTAACAACTCCCGGCGATTCAATCCCGCCTGATCCATTGCGAGTTCTTTATCGGATTGCCAGCAGTCTGACAGGGATTCCCAAAGTTGGATAGAGTGATTCGCGCGATTCACGCTTTGTGAATAGGTGAAACGGTTTATTTTGTGATGGATCGCACTGGCGTGCGATGTGATAGGATTGCCTTCGGGGTTGGTCCGCGCGTGATTCTGAAACGAGGTTTGGTGTCCGCCATGTCCGTCCCTTCTGCAGAATTGGTTTCGCAGTTGGTGGAACGGATCTGTGCGAGTTCCCAGTTCGAGAAATCGCCGCGTTCCCAGGAACTCCTCCGCTACCTCTCCGACTGCTCCCTCAAAGACCCAGCCGCTTCCATCACTGAACATCAGGTTGGCGTCGCGTTATTCGGCTGGCGCCAGGATCTGGACCCAGGCAGCGACACTATCGTTCGCGTCCAGGTCTCTCAGCTTCGCAAGAAGCTCGAACACTATTTCGTCACCGACGGCCGCGACGAGCCTACCGTGATTCACATCCCGCGCGGCTCCTATGCGCCCGCCTTCGACCTCCGCGAGCACGCACTGCAGGAGGCCGAATCGCCGCACATCTTACCGCTGGTCCTCCCGGGCCCGGTGCCGGTTCCTGCGGCGCCCAGGCGCTCCTTCTTGAGTGCCGTCATTCTCAGTTCGGCCGCGACCGCGCTGGTGGTCTCGGCCGCTTTCCTGATCTATGGGCGCGCCACTGCGGACCACGTTGCGACTCCGGCGCTCGATCGCTTCTGGAGTGGGTTTCGCAACGGCCGGGCTGCCGAAGTCGTGGTGACCGACGCCAACCTCGCCATGTTCAGCGACGTAGTCGGCCACATGATTTCCCTGAACGATTACCGCACCGGCTATCCAAGGGAGCAATTGGACGGCATCCAGGATTCGCAGACCCGCCGTTTCGCCGAAGCCATGGTGCGCACCCACAACACCGGCATGCAAGACGCCTCCACGCTGGCCGGACTAAGCTTGCTGCTCTCCCGCTACCGGGTCGCCGTCAACGCGATCTCGGCGCGCGATTTCCGCATGCCGCAACCCGACAATCTGGTGCTGCTCGGCCATCCCAAGGGCAATCCCTGGATCCGCCTCTTCGACGATCGGTTGAATTTCCGCTATGACTACGACTGGCAGGCCCAGACGGACAAGATCGTCAATCAGGCGCCGCATTCCGGTGAACAAGCCAGCTACACCGCCGATTTCGGCAAAGAAGGATACTGCGTGGTAGCCTGTCTACCCAAGCCGATGCATCAGGGCACGGCCCTTCTCATTTACGGCAGCGACCTGTCTTCGCTCGAAGCCGGCGGCCACTTCGTCTGCGATGAGAATTCCATAGCGCAACTCTATAAACGGCTCGGCGTGACACCGGGAAAGGCCCCTCCCTACCTCGAAGTCCTGCTCAAGACCAAGTTGCTTGAGAATCTCGCGCCAGAATTCGAAATCATCGCGCACCGCATCCCCAAGGTGTGAAGCGCGCCTTCAGACTCCGTTGATATCCACGTTCTCAAAGACCGCTTTCGGCGCTCCGCGTTTTGCCAGCTGGAGCATCGCGCGCCCTACCTGCTCCGTGGACGTCCCGTACTTTGGGGCGACCTTGACCAACCAGGGCAGCAGCGGTCCCAACACCGTGTAGAACGCCTGGTAGAGCCTGGTCTTCGACCGGACCCCGTGCTGCGGCGCGATGAACCCGGGGCGGAACAGGAAGACCGCTTTGAATGGCAGCCGGAGCAGAGCATTCTCCGTCTGGCCCTTGATCCGGGCCCACATGGTGCGGCCCCGCCCGGTGCTGTCGGTACCCATACCCGATACATAGATGAAGGTCATCCCGGGATTCAGTTTGACCAACGTTTCGGCTGCCGCCATCGTGATGTCGTACGTCACTTTCCGGTACTTCTCTTCGCTCATGCCTGCCGAGGTGACGCCCAGGCAGAAAAAGCACGCGTCGAAACCGGATAGCTGGCTCTCGATCGCGGAATAATCCAAGAGATCCTTGTGCACCAGTTCGCGCAGTTTCTCGTGTTGCTGCCCGGTCGCGCTGCGTCCGACCGAAAGGACGCTGCGCACCTCCGGATCCAGCAGACACTCGCGCAAGACGCCTTGCCCTACCATGCCCGTGGCGCCGAAAAGGATCACATTCATTGGTGACGCTCCATTGCTGTAGTATGCTGTAGCCATGCCCGTTGAGACAAAACTGATGGACGGTGGCGCCGCCCTGGTGACGGTTACCGGCAGACTGACCCTCGGCCGCGACGTGGAACGGTTGGAAGCGGTGGTCAACGAACTACTCAAACAGGGCCAAACAAAATTCATCTTCGATGCTTCGGCGCTCGACTATGCCGACAGCGCCGGCATCGGCACGATAGTCGCCTGCCTCACTCACATCAAGAAGGCGGGTGGCGACATGCGCATGGCCGGCGCTAATGCCCGCGTCCTCCGCCTCTTTCAGATGACCGGCGTGGACCAACTCCTGTCCCTATATCCCACCGTGGCCGAAGCCGCCTCCTGACGCGCCCCACCGCTCTGCCAGGGGAAACACGTCGCGTTCTTCCTCGATAATATTGTGCTGCGCGATCGCGTGAAAGCGCCTCGCCAGGCGCAACGCATCACCCGTCTGCCCGGTCGCAACGGCTTCCTCCAGGGCTGCCGCCAGTTCCAACGCCTCGGCATGTTGAGCGGTCATTTTTTCCGCCAGCGCCGCCTCGTGCCGCGCAATCTCCTGCAGGAGTCCATCTTCCACGCGATAATGTTCCGCGGCCAGGCTGTGGGCCTTGCGGAAACTCTCCAGAAAGTCGGCGTTGGCTTCCGTCGAGGAAAGCAGGTCGTCCAGGAATTGTTCCATTGCGCGGTGTTGCTGCCGCGAAGATTCCGTCTTCACTCTAGTGATCGCGTTCCGTGACCAGTTCCGTCACTGAGAGCAGCGCGCGCTGGTAGGGAGACTCGGGGAACTGCGAGATGATCTGGCGGGCCTTGTCGGTAAAGCCCTGGGCGCGCTCTTTCACGCGCTCGATGCCGCGGTACTTTTCGAGCAGCGCCAGGATGCGCGAGAAAGGCACTTCGTCGTAATTGCGCTGCCGAAGAATCGTCTCCACCAAGACGCGTTCGCCGGCCGTGGCGCTGTCCAGTGCGTACACCAGCGGCAGCGTGACTTTGCCTTCCCGCAGATCGCCGCCCACCGGCTTGCCCAGCGTTTTTTCGCGGGCCGTGAAATCCAGCACGTCGTCCACCAACTGGAAGGCCATGCCCAAATTCCAGGCGTACTCGCCCAGCCGCTCCTGCGCGTGCCCATCGGCGTGGCCCGCCACGGCGCCCAGTCGCGCGCACACGGAAAACAGGCGGGCCGTCTTGCGGTCCACCAATTCCATGCAATCGGCCTCACCCACATCGATCCGCCCGATGCGTTCCAGTTGGATCAATTCGCCTTCCACCATCATCTGGGTGAGCGAAATCAGCAGCTCCAGGATCTGAAAGTTCCGCTCACGCAGCGCCATCTGGAAGGCCTGCATGTAGAGCCAGTCACCCGCCAGCACGCACGTGTGATTGCCCCACTTGACGTTCGTCGAGGGCCGCCCCCGCCGCGTTTCGGCCGCGTCGATGACGTCGTCATGCACCAGCGTCGCGGCGTGGATCAATTCCACCACCGCTCCCAACTCAGTCGCCGTCGCGCTTCCGTTTCCATCCGTGCTCGTCAGCTTGGCGGCTAGCAGCAGCAGCGCGGGGCGCAGCCGCTTCCCGCCGCTCGATTGCAGATACTGCCCGATCGCCGTGACGGCATCCACCGACGCCACCGATTCGGCGGTAATCTTCTTCTCCACCTGCTCCAGCTCGTCCTGGATCAGGTCGAAAATCTCGCGCGCTGTAAGGGCCTGCCCCAGCTTGCTCAAATTCATGTAAGTTAACCAGTTTACCTGTTAGCGGTCCCGCCCCGCAAACACAGCCTCTCAAAGTTGCGGGTGGCCAGCTCGGCAATTTCTTCCGGCGCGCGGTTGCGCACCTCGGCCAGCCGCCGCACGGTCTCCACCACGAATGCCGGCTCATTGCGTTTGCCGCGATACGGAACCGGCGCCAGGTACGGGCAATCCGTCTCCACCAGCAACCGGTCGTCGGGCGTCATCCGCGCCGCTTCGCGAACGGCCTCCGCTTTCGGAAACGTCAGCACCCCGCCGAAGCTCAGATGGAATCCCAGGTCGAGCGCCTGCCGCGCCTGCGCAGCGTCTCCCGTGAAGCAGTGCATGATGCCGCCGCCATTCCACCGGCCGCGCAGCGTGTCGAGCGTATCGTCCCAAGCCTCGCGCGTGTGGATCACAATCGGTTTGCCCGCCGCCGCCGCCGTCTCCAGTTGCCGCTCGAATACCGTCTGCTGCACGTCGCGCGGGGAGAAGTCATAGTGATAGTCGAGCCCAATCTCGCCGACGGCCAGCACCTTGGGATGCGCCGCCAGCTCATCCAGCCGTGCGAAGGTCTCGGGGCCAGCCTTCGATGAGTCGTGCGGATGCACCCCAATGGTTGCGTAGATTGCCGCATGCTGCTCAGCGAGGCGGATGCCCACTTCCAGATCTGGCGGGCCGCCGCCGGTCCCGATCGCCAGCATGCATTCCACGCCCGCGGCCCGCGCGCGCTCGATCACCTGCTCGCGGTCTTCGTCGAACTTCGAATCGTCCAGGTGGACGTGCGAGTCCACCAGCCTCACTTGAGCCGCGCTCCCACCGGGATGTCTTCGTGGAAGCCGGCCAGCACCGGCTTCCCGTCGTTCACCGAAGCCGCCACAATCATCCCGTTGGATTCGATCCCCTTCAGCTTGCGCGGCTGCAGGTTGGCGACAATGACGACTTTGCGATTGACCAGGTCCGCGGCCGTGTACGCCTCCGCGATGCCTGCGACAATCGTGCGCGGCGCGGGCTCGCCGATATCGACCGTCATTTGCATCAGCTTGGTCGAGCCCTTCACCGGCTCGGCGGTCAGCACCAGCCCAACCCGCAGATCCACTTTCAGGAAGTCGTCGATCGGAATCTTCGCGGGCCCTTCCGCCGCCGCTTCCTCGGCCTTCTTGCCCATCAGCAGCTGCTGTTCCGCAGTCACCTTTTCTTCCAGGGCCCGCATTTTCGCGATGGCATCTTTCGCCTCGATGCGCGGGAACACGGCGGCGATTTCGCCAATCGCCTGGCCCGGCCGCAACTCGCCCCACTTCAGCGTTTCAAACCGCACGGAACTGAGGGGATCGGTCATGCCGAGTTGCGCCCAGATCTTATCCGCCGATTGCGGCAGAACCGGAGAGACCAGCGCCGTGACAATGCGCAACGCGTCTGCAGCCGTGTATAAAGTCTCGTCCAACTGCTCCGGTGGGGCGTCCTTGGCCTGTTTCCACGGCGCCCGTGTCACAATGTATTTGTCCACCGCGCCAATCAGGCTCCAGATGCTTTCCAGGCCCTTCGAGAACTCGAACGCATCGAAGGCTTCGCGGACCTTCTGAATCGTCGGCTCCGAATCGAACCGCGAGGGCCCGGCCGGAATCAGACCCCCGCGATACTGCTTGATCATCGTCAGCGTCCGGCTCGCCAGGTTCCCCAGCCCGTTCGCCAGGTCCGAATTGTAGCGGCCCACCAGCGCGTCGTAACTGAAGCTGCCATCCTGCCCGAACACCACTTCGCGCAGCAGGAAATAGCGCAGCGCGTCGGCCCCCATCACCTCTTTAATCGGCTCGGCGCGCACAATGTTGCCGCGCGACTTGCTCATCTTGTCGTTCTCGAACAGCAGCCAGCCATGCGCAAAAATCTGCTTCGGCAGTTCGAGACCGGCCGCCATCAGAAATGCCGGCCAGTAGACCGCGTGGAAGCGCACAATCTCCTTGCCGATCAGGTGCAGATCCGCCGGCCACTGTCCTTCGCCTTCCACCGCGCTCATGTAAGTGGCCAGCGCATCGAACCACACATAGAATACGTGCGGCGATTCGCCCTCCACCGGGATGCCCCACTTGATATTCGTGCGCGTGATGGATAAGTCTTTCAGCCCGGCCTTCACAAAAGAGATTACTTCGTTGCGCCGCGTTTCCGGCTGGAGAAAGCCCGGGTTACTCTCGTAGAGCGCCAGCAGCTTCTCCTGGAATGCCGACAGCTTGAAAAAGAAATTCTCTTCCGTGATGGTCTCGGTGGGCCGCCCACAATCGGGACAGGGATCGCCCGGCTTGGCGTCATTGACGTATAAGTTATCGAAGATACAATACTGGCCGGTGTAAGAGCCCTTATAGACATAGCCGTTCTTGCGGCAGCGTTCGAACAGATCCTGCACCACGCGCGCGTGTTGCGGGTTGGTGGTGCGCTGAAAGTGGTCGATCTGCAAGCCCAGCATCTGCCACTGCCGCTCGAACTCCGCGGCGATCGCATCGGTGAACTCTTTCGGTGTCTTGCCGGCCCGTTGCGCGGAGCGCTCCACATTCACGCCGTGTTCGTCGGAACCGGTGGTTAACACCGGCTCATAGCCTTCCATCCGTTTGAAGCGCTTCAACAGGTCGGCCACGATGGTGGTATACGCGTGCCCGATGTGGGGCGCGGCATTCACATAGTAGATCGGTGTTGTCAGATAGTATTTCATTTGGATTGTTTCTGGTATGTGTAATTCGCTTCCGCGATTACTTCTTTCAGTGTCGCGCCGGTTTCCAATGCCAGCCGCCGGCAGTCTTCATACTCCGGCGCGTAAGATCCCTCGCTCGCAATCTTCATCCGCACTTTGCCGTACTTGGTTTCCACTTCCTCGAATCGGCGCGCCTGCACGCGGCGCTCCGCGGCGTACATCCGCAGCCCCAGCGTGGAGGTCTCGGCGAAGATAATCTGCGCCAGCCGCTCGCGGTCTTCCCGCCGCGCCACCACGCGCAGCAGGTTGCCGGGCCGGCCTTTCTTCATGAGGATCGGCTGGAGCGACACATCGAGCGCCCCCGCTTCCGCCAGCCGTTCGGCCGCGTAGGCCATCACCTGCGGGTTGAGGTCGTCGATGTGGGCCTCGATCACCGTCACTTCGAGCGCTTCTTCGGCTGTCGTCGGCTCGCCCAGCATCACGCGCAGCACGTTAGCGTGGCCCGGAAAATCGTGCGAGCCCGCTCCGTACCCGGTGCGCGTCAAACTCATGGGCGGCAGCGTGCCGAACCGTTCCGCCAGCGTCACCGCCACCGCCGCGCCCGTGGGAGTTGCCAACTCTACGGCAGGTCCGCGCGAATAAACCGGCGCTCCGGTCAGCAGGCGCGCCGTCGCGGGCGCCGGCACCGGCAGAACGCCATGCTCCGTGTTCACCGTTCCACTTCCCACGTTGATCGGCGAGCAGACGATGCGGTCGACGCCCACCAGTTCGAATCCGACCGACGCGCCCACGATATCCGCAATCGAATCGGCCGCTCCCACTTCGTGGAAATGGACCGTTTCGAGCGGCACCTGGTGGACCGCCGCTTCCGCTTCTCCCAGCTTCTGAAAAATCGCCACGGCGTTCCGTGTGGCTCGCGCCGGAAGCCCGGCCTTTTCGATGATCTTAATAATTTGCGCGAGGTGCCTATGGGCGCGCTGTTCGCCCACCTCGACGTGGTAGCGCGTCGCGCCGATTCCGCATCGGCGCACTTTCTCAAACGAAACCGTAGCCCCGATTTCGAGCGACGCGATCGAATCCGCGATGGCCGCGGCATCCGCGCCGGCATCCGCCAGCGCGCCCACCAGCATGTCGCCGCTGATTCCCGAGAATGCGTCTAAATAAGCGAGAAGAGCCATTTTTCTAATGGTGGCACAAGCTTCGCGCCTGGCGCATCCGCCTCGCCTCTACGCCACCAGCTTCAAACAAACATACAGCACCGGCAGCGTGAACAGCGTGCCGTCCACCCGGTCGAGGAGTCCCCCGTGCCCCGGCAGAATCGCGCTACTGTCCTTCACGCTCGCCCCGCGCTTCATGGCCGATTCCGCCAGGTCTCCGAGTTGTCCCGCCACATTCCCCACCACGCTCAGCCCAATCGCTGCCGGCACCGGCACCGACGGGATGAAGTACACCAGGTAGGCCCATCCCACCGCCACCGAGCACGCCGTCGATGCTACCGCGCCTTCCCAGGATTTTTTCGGGCTCACCCGCGGCGCCAGCTTGTGTCGCCCCAGCATCCGGCCCACATAGTAGGCTCCGGTGTCCCCCGTCCAATTCAGCAGCAGCGCGTACATCAGCCAGTGCGGATTCTCCCGGTGCAGAGGCATAGCCGCTTTCCAGCAGCCGAACACATAAATCACGCCGGTCAGCAGCAGCGCCGCACGGGGCAGGCTCGCAGCCAGGTCGTTGTCGCGCATGGCCATCACCAACGCCACCATCGCGATCAGAGCCACTACCAGCCACGTTTCTCCCTGCCACACCATCAGCAGCAGGCCCGCGCCGTAGCCTATCAGTCCCGGCGCGCCGAAGCCGTAGCCCGCGGCCACTGCGTCGTATTCCCGGTAGCACAGCAGCGCGACCAATGACAAAACCGCCAGAAAGATCCAGTAGTCCGCCCACAAAACCGTGTAGACGACGAAGGGAATCAGCACCAGTGCCGTGAGGATCCGCTTCATGACGAGCGGAGCGCTTCGATCAGGTTCTCATCGGCGTTGCCCGCGCCGTTCGCCAGGTGTCTGCCCGCCCCTGCGCTCAAACCGCCGTACCGGCGGTCCCGCTTCTGGTATTCCAGCACGGCCTGAAGCAGGTCCGCGCGCGTGAAATCCGGCCACAACGTCTCGGTGACGTACAACTCCGCGTACGCAATCTGCCACAGCAGAAAATTGCTGATGCGCATTTCGCCCGACGTGCGAATCAACAGATCCGGGTCCGGGCACGACGCCGTGTAGAGGCTCGTCGCTATCGAATCTTCATCGATTTTGAGCGATGAGATGCTGCCGTCCAGCCGCGCCATGTCCAGAACGGCGTTCACCGCATCCACGATCTCCGCGCGGCCCCCGTAATTGATCGCCAGGTTCACCAGCAGCCCGCGGTTGGCGCTGGTGGCTTCCACGCCCGAATCCAACTCGCGGCGCACCTGCGGCGGCAGCGCGTCCAGCCGGCCGATGGCCTGTAGCCGAATGTCGTTCTTCTGCAATTCGGGGAGTTCCTGCTTCAGGTAGTAGCGCAGCAGCCGCCACAGCGTTTCCACTTCCGTGCGCGGCCGCTTCCAGTTCTCCACCGAAAACGCGTACAGCGTCAGAACCTTGACGCCCAGCCGCGCGCACGTTTCCACTGTGCAACGCACCGGCCCGATGCCCGCCTGGTGCCCGGCCACGCGCGGCAAGCGCCGCTGGCCCGCCCAGCGGCCGTTGCCATCCATGATAATCGCGATGTGTGCGGGAAGCCGCGCCGGATCGATGGATTGCACTAACTCCCAATCCTTGTCCCCCGGCTGGACCGCATCCAATAAGGCCTTCATGCAGTAACTCCTTATGGTACACCAGCCTCGCGCCACATGAAATCTACCGCCCTCCCACGCGCGTCTGGTACCATGAAAAATCCCTCTCCATATGGCGCTCCGCTTACACAACACGTTGTCCCAGCAGGTGGAGGAGTTCTCTCCGATGCGCGACAACACCGTCCGCATGTACACCTGCGGCCCCACCGTTTACGACTTCGCCCACATCGGCAATTTCCGCACCTTCACCTTCATCGACATCCTGCGGAAATGCCTGCGCGCGAACGGATTCAAGCTCGACCACGTGATGAACATCACCGACGTCGACGACAGAATCATCAGCAACGCCGCCGCCCAGAACAAGTCGCTGGCCGAGTACACCGCCGTCTATACGCAGGCCTTTCTGGACGATTGCGCCAACCTGCGCCTGGAGCGCCCCGAACACATGGTGCCCGCCACTGAGCACATCGACGATATGGCCGCCGCCATCGCCCGCCTGGCTTCCACCAGCCACACCTACACCACCGACGGCAGCGTCTACTTCAAGATCGCCACTTTCCCCGGTTACGGCAAACTCTCGCACAACGATTTCAGCGGCAATCTTGCCGGCGCCCGCGTCGACGTTGACACATACGAAAAGTCCGACGCCCGCGATTTCGCCCTCTGGAAAGCTCCCAAGGAAGGCGAGACCTTCTGGGAGACCTCCATCGGTCCCGGCCGCCCCGGCTGGCACATCGAGTGCTCCGTGATGGCCATCAAGTATCTCGGCGAAACCCTCGACATCCACGCCGGCGGCATTGACCTGGTCTTCCCGCACCACGAAAACGAAATCGCCCAATCCGAATCCCTCACCGGCAAGCCCTTCTCGCGCTTCTGGCTCCACGCCGAGTTCCTCATGGTGGAAGGCCAGAAAATGTCGAAGTCGCTCGGCAATTATTACACCCTGCGCGATATCGTCGGCCGCGGCTACCACCCCGAGGTCATCCGTTACCTGCTCGCCTCCGTGCCCTACCGCAAGTCGCTCAACTTCACGTTTGACGGACTGAAATCCGCGGCTACCGCCATCGACCGCCTCCGAAATTTCAAGCTGCGGCTGGAAACCGACCGCTATCCCGAAGGTCTTAACGAACAGTTGGAAGCCCGCGCCGCCGCCGCGCTTCAGTCCTTCCACGACAGCCTCAACGACGATCTCAACACCGCTGAAGCCCTGGCCGCCGTTTTCGAATACGTGCGCGACGCCAACAGCGCCATGGATGCCGGCGAGTTCCGCGCGTCCAACGTCGCCGCCGCGCTAGGCGTTCTTGCCCGCTTCGATTCCATCTTCGACGTGCTGCGGCCCACCGCTCAGGCCGGCCAGCTTGCCGACGCCCAGGTCGACGCCCTCATCGAAGAGCGCACCGCCGCCAAGAAGGCCAAAAACTTCGCGCGCGCCGACCAGATCCGCCAGGAGCTCCTGGATCAGGGGATCATTCTCGAAGACACCAAGGCCGGCGTTCGCTGGAAAAGGAAATAGCGTTGGACATCCACACCAAAGCCGTTCACATCGGCGACCGTAAGAAAGCGGGCACCTACACACCCGTTACTACGCCGATTCATACCGCCACCAGTTACTTCTACGAATCCACCGAACAGCTCGACCGCATCTTCGCCCAGGAGGAACAGGGTTACTGCTACAGCCGCTACGACAACCCGTCCACCGCAGCGCTCGAAGAATTAGTTAACTCGCTTGAAAACGGCGCTGGCGCGCTGGCCTGTGCTTCCGGCATGGCCGCCATCCACCTGGCCATCTTCACCGCTCTAGCCGACCGCCGCAAGTCCATCGTAGCCGCCAATGCGATTTACGGCGCCAGCGTCAGTCTGCTGATGAACGTGCTCCAACCGGCTGGCGTCGACGTGCGTTTCGCCGACGTTTGCAATCTCGATGATTTCCGCGCCGCCGTCTCCGAAAGCCGGCCCGGCTGCATCTTCATGGAGACCATTTCGAATCCGCTGCTGCGTGTCGCCGAGCTCGATCGCATTGCCGAAATCGCCCGCGAGGCCGGTGCGGCTCTGGTCGTCGACAACACCTTCGCCTCGCCCTTGCTCTGCCGCCCGCTCGAACTTGGCGCGCACTTCAGCGTCCACAGTGTCACCAAGTATCTGGCCGGTCATGGCGACGTCCTTGGCGGAATCGTCGTCACGGACCGCGAGCACCTCGATCCGCTGCGCGCTCTCTCGCGCACCATCGGTCCGGTCCTCGGCCCTTTTGAGAGTTACCTCACCATGCGTGGCATCAAAACTTTTCCGTTGCGCATGGAGCGCCAGTGCGCGAACGCCGCCCGCGTGGCCGCGTGGCTCGCCGCGCATCCGCGCATCGAGCGCGTCTACTTCACCGGCGATCCCGCGCATCCTGACGCCGCCGCCGTCCGCCGCCTCTTTCCGCCCGATCTCACCGGCGCGATGGTCAGCTTTGAGATCCGCGGCGCGGGCAGGGAAGAGATCTTCCACGTGATGGATGCCCTGCAGATGATCGTCCGCGCCACTTCTCTCGGCGATGTCCACACTATGATCCTGTACCCAGTGATGAGCTCGCACCGGGAAATCTCGCCCAAGCACCGCGAACGCATGGGCATCCGCGATAATCTGTTGCGCTTGTCGGTCGGCATCGAAGCCGCTGAGGACATCATTGCGGATCTCGACCGGGCCCTGGCCCAATGACCATCGATCGTCACAGCATCGCCGAAACCGATCCGCTCATCCGCCCCTACATTCGCCGCACTCCCGTGATTGAGGTGGATGGCGCCGATTTCGCTCTCCCCGGCGTGCGCCTCTCGCTCAAGCTCGAGTTCCTCCAGCACAGCGGTTCTTTCAAAGCGCGTGGCGCTTTCACCAATCTGCTGCGGCGCGAAGTTCCNNACCCGCCCGCATCTTCGTGCCCACCGTCGCCTCCCCCGCCAAGATCGAACGCATCCGCGGCTACGGCGCTCACCTCGTCGTCACCGGCGACCGCTATGCCGACGCGCTGGCCGCCAGTGAGCAGTGGGCCGCCGAATCCGGCGCCATGCCCGTTCACGCTTATGAGCAGGTGGAAACGCTCCTGGGGCAGGGAACCGTCGGCCTGGAATTTGAGGAACAGAATCCGCAGCTCGATTCCGTTCTGGTAGCCTGCGGCGGTGGCGGTTTGATCGGCGGAATCGCCGCCTGGTGCGGCAGCCGCACCAAGGTGGTCGGTGCGGAGCCCGAAGCCGCGCCCACTCTGTTCATGGCCCTCGAAGCCGGCCATCCGGTCGACGCTCCCGCCGGTGGCATTGCGGCCGATTCCCTGGCGCCCCGCAGCGTCGGCCAGATCATGTTCCCTATCGCGCAAGCTCACATCAGCCGCGTGGCGCTAGTCACAGATGAAGCGATTGTCGCCGCCCAACAGGCCCTGTGGAACGTGTTGCGCATCGTCGTGGAACCTGGCGGCGCCGCTGCTTTTGCCGCCGTCCTGTCGCGCCGCTATCAGGCCCAGCCCGGTGAGCGCGTCGGCGTCCTGCTTTGCGGCGCCAACACCACTGCCGTCAATTTCACTTAGCGCCCGGCAGTGGCAGTGACTTAGGATCCAGCGTGACGACCACTTCACCAAGGTAATCGATGATCTTGATCTTAGTCACGCGTGCGAACAACACCGCAGCCTGTATCGTGAGCTGGCTCGAAGGCAACGGCACACTCAACGCGTGATCGACATCAATGAATACCTGCGCCCGCATCAACGCCGACATCAGCGGGTGCAGCGCTTCAGCCTTATTGGCATCGAGCTTGATCGAGCTAAGCCGCAATTGGCGGTCGAGAGCCAGAACCTGCAGGTGCACCGGGAAGATCTGGGCCATCCGTCCGAAGTTGTAGCGCCAACCCGCCGCCGGCGAAAAAAGCGCCAGCCCTCCCACCGTCTTAAAGACGAATCCGGGCTTGATCGTCGGCTCGTCTTCCGGCATCAGCAGGCGTCCACCAGACCAGGGCTGGTAGTTTGCGGTGGTCTTGGCTGCCGCCGGAAGCGCCACCTGGCCGTTTTGCGCCGTGGCCGGCTCGAACACTGGTGACGCCAGGGGTTCCAGCAGGTTGATGGAATCTTCAAAGACGTCTTGATTTTTCTTAAAGCGCATGGCCGAGGTATTGAAATCGTAGTCGGGATGGGGCAGTTGCACAATAAACCAGAGCTTGGATGGCGTCTTGGCCGTGGCCGCCTCCAGGTGTTTCTTGACCACCGGCTGTACCCGCCTGGCAGTGAACGCGTTGTCCCGTGGTTTGCCGTCCTCTCCCATCACCTGATCGCGCGAAAACATGAATACGTCGGCAATCGAATCGACTTTGTCATTCCAGCCCTTTTCGCTCTTGAGGAATGACCAATCCGCGTCGGCCTTGTTGAAGACGTCGATGAGCGGGCCGCGCGCGAAGTCCGGTCTCTGATCGATGAGCTTTTGCCACTCATAGGTAAACTGCGGCTCCCCCGGATTGAGCCTGAGAGCTTCGGCGATGAAGGTCCACATACTTTGCTCCACCGCGACCTGGGATATGGCAATTTGCAGCGTGACCTCGTCAGTCAGAAGTTTCGGGTTATCGCGAAGCGCTAAGAGCCCGATATGGGCCTTGCTTAAAGGTTCGGCGCTGAGGTCTTGCGGAACCGGTACAGGGCTTTCCGGCAGGTACTTGTGAATTTCCGGCGGCTTCGGTGCCGGCGCTGGAGGAGGACCCGCATCCCCCCGCGTTGTTCCCATTGCCGGACGCGTCACCGGAGCAGCGCCTCCCGCACGGCTGAACACAAGCGATCCGCCATCGTCCCCGGAATTCTTCAACGAATCGAACTGCGGCACCTGCGCCGAATTGCCCGCCACGGAAGTGAGCACCTCCTCAAAGAGTTCATGGGCCGCGAATTGTGTCGCCTGCATACTCTGCAGCGCTCGCAGGAAGGCGCCCGCAAAGACCGAATGCCCGCCCGCGCCGCCATCCGCTACCGGTTCGTTTCCGCCGCTGGCCAGAAGCTCACGAGAGGGCCGCTGCTCCAACCGGAGAAGCGTGCGGGAGCGGTCCGAGTTCAACCCATTTAAGTTTTGAGGAACGCTCACACCCCGCGAGAGCGTGCCGGAGTAGCAACTGTCGGACACGATCAGCACGTGACGCGAGGCGATGCCTTTGATGTTGGTCGTGATGTCATCCGCGCTGATCCAGTTGGTGTTGTCGTTGTCCCGCGCATCCACCGGCCACCAGTAGGCCTTGTCCACCGCCCGATCGTAGAAGCCGTGGCCCGCGTAATAGATCAGCAGCGAAGAATCCGCCCCCAGGTCGCGGCGGTAAGAGTTCAGCGCCGAAACAATCTGCGAGCGCGTCCCGTTGAGCAGCAGCGTGGTCTCGAAGCCGTACCGCCCCTGCAGAAGCGCCTGCACCGCACGAGCGTCGTTAGTCGCCGTCTTCAAGGGCGTCACGTGCAGGTAGGCGTCGTTGCCGATGACCAGCGCGACTTTTTTTTCGATCCGGGGAGCCGACGGCTGCGCCAGCAGCATTCCGCACAGCAACCCCAACACAGAGCACAGCATGCCTTTCATAGCGCCCCGATTATATCCAGGAGTTCTGCCAGTGTCCATCTCTGCTAAAATCTCTGTCGCGTATCTAATCGTATGACACCGTCTCGTTATGTGGTATGGGCACTCGCCCTCGTCCCGCTCGCCTTCGGCGCTCTTGCGCAAATCCCGCCCAAAGGCCGCAGCGACCCTTCGTTCCAGCAACCCTCGCTCGCTGCCGGTGTCGACTACGTCGTCCCCACCGAAGCCGAGATCAAGGCCGCTCTCGACCGCATCTTCGGCTACATCGTTCGCTCCACCGCCTACCGCATCATCGACACGCAAACCGGTCAGCCCGTAACCGATTTCACGAATCCCATCAAGACCGCCGGTGTCGACAACCGCGCCGGCCAGTTCAACGATTGGGACTATCCCATGGGCGTTGTGCTCGCCGCTTTGCTGAACGTGAGCGATGTCACCGGCGACCCGCGCTATTCCGATTACACCCTGAAGGATTTCGACTTCATCTTCGACCACCTCGACTATTTCCGGAAACAGGCCGCCCAGTTCGGCGCTCAATCCTACGGCTACCGACGGCTGCTGGAAATGCGCGCGCTCGATGATTGCGGCGCCATCGGGGCCGCCCTCGTCAAGGCTTACGCCAGGAAACCGGACCCCCGATACCGCGCCACCATCAACGACATCGCCGATTACATCGGTCACAAGCAGATGCGCCTGCCCGATGGCACGCTGGCCCGTCCCCGCCCGCAACCCGTGGCTCTGTGGGCGGACGATGCCTATATGTCCATCCCGTTCCTCGCGCAAATGGGCAAGCTCACGGGCGACCGGGTCTGGTACGATGACGCCGCCCGCCAGGTCATCCAGATGTCCCAGCGTCTCCAGGACCCCCGCACCGGCCTCTACGACCATGCCTGGTACGAAAACACCGCCCCCTACGATCCCCGCTTCTTCTGGGGCCGCGGCGCCGGGTGGGTGCTCATGGCCACTGCCGAACTCCTCAGCGTCATGCCGGAGGACCATCCCAGCCGCGCCAAGGTACTCGATATCTTTCGCACCTCGGCGCGCGCCGCCGTCGAAGTGCAGGGCTCTACCGGCATGTGGCACCAGTTACTCGACAAGACCGACAGCTATCTCGAATCTTCCGCCACCGCGATGTTCACCTTTGCCATCGCGCGCGGCGTCAACCGCGGCTGGCTCACGCCCGTTTACGCACCCGTCGCTCAGGCCGGCTGGCAGGCGCTGGCCACGCGCGTGCGCCCCGACGGCCGCGTCGCCGACATCTGCGTCAGCACCACCGCCGCTTACGACGCGGTCTACTACTACAACCGCCCCACCGACCTCGACGCTATGCAGGGCTACGGCCCCGTCCTGATGGCCGGCGCCGAAGTCATCACCATGCTCCGTTCCTTCGACATCGAACACACTCTCAACACCTACCACTACCGCGTCAAGAAAAATTAGCTTGCCAGGAGAAGAAACATGCGTACGTACTTATTCGGATTGGCTCTCTCGCTCGTGTCCAGCCTCGCCGCCGCGCCCGGCGCCGCCGTTACGGTTCGCAACCCTATCGATCTCGCGCGCCCCGCCGAAACCATCGTCCTCTCGGCCGCCGAACTCCGCACCATGCTCGCCGTCGACGACGTCCGCAAAATCCACGTCCGCGCCGAAGGTTCCGATAAGGATCTGCTGGTTCAGGCCGTCGATACCAACGATGACGGTAAGTACGAAGAATTCCTCTTTCAGGCCGATTTCGCTCCGCTTCAGGCCCGCGTCTTCCTGCTCACCGTCGGCGACCTCCAGATCGCCCGCGTCGAAGACTACAAGACCTACGGCCGCTTCGTTCGCGAGCGCCGCGACGATTTCGCCTGGGAGAACGATCGCATCGCCCACCGCATGTATGGCAAGGAGCTGGAAACCTGGCCGCAGGAGCCGCTTACTTCCAGCTCCGTCGACGTCTGGAGCAAACACACCCCCAAGCTGGTCATCAATGATTGGTATATGATGGACGATTATCACAAGGAGCACGGCCAGGGCGGCGATTTCTATTCCGCCGGCAAGACCCGCGGCGATGGCGGCACCGGAATCTGGGCCGAGGGCAAGCTCTATCCCTCCGCTAATTTCCGCGATACGCGCGTCTATGCCGTGGGCCCCATCCGCGTCTTGTTCGAACTCACTTACGAAANNCTCGACCGCTTTGAAACCCGCTACACCATCGAAGGCAATGCCGCCAATCTCATGCAGGCCGCCGGCATCCGCAAACTGAAGGGAACCACCCTACAGTCCGACAAGGAGCATGGCTGGATGCGTACCTGGGAGGATGTAAAAGAAGGCCCCAGCCAGTTAGGCCAAGCCGTCCTCGCCGAACCCGCGACCATCGCGAGCTTCACCGAGGACGATCTCAATTACATCATGCTTACCAGGATTGAGCCCGGCCGTCCCTGTGTCACTTACGCCGGTTTCGCTACCACCCTTGGCGCCGATTTCCATACCCGTGCGGAGTGGGATCGCTACGTGGCCGATTCCGCCGCCCGCTTGCGGGCCCCCGTCGAGAGCAAACTCGAAAAACGGTAGCCAGGGAGCTTGACTTAGCTCGCCGCCAGCGTCTTCTTCTTGCGGCGCGCCGCCCAGTACTTTCTCATACGCTCCGAAACTTCGTGGCGCTCCTCGGCGCTCATCGATTTTCGACCGCGATTACTTTTCTTCTGGGGAGGCAGCCCCGCTGCCGAACCCTGCTGCAACGCCTCGAGCGACGTGATCACGTGCTCCAGCCGTTCCCTCTGGATATAGAGGTCCTTCAATACTTTCCGTAAGTCAATTGGCATCGGCTTGTTCAGTCTATAAAACCAAGTGGCTCTCCATCGAACCTAGGCTAATTGTAAGATGCTAGCTCCATGAAAAGAAATGGTATAAGTGGTTCGAGCGTACTAGGTGCTGTCCTACTACGTTGAGAAGTCAGGAGCGTACTGGTACGGTACGAAAGGCGTATTCGCGCCCGCTTGGAAACTCTTGTAAGCTATGCAGACCCTCCGGTCTGCCGTTCCGCTTGGAGGTTACCCCTGTTGCCGGTACTGTCTTTTCGGAACTATAGGTCCTGGACCTTATCCAACCACATGATTCAGGTACTAATACCTTTTTGACCTTTCTCGATAACTCCAATTACAGCGAAAACTGCCAAGCCGCAGGTCAGGGATACCCGGCGCGCCGCTGAAATCCCTCTGGAAGTTTGACCTACTCTTAGGCATCCGCCGGTTTTCACTAAGATTCCTTGCACACTGCCACTAAAGCGGTGATAGACTGTTACAGATGAAATCAGATCGTTCCTTTCTAGAAGCTGCCTTGGTTGGATATCAGGCCCAGCTCGCCGAGATACACCANNAAAATGTCGGCTGCAGGCCGGCGCAGAATTGCGGTCGCGCAGAAAAAGCGTTGGGCTGACTATAACAAGCGGAAAGCGGTCGGCGGGAAAGCCTGAGGCGCGCCCGGTCTACCGGCACGTCTTACAGGACGAGTGCGTTGAAGAACATCTTAAAAGTAAGATAGCTCTGTGCCCGATACTGGGGCCGCATGCCGAACAGCACCACGTGGCCGCTTCCCACCGGAGCATTTACCGCCGCTGCGCGGCCCGCAATCGTCTTCTCACCCACCAGCCACCCGGATGCCAATACGCCCGATTCGACATACCGTGCCACAACCGGTAACTGCGTATCCCATGCCGGGCTCTGCTCGCTCCAGATAGCCACTTCGGCCGGCATCCCATATGCCAACGGGCTGGCTGTGTCCATTCGCGCATTCAGCAGCGATCCCGGCGAATAGAACTCATCGGTCTGGCCCCGCGCCGGAGTCACCACTCGGGCCGCTATTCCCAGTTGAGTGACGGCGTATTCCGTTGCCCCATTCAAAAACACCAGCGTGCCACCGGCGTTGGAAAACTCTTTGAGCGCCGTTGCGCCCGCAGCTCCCAGGCCGCCGGTGTACTCCTCGGGCATGGCGTCGCGCCGGTAGCCGTTCTCCATGCTGCTTGCCGTCTGGTCCGCAAACAGCAGCACGTCGAACTTCGTCCGCAATCCGCCCGCCTGAATCTCCGCGTTCCGTAACCCGGTGTAGGCAAACCCGAACTGCTCCAACAGCCAGCGCGTCCAGCCCTCGTCCATGTTGGCCTGCCACGGCTGGTAGAGCCCCGCCCGCGGCTGCTTCAATTCCTTCCATCCTTCGCGCCGAACGAGTGAAAAATCGCCGCTCGCCGGGTCGCGCCACACCACGGCGCCGCTCTTCCACGCGCGCGTCACGGCCTTCCACGAATCCGTGTCGGACGCCGCCAGCAAGGGGCCCGCCGCCACGGGCGGAGCCGTCCACTCGCCCGTCACCTCGACCGGCGCCTGCACCGCTTTCACGTCCACACCCATCAGCAGCGGAAGCGTGTTAGCCGTCACGTCGTACGGTTTTTTCGGCGGACCGCCCGGGTACAGCCGGTCTTCCGGATAGTGCTGCCGCTCCAGCAGCGTCTTGGCCCACCCGCCGTAGGGCTGATGCATCGCGATCACCGCGCTTCCGTCCGCGCCCTGCCCCACCTCCACTTGTCCGAATCGCAGCGTCTCGATCAGCTTCCGCGTCGCTCCGGGGTCGCGCTGTTTCCCCGCAATCACGAAGCCCCACGGCTTCGTCCGCTCCGTTTGCCGCTGTCCCACGCGGTAGAAATTTCGCAGCAGTTCGGTGCGGTGCAGCGCCGCGTTGTACAGCAGCGAATCCCAGGCAATCTCCTGGTAGTCGATGATGTCCCGCAGATGCCAGGTTCCGCCCAGCCATGGCTCCAGGTAGTTCCACGACCGTTCGTGCGGGTCATACCCCAGCGCCGTCCCTGCAATCTGGTCCGCCCGCAGCGTCACCGGCGACGCGATCCGCGCACTCGCCGATTCTGTCAGCAGCCGCAACCCGCCATGAAACGCCTGATAATGCCGCGAAGGCGTCCAAAAATCGTAGACTCCGTGAATCGCCACGCCGGTCTTGCCCGCCGCCGTCAGGTCCGCCGCCATCGCCGTGCCATACATGTTCATTTCCTGCATCAGGATCGGGTCGATGTTGGGCTCCGTCGGATCGAGCCACGGCGGCACGAACAGCCGCGCCGCATTGTCGCCCATCTGGTGCACGTCGTACACGATCTCCGGATGCCACACGTTGTGCAGCTTCGCGACGGTCAGTTGCGTCTCCACTTGCGAAAAAATGTACCAGTCGCGGTTGTTGTCGTGGCCCACATAGTGGTGGTACAACTCCGGCGGCGAAGTCCCCTCGAACTTCGTCCCCAGCGTCTTCCGGTACCACCGCGTCACAATATCCACGCCGTCCGGATTGAGCGACGGCACCAACAGCACGATGGTGTCTTTGAGGATCGCGCGGAAATGCGGGTTGTCCTCCGTCAGAAGCCGGTAAGCGAAGTCCACCGCGGTGTGCGTTGATGCAATCTCGGTGGCGTGAATCGAACACGTGATCATCACCACTGCCTTGCCTTCCAGGATCAGCCGCTCCGCTTCCGCCGGCGACGTGGTCCGCGGGTCCGCCAGCTTTTTCTGAATCGCGAGGTACCGGTCCAGGTGCTTGAGCGTTTCCGCATCGGCGATGGTTGCCGCCAGGAACGGGCGTCCCTCCGTGCTCTTGCCCAGTTCCTCCACTTTGATCTTGTCGCTTGATTTCGCCAGCACCTGGAAATAGCCGACCACCCGGTCCCAATCGAGCACCGTCCGGTCTGCGCCGATCGGATGCCCGAAATAACTCGCAGGCGTGGGTACCGCCGCCGCCGCCGTCCACACCGCTGCCCCGAGTAGCGCCAAGCGTCGAAAAAACATGCCAACCATTCTACGGCAGTTCCGCAAGCATCTGATCGATATCCGACGGGCTGATATAAAAGTGAGGCGACGTCCGCACCCACCCTGCCCGCGGCGCCGCCGCAATACCGGCCGCGCTCAGCTTCTTCACCACCTCTATCGCCTCCATGCCCGGCTTCCGGAAACTCACGATCCCAGCCCCCGTTTCCGGCGTTCGCGTGCCCAAAACCTCGTATCCCCGGGTCACCACGCCCTCGTAGATTCGGTCCCCGAGATTCTGGACAACCGGAGCGATTTTTCCCGGATTGACTTCAAGTAACAGCTCAATCGCCGCCTTTAAACCATAACAACCAATTGTATTTAACGTTCCGCACTCGTATCGCCCCGCGTCCGGCCTCAGCGCCATGTCGCGCGACGCGTAATCGTTGTACCCAGCCACGTTGGTCCAGCCGAATTCCACCGGCTCTACACGGTCCTGAAGTCCCTTGCTGATGTATAAGATCCCGCATCCTTCCGGCCCCAAAATCCACTTGTGTCCGTCCGCGGCCAGCGCGTCGATATGGCAGCTCCGCACATCCACCGGAAAAGCGCCCAACCCCTGAATTGCATCTACCAAATAAATGCAATGGTTACGATGGCAAATCTCTCCAATCGCTTGAATCGGTGCGCGGTACCCCGATAGGAACTGCACAAAACTGACAGCCAGCAGCCGCGCGCCGCGGCATGCCTCTTCGATCCGCTCCAACGGATCCCCCACCGAGAGCCATGTCACTTCAATCCCCTTTTCTTCCAATCGTTTCCAGGGGTAGTAATTGGCCGGAAACTCCTCGCGGAAGCCCACCATCCGGTCTCCCGGCTTCCAGTCGAGGCCCATCGCCACCGTGGCAATCCCTTCCGACGTGTTCTTGACCAGCGCGATCTCCGAACGTTCCGCCCCCGTCAGCCGCGCCGCCGCCACCCGCACCCCTTCGTACACTGCCAACCAGTCTCTGTAGTGCAGACTGCCGAACTGTGAGCAATCGTCCGCCAGGCCTTTCATGGCCTCGGCGGCTGCCTTAGAGAGCGGCGCAACGGCCGCATGGTTCAGGTAGATCAATCGGTTGCGCACCGGGAACTGCTCGGCGTACCGGCTCCACAGGGGCTCTGGGCCTGAAATTTTTTCACTCATAATATTCCCTAATCTCTTACAATAAGTGAAATGGGCCCCAGGAGGCATCGATGAAATTGCTGTCTGCCGCCGCTCTTGCTCTGGCGCTGGCCTCGACCTCGTTCGCTGCCGATCAGAAAAACCCCAAGGACGATCCGTCCCAAATCGGCGACCGCAACGTCGGCAAGTGCCTCAACCTGTACTCCATCCAGAAGGAGATGGCACTCGGCCAACAGTTGGCCCAGGAAGTCGCCAAGCAGTCCAAAATCGTCGATGACCCCATCATCTCCGAGTACGTGAACCGCATCGGGCAAAACCTCGCGCGCAATTCCGANNGGCGGTTACGTCTTCGTCTACACCGGCCTCATCAAAGTGGCTTCCGAAGAGGATGAATTCGCCGGCGCCGTCGCCCACGAAATCGCCCACGTGGCCGCGCGCCACATGACCTGCCAGGCTACCAAATCGCAAATCGCCGGCGTCGCCGGGATGATCCCCGGCGTCCTCCTGGGCGGCTGGACCGGCTACGCCGTCCGCCAGGCTGCCAGCGCCGCCATCCCCATGACCTTCCTCAGCTTCACCCGCCACGACGAATCCGAAGCCGATTATCTCGGCGTCCAGTACATGTACGCCGCCGGCTACGATCCCACCGGCGCCATCAGCATCTTCGAAAAACTCGAGTCCATGCAGAAGACCAAACCCGGCGCAGTCGCCAAGGTCTTTTCCACTCACCCCATGGATTCCGACCGCATCGACCGCACCGAGAAAGAAATCCAGCGGATCCTCCCGTCCAAGCCCGAGTACGTCGTCACCTCCTCCGAGTACCGCGCCATGCGCGACCGCCTCATGGCCCTCGAAAACCGCCGCCAGCCCTCCCCGGAGAGCCGTCCTCACCTCATTCGCCCCGGCGACGACAAACTCCCCGACACCGGCACCGACGCCCGCCCCACCGTCAAGCGCAAAGATATCGTGGAGTAGCCTCGCAACTTTCTCTTGACTCAACGATGTTCTTCGTAGTACAGTCTTCGTAGATGTCAGCTAGACCATCCGATCCGCCCCGACCGACCGACGCCGAACTCGAAATCCTCACGGTCCTCTGGAGCCGCGGAGCCTCCACCGTGCGCACGGTCCACGAAGCCATCGTCCGCCGCAAACCGACGCAGTACACCACGGTTCTCAAGCTCCTCCAGATTATGGCCGAGAAGGGTCTGGTCCGCCGCGACGAAAAGCAGCGCGCCCACATCTACTCCTCCAGCCGCCCGGCCGAATGGACCCGTCGCCAGCTTGCCGGCGACCTGCTCCAACGCGCCTTCGCCGGCTCCGCCAAGAGCCTCATGCTGGGCGCTCTCTCCTCCCACCGCGCTTCGCGCGAAGAGCTGGCAGAACTCCGCCAGTTCCTCGAAGACTACGAAAAGGGGGCTTCATGAACACACTCGCAGCCTGGGTTCACACGCCGGTCGCGCAAGGCGTCGGTTGGGCGCTGGTTCATTTCCTTTGGGAAGGGGCGGCGCTCGCCGCGGTTCTGGCCGCAGTGCTCTTCCTTCTTCGCCCGTCATCTGCCCGCGCCCGCTACGCCGCAGCCTGCCTTACCTTATTCGCGATGCCCCTGGCCTTCGCCATCACGCTGCTGGTCTTGCTGCTCAGCCACCAAACCGAGACCGCAACCGCGCCGCGTCCGCCGAACGCTGTGGCGCAATTTTCCGTTTTGCCCTCGCTCCAACCCGCGCCCACACCCGCTCCTCGAACCTTTCGCGACTTTCTCCCCTGGCTCGCGCCCTGCTGGTTCCTTGGCGTCGCGTTCTTTTATGCGCGTGGCCTGGCCGCATGGTTCGGCGCCCGCCGCCTGCGCTACCGCGGCATCTGCGCCCCGCCGCCCCGCTTCTCGCGCTGCCTGACACAACTCTGCGCCCGCATGCGCCTCTCGCGCCCCGTGCGTTTGGTCGAATCCTGTTTCACCGATGCGCCCGTCCTGATCGGTTGCCTGCGCCCCGTCATCCTCATGCCGCTCGGCTGCCTCGCCAATCTGCCTGCCGGACAGATCGAGTGCATCCTCATCCACGAACTGGCGCACATCCGCCGCCACGACTATCTGGTCAACCTGCTCCAGAGCTTCGTCGAAGGCCTCTTGTTCTACCACCCGGCCGTCTGGTGGGCCTCGCGCGTAGCGCGCGAGGAACGCGAAAACTGCTGTGACGATGTGGTAGTGGAACTCACCGGCGACGCCCGCGTCTACGCGGCCACCCTGGCCGCGCTCGAACACCGCCGCGCCTTGGCTCTCCAAGCCGCCGTCGCCGCCAACGGAGGAAGTCTCATGAAGCGCATCCGCCGTCTACTTGCTCAACCTCATCCCGCGCGGGTCTCCGCCACGCCGGCCTTCGCCGCTGGTCTGTTACTGGTCACCTTCGGCGCCGCGCTGGCCGCGTGGCCGGCGAAGCCGCCCGCCCGCCGCATCATCCCGGCCGTCGCCCCGCAAGCGCGTATACTGGAGTCCCAGACCGTCGAGCCCCAGTCGAGCCCGCTAACCGGCGCTCTCCTGCTTCGCCAGGACAAACCGCAGACCGTCCGCCAGCCACTCGCTACGCCGTACCAGAAATGGCTGAACGAGGACGTCACCTATATCATCACCGACAAGGAACGCGCGAGTTACGTCGGTCTGCAGACAGACGAAGAGCGCGAGCACTTCATCGAGCAGTTCTGGCTGCGCCGCGATCCCACTCCCGGCACCGTCGGAAACGAATACCGGGAAGAGCATTATCGCCGTATCGCGTATGCCAACGAGCACTTCGCCGACACCAACCTCCCCGGCTGGAAAACCGACCGCGGCCGCATCTACATCACCTACGGGCCGCCCGATGAAATCGAGGACCACTCCGCCGGCGGTTCCTACCAGCGGCCTGCCTCGGAAGGTGGCGGCACGACGTCCACCTTCCCGTTCCAACAATGGCGCTACCGCTACATCGAAGGCATCGGCAACAACGTCATCGTCGAATTCGTCGACCCGACCATGAGAGGCGAATTCCACATGACCATGGACCCATCCGAAAAGGACGCCCTCCTCCATGTTCCCAACGCCGCCCGCACGGCCAAGGTGTTCCACTCGGATCAGGACCCTCGCGTCAGCGTCGCAACCGGTGGGGCGCAAACGGACTCCACCACCGACGCCACCCCTTATAGCATTGCTGCCGGAGATGTCATCGGGGTCAAGATCTGGGAAGATCCCCGCTTCAGTTCAAACTACACGGTGCGGCCCGACGGCCGGATCAGCGTGCCTTTGCTGGGAGACATCAGCGCGGCCGGATTGACTCCGGTGCAACTCGAGTCCGCCATCAACCAGGCAGCGCTCAAGTTCCTGCAAGTAGCTCACACCGCCGTGCAGATCGAGCACGGCGCACAGCGGCCAGCCAACGCTGCCAACCGGCTCAACGCGCTGGTCATCACTATCGGTCCCGCGACCGGCCAGTATTACATCACCGCGGAAGTCACCGGCATCACCGGGCGAACCGTGCAAGTCGTCGCAGAAGCCGTGCAGTCTTCACCGCCCGGGACTTTCTTCAAATGGCTGGCACTTCCCCCCGGCAACCATATCCTGCGCGTCTCGATCCGCGACCCGAACGGTGTCTCCAAGTCCAGCGAGACTCGCTTCACCGTGGACTAAACGCTCATTCCCCCAGTTTCGGAAACAGCGCTTTGTCCAGAATGCGCCGCGTCAGTTCTTCCATGGTGAGGTACTTGTCCGCGTCGCGGTAGTACAGGTTTTGATCAGGCAGAATTCCCACCACGATTTCCAGCGGCTCGCCGCCCCGCTCGATGCGGAACCCCGGCAGCGCCGTCACCGCCGTGACGTCCACCTGGGCGCGCTGTTCCAGACGCCCGTTCTGTTCTTCCCGCACGATCAAGCGCATGCGCTGCCCCGTGACCTGCAACTCGGCCGTCTCCGGTCCAAACTTTTGCGCGTATTGATCGACGCATGACTCCATCCCGCGACGCACTTCCTCCTGCGCCTGCGGCAGCCTCTCGATCATGTTCGCTTCCTTTTGCCGCCGCTCGTTCTCTTCGGTGATGCGCATTTGGAGCCACTGATAACTCATATCGGTGCCTCCATGGTAACAGCCGACCCCTCAGGCCGTCCGTTCCGCCACGTACCGAGGTTCCGAGTCCGTCCACCGCGTCGCCGGCGTAATCTCCCCCACCGCCTGCGACACCGGCTCGAAGCTGAACCACTCTGCCACCTCCCGGTCGTCGATCCGCCGCCGGCTCATGATCTCCCGCCGTTCGCGGAGCGCTCGCGGCGCGCACTTCGCCAGGTGCCAGAAGGCCGCCAGCGAACCAGGCTCGCTGAACGCGGCGCCCCCAATCACCAACACGTCCCGCAGCGTCATCGGCAGCCAGAACCGCCGGTACAACCCCGCCGTTGAGTTCTTGATTCGCATCAGGAACCGATTCTTCACCGAGTGCATATTGATCGCCGCCGGCACCGCCCTCCGGCTCCCCGGCGTCACGCTGCGCACGTGATACGATTCGGCCGTCGGGGTGTACAGGCATCGCCACCCTTGGAGCAGCGCCCGCCACGCCACGTCCGCGTCTTCCCGGTAGCAGAAGAATCCCGGATCGAAAAAATTCCCGTCCACCGCCACGTCTTCGATCATCTCCCGGCGGTAGAGCGCCGCAGCCGCGCTCGCCCCAAACACGTACTCCATGGTGTCGTAGCTGGCGCCGTCCGGCTCGTGCCACCCGCGGTCGAAGTGGCGCATGGCCGGCGTGAAGAAAATTCCCGTCGAGTCGATGCGCCGCTCCGCCAGCGGTTTGAACCCCGGGCCGATGGACAGCAGTTTGCCGCATACCGAGCCCGCTGACCCATCCGCCTCCCCGGCTTCCACCAGCCCCCGGATGAAATCCGGCAGCAGCAGCACGTCCGGGTTCAGCGTCAGTACCCAGTCCGCCCGGCTCGACCGGATCGCCTGATTCTGCCCCGCCGCGAATCCTGCGTTGTGGTCGTTGTGGATCGTCCGGATCCGCCCCCGGTACCGCCGCAGAATCGCCCGCGTCGCGTCCGTGGAGGCGTTATCCACCACCACAACGTCGAGTACCACTCCGGTCTGTTCGAGTACCGCATCCAGGCAGCGGCGTAGGTAACGCTCGCTGTTATAGGTGACAATCGCCACGCTTACCTGGGCGTGAGGCTGTATTTTCAAAGTCGCTATGCCAAAGACCTTTGGAACACCCGCTTCAACTACACTGAGGTAGCGGGAAACGCGAATAATTGAAGAAATATATTTTTTCAATCGGTGTAGTGGAAATGGCCTGGTCGCGGGTCTTTGTGATGGCTCGCTACGATGTCCTGGGATTCGGTAGGTGAAGGGCCAGTGGGATTCCTTCGACAGCCGCAATCCAGTTCGGAGTTGCAAGACCAGGTGGCTCAGTTGTTTGCAGATACGCGTGAAGACTTATACCGCTACCTCCTGACGCTCGGCGTTCACCCGCCGAAAGCCCAGGAGTCCGTCCAGGAAGTCTTCCTGCGTCTCTACACCACCCTCAAAAAAGGCGAAAAGATCGATAATATCCGCGGATGGCTCTTCCGCGTCGCCCATAACGTGGGCCTCAAAGTGCGCGCCCGACAGGCATCCGAAGAGGCCATCGCCCCGGAACTCGAAATCCGCCTCACCCACCCTGCGTTGAATCCCGAGCGCGAGCTTTTGGAGCGCGAGCGAACGCTGCGCTTCCATACTGCCGTCGAAGGTCTCTCCGAACAGCAGAAGCGCTGCCTGTTCCTCCGGTTGGAAGGCTTGCGCTATCCCGAAATTGCTTCCACCCTGGGCATTAGCGCCTCCGCTGTGGGCGAGTTTCTGCGCCGCGCTCTGGCACGGCTGAAGAAGGTGCGCGATGAGTAGCTTCCGGATGCGGCATCCCGAAGAAATCTCGCTCGTACGCTACCTGGATGCCGACCTGCCCACCCGCGAAGCCGGGAAAGTGGCCAGCCATCTGGAATCCTGTTCTCAGTGCCGCGCTGAATTCGAAGCGCTCCAAAGCACGGTCGCGGATTGCGCGAGCTACCGCCAGGACGTACTGGCAGCCATGCCCGCTCCGCCCGCCGAATGGCGCGATCTGTACCGCGATTTCTCGCGAATCGATGAATCTCTAGCCCATGAGCCTCTCCTTGTACGGCTAGCTCGGCCCCTGGTGCATGCGGGTGCACCACGATGGGCAATGGCAGCGGTGATGGCGATGCTGGTAGTTCTCGGGGTCTTCTACCAGCTTCGCCAGGCGCCGTCCGTACAAGCGGCTGCATTGTTGAAGCGAGCGATTGCGACTGCCGAGGCGAAGCCTCGTTTGGTCCATCGCATCCGCGTCCGCACGGGCAACCTGGATTTCACGCGCGTGATCGGGCCGCAGGCGCCTCTCACGCCGGCAGACGCGGGTCCGTCGGTTGAAGCCCTCTTCAACCTCGCGCATTACGATTGGAACGATCCTTTGAGCGCCCGCTCTTTTGAGCAGTGGCGCGATCGACAGATTCATACCACTGACGAAGTTTCCACGGTAGCCGCCGGCTACCGCATCCGAACCATCCCTTCCGAAGGCGAAATCGCCGAGGCCACCATCACCCTTGAGGCCTCCGATCTCATGCCGGTCGACGAGCGCATCGAGTTTCGCGATAAGGAATGGGTGGAATTGACCGACATAGCGGAATCAACGACCGAAAGCGTCGGTATTACCGTCGCGCCTAGAGTCGAGGTTCCGGTGCGCGCCGCCGAACTACCAAGCCGGCCGGCCGCATTCGCACCCGGGCCATCGGCCTCGATCTCCGACGAATTGCAAGTGCTGTCTGCTCTGCACGAGGTTGAGGCCGATCTGGGTGATCCCATCGAAGTTTCGCTCGCGAACGGCAAGGTCCTGGTCGCCGGACGCGCTGGCCTGTTGCCCGGTCGTCAGAAGAAGATCCAGGCGGCCTTGGCCAATATGCCGCTGGTCGAGATGCAGTTCGATTCCCTCCAGCCCGCCGCCGTTCCATCACAAGACGCCCTCTCCTCGGCCGGTGGCACTGCTAACCCGCGTCCCGTCATCCAGTCCCGCGTCGAAAAGCAACTCGGCGGACGAGCCGAATTCGAACGCTTCAGCGCGCAGATTCTGGATTCCGCCGAAGACGCCATGAAGCGCGTCTACGCCCTCCGCACCCTGGCCCAGAAGTTCCCCTCCGATACCGAGTCGCAACTCGATGCGAAGGATCGTGAGCTCCTAACGACTTTGTCCCGCGAGCACACCGCCGTGCTGTCTCAAAAGGTAAGTACTTTGGAAAACCTTCTCCTGCCGACACTTTCCTCTTTGGGCGGCACGGCGGCTTTGGTTCACGCCACTCCGCACGCCGCGTGGCAACCCGCGGTCGAAGACCTCTTCCGTTCTTCAGCCCGTGTCGACAAGTTAGTCTCTATCATGCTCGGCATGACTCCCAGCGACGGATCCACCTCCTCGCTTCCCACCGAACTCTTATCCGCCCTCAAAGACCTGCAATCCAACCTTGACGATTGCCAGCGCCTCCTCGCCGCCAGGTAAGTTTGACTTCAGCCTCATCCCGCCGTCAGAATCGATGCAGTGCGTAGCTCTGCCTGGCTGCCGATCGTTGCGTTCCTGTGCATGATGGGCTCCCTTGCGTCCGCCGCCCGAGCGCAAACGGGTTCGGTGTCTCCGGTTGGCCAGAACACCCCCGAAATGACCACCCACGACGAGGCCGCCACCTTCCGCACTACCACTAACCTCGTCATGGTGCCCGTGGTCGTGCGCGATATGAAGGGCCACCCAGTCGGCGATCTCAAACAGGAAGATTTCCAGCTCTTCGATCGCGGCAAGCCGCAAGTCATCGTGAAATTCTCGGTGGAAAAACGGGACGGTGCCGGATCCGTCCTGCCGCCGCAGCCGGCACAACCTGTCGCGCCCGGAATCAATGTCGTCGCTCCGCCCATTGAAGCCACGATTCCCGAGCGCTTCATCGGCTACGTCTTCGATGACATCCACGCCAAGACCAACGATCTCATCATGGCGCGGGATGCGGCCGACCGTCACATGAAAGCGCACTTGGGGCCCAAAGACCGCGCGGCGATCTACACCACTTCCGGTCAGACCATGCTGGATTTTACAGACGAGCGCGACAAGTTGCATGAGGCGCTGTTTCGATTGCAGCCCCATCCCGTATCTTTGGCCATCATACGCGAGTGCCCGGACCTCACGTACTTCTGGGCGGATCGGATCCGCAATCAGAACGACCAGGAATCGCTCGGCTTCGCGATCATGGAAGCGATGGGCTGTGGGCCGCCCAGTGCGGCGCCAACTATGGTCCGATCGGCGGTGGCGCGGGTGATTGCGCGCTACGAACAGGACAGCCGCGTTCCCTTGGACGTCTTGAGAAAGGCTGTGCAGCGGATGTCGGTGTTGCCCGGGCAGCGGACCCTGGTATTGGCTTCTCCCGGTTTCCTGTTGGTGGAGACCAGGTTAGAGGAGAGCACCATCATCGACCGCGCAATCCACGCCAACGTGACCATCAACTCGCTGGATGTGCGCGGGCTAGCGACCGAAACCCCAGACCTCAGCAAACCGCCGATACAATTGGCCGGCGGCGCCAACGCTTCGGCCTACTTCTCCTACCGGGAAAGGATGGAACATGAAATCTTCGAGGCGCAGTCCGATGTGCTAGCCGAATTAGCCGACGGCACCGGCGGCGCCTTCTACCACAACAACAACGATCTCGACGAAGGGTTCCGCCGCGTGGCCGGCGCCCCGGAGTATACTTACGTCCTCGGTTTCTCCCCGCAGAATCTGAGATTCGATGGCAGCTTGCACGCTCTGAAGGTCGCTCTGCATAATCACGCCAGCCTGGACGTCGAAGCCCGCCGCAATTACAGCGCACCGCGCAGCATCGCGGACCCCGCCGCAGTCTCCCAAGAGGAAATCCGCGAGGCCATGTTTTCCCGCGACGAACTTCAAGAGTTTCCCGTCGAACTGCATACCGAGTATTTCAAGAGCGGCAGTCAGAGCGCGCGCCTGTCCCTGGTGGCACGGATCGATCTCCGTTCGCTCAAATTCCATAAGGAAGAAGGGCGTAACCGCGACGACCTCACCGTCGCGGCCGGCCTGTTCGACCACAACGGCAATTACATCGCCGGAACACAGAAAACTGTCGACTTGCGAATCATGGACGCCAATCTCGAACGATGGCTAAACTCCGGCATCACGGTGCCGGCCAGTTTTGAAGTGAAACCCGGCGCTTACGTATTGCGCCTGGTGGTTCGCGATTCCACCGGCCAGTTGATGGCCGCTCATAATGGTGTAGTGGAGATTCAATGAAAACGATACTTTGCTTAGGCGGACTGCTGGTGCTGGCTTCGGCCGTTCCGGCACAGCAGGACCGGCCCGCTACGGTCATCAAAACCGAAACTCGCGTCGTCCAGGTGGATGCCGTGGTCACGGACAAAAACGGCAACCCGGTGTCCGATCTCGCCGCCAAGGATTTTCACGTTTGGGATGACAACAAGGAGCAGACCATCCAGAGCTTCTCTCTGGAAACCCATACCGGCAAGGGCGCCGCACCAGCCTATACGGTTCTACTCTTCAACAATCCGATGCTTGATAGCCCCTCGGAGACGCGCGTCCGCGAAGCCGCGGCGCGCTTTGTCGCGGCCAATGCAGGCCCCGGCGATCTTATGGCCATCGCCGAGTACGGCAACTCACTCGTGGTCACGCAGAACTTCACACCCGATGCCCAGCGGCTCCAACAGGTGGTTTCCGGAGCGCAGCTCGCCGGATCGATGACCGACGCCATCGGCGTCCCTGGTTCGACCTCCACCGGTTCGGCGAACGGAGGTTTTGTCTTTGGCGTTTCCAACGTGGGCGATATTTCCAGTCGGGAGGCGCAGCGGCGCTTCCTCCTGGCGGTTGCATCTCTGGCCGGAAGCCTGAGCAACGTGCCGGGTCGCAAGACCATGGTGTTGTTCAGCGCCGGGATGCCGCTCGATTCCACCGTCACCGGCGCCATGACGTCGGCCGTCAACGTCTGCAACCGCTCCAACGTGTCGGTCTATCCCCTGGAAACCACCGGCCTGGTTTCCGCCAGTGCCCCGGCCGTCATCGACAAGGGCGCTGCTCGGTCGGGCACGCGCGGGCAGAGCGCCTACAATACCGATCCCACCCCTACCTCTTCCACCACCGATCAGATTCTGCATGGCCTTGCCAAGGGCACCGGCGGCTACGTCAACCAGAACACCAACGACCTGTCCGGCATGATGGCGAAGGTCCTGAAAGAAGAAAGCGGGTATTACCTGCTCGGCTACACGCCGCCCGAATCGCCCGATGGCAGTTGCCACGCACTGCGCGTCAAGGTGGACCGCGGTGCCGACCTCCGCGCCCGCGGCAGCTACTGCAACACCAAGGCTACCGATCTGCTGGCCGGGAAGCCCATCGAGCGCGATCTGGAAAACCGCGTCACCGGCGACAAGGCCGGCAATCTCGCGGCCTCCATGCAACTCCCCTTCTTCTACTCCGAGCCCGGCGTGGCGCGCCTCAACGTCGCCATCGACATTTCCTCCGATACCCTGAAATTCGAAAAAGTCAAAGGCAAGCTGCATGGCGAAGCCAACGTGCTAGGCATCGCCTACACCTCCGATGGCGCCGCAGCCGCCCGCTTCAGCGATACCGTCCACTTCGACTTCGCCAGCCAGAAAGAGCTCGACGCCTTCCACGCCCACCCGCTGCACTATGAGAAGCAGCTTTCCATCGCGCCCGGCAAGTACACTTTCAAAGTGGTCTTCAGCGCCGGCGCCGAAAGCTTCGGCAAGATGGAGGCGCCTCTCCAGATCGATCCCTACGACGGCAAGGAATTCATGGTGAGCGGCCTGGCGCTCAGCAAGGAAATGCACCCCGCATCGGAATTGGGTACGGCGGTGGATGAAGAGCTGCTCGAAGGCCGCACGCCGCTGGTCTTCCACGGGCTTAGGGTCGTGCCCTCCGGCACCAATCGTTTCCAGAAGACCGATCCGGTTGCGATCTACCTGGAGATCTATGATCCACTGGCCGCCACTCCGCAGCCGCCCGCGCTGCAGATTATGTTGAGCGTGCTGGATAAAAAGACCGGCGAGCAGAAACTGACCGGCGCTGCCAAGATCGACGCTACCGGCGTGGCGGGCAACCGCTCGGTTCCGTACGGTCTGCGCTTGAAGTTGGACTCGCTTTCGTCCGCCTGGTACACCGCGGAAGTGAAGGTGCTCGATGCTGCCGGCAAGACCATGACCCGCACGGCCGATTTCGAAGTGCGGTAGCGTAAGGTCGCGTCGGAAGAGTGAGGCAGGCGCTGTCGCCTTTCCAATGCAGGTGAACACCCAGAAGTTCGCCAAGCTCACGCTATAGTATAGTCAATGCCCGTGGGTCGGCTGCTCTCGCTCGCCGTAGTGGTTTGCGTGTTGATTGCACCCGCGCGGGCGCAGCGTCACGGAGACGTCTTCGGCAAAATCGTGGATTCCTCGCAGGGCGGTGTGTCCGATGCGTCGATCACCATCGTCGACGAAGACACCGGCTTTCGCCGTACGGCGCAATCCGAAACCGGCGGCGCGTATGCCGTCGGATCGCTGGCACCCGGCAGTTACAAGATCACCGTTCGAAAAGAAGGCTTCCGCCAGATGGTGATGTTCGGCGTCAAGGTGGCTGCGGGCGCCGCCGCCCGCCAGGATTTTCAATTGTCCGTGGGCCCGGAATATGAAAGCGTCACGGTGATCGGCATCGCGCCCGCGCTGGAACGGCCCGACGCCTCCGCCGGCGGCCAGTTCGATCTCGACGAAGTCGGCCAGCTTCCGCTCAACGGGCGGGGCGTCATCACTCTGCTGGAGTTAATTCCCGGCACCAACGTGATTCCGGCCACGCGCGGCGAGGCCGGCCAGTTCACCACCAGCGGCATGCGCCCCAATACCAACCTCTTCACCGTCGATGGCGTCAGCGCCAACACCGGTGTGAGCGCGGGCGGTCTGCCGGCGCAATCGAGCGGCGGCTCGCTGCCAGCGCTCAGCGCTTTCGGCAGCCTGGATTCCATGATCTCGGTCGAGGCCGTGCAGGACTTCAAATTGCAGACCTCCACAGCCGTGGCGGAGTTCGGGCGCATGCCGGGAGCCAGCATCGCGCTTTCCAGCCGCGGCGGCACGGACCACTTTCACGGCGCCGCCGTTCTCCGCTATCGCAACCAATACATGGGCGCCAACGACTGGTTCGCCAATCAGGCCGGCGATCCCCGCGCGCCCCTCGGTTATGAAGACTTCGCGCCCTCCATCGGCGGGCCGATCAAGCGCAACCATACCTTCTTCTTTCTTTCCTATGAAAGCATCTGGCTGAACCAACCTTATGTATATAAGGTCCCGGTGCCTTCCACTGAGGTGCGTCTGGCCGTGAGCGCCGCCGAACGCGACGTGCTCAACCTGTTTCCCCAGCCGAACCAGGGATTGCTCGCTCCCGGCACCGGCGAATGGACCGGCCAGATCAATCGCCCCGCCGGCCTCACCAGCGGCAGTGCCCGCATCGACCAGGCCGTCACGCCGCGGGTGACCCTGTTTGCACGCTACAGCGATTCCCCCTCGCATAACGATTTCGGGGAGCCGCAGGTGAACCACCTCGACCTCCGCGCACAATCGCTGACCCTGGGGCTGAATGCCCGGCCCACCGCGCGCACCGTGCTGGACGTCCGCGTCAACGAATCGCAATCCAGCGCCGATTCCATCTGGACCGACACCACCGGCTCCAACGCGCCGGGATGCGCGCTGGCGACCCTGGCGTCCGGTTTCTTCCCCAGGGCCACCGTCACATGCGACGACCTGGTGCGGTTTTCCATCAACGGCATTGGCCAGGTAATCTCGGGACGTGAAGGATCGCGCCGCGAGCGGCAATTCCAGATCGTGCCGACCGCCGGGCTCAACCTGGGCCGCCACTCGATCAAGCTCGGGCTGGATTACCGGCGCATCCTGGCGATCCGCCGCGATCCCACCGGCAGCATCAACCTGATCGACGAAAGCGCCGACACCATCACGCTGCTGCAGGATTGGTGGTCCGCCCACGCCGATCCCGTCAACGCAAACGCGGCCGTGCAGGAGTTTTCTCTGTGGCTGCAGGATACCTGGCAAGTGAGTTCGCGCCTCACTGTGGCGGCCGGCCTGCGCTGGGAATTCAGCCCCGCGCCCACCGTCTTTGCCAATTTTCTGGATACGGCAAGCAACGGCCTGGTAGCCCAGACGCAGCCTCTCTGGCCGACCTCTTATCATGACTACGCTCCGCGCCTCGGCGTGGCTTGGCGCCTCACCAAGGACGGACGCACGGTGCTGCGCGCCGGCGGCGGTCTCTACTACGACTCGAGCATGAGCATCGCCACCGACCTCATCAACGGTGGCCCCTTCAGCGCTTCCCAGCTGGAGAGCCACATTGGCGGGATCGCCGGTTCCTTGCTGTCCTTTGGTTTCGAACAGGGGCTGAAGCTGCCGCAGGTGAGGCAGTGGAATGTATCGTTGGAGCACGGCTTCGGCACCCACGACGCGATCTCGCTCGGCTACGTGGGCTCTTCGGGTCGCGACCTCATTCGCCGCGAAGCCGGCGGCGCCGGGTCGAACGGCCAGTCTTTCGTCGCGCTCACCACCAACCACGGCGCCTCAAATTACAACGCGCTTCAAGTGCAGTACCGCCGCCACGTGGCGCGCGGCCTGGATGCCGTGGCGTCGTACGCCTGGGCGCATTCGCTCGACGACGATTCCAGCGACGCTTTCCTGCTGTGGGCCGCCCACGGAGCCGGCATCGGCGCCGACCACGCGTCCAGCGATTTCGATCTGCGGCACTCGCTGACGGCCGCGGTCAGCTACGAACTGCCGCCGCCGGCTTCACCGCGATTCGCCGCGACGCTGCTGGGGGGCTGGGCCTTCGACGGCATCGTGCACGCGCGCACCGGATTCCCCATCACGTTGCAACAGGCCGAAGAGATCTCTGCCATCAATGTCGTGAATGCTTATCGTCCGAACTGGGTCTACGGCCAGCCTCTCTGGATCTCCGACGCCAATGCGCCCGGGGGTAAGACGCTCAATCCGGCGGCGTTCTCGATTCCAGGGGTTGACAATACCACGCAGGGAAACCTGGGGCGGAACGTTCCCAGCGGCTTCGGCATGGAGCAGGTAGACTTTTCGCTGAAACGGGAATTCCACTTCGGTGAGCAGCGTGGCATTCAGTTTCGCGTGGAAGCCTTCAACGTGCTCAACCAGGCCAATTTCGCCGATCCCATCCGGTTCCTGGATAGCCCGCTGTTCGGGCAATCGACCTCAATGCTGAATACCATGCTCGGCACCGGCAGCTCCGGCAGCGGCCTGGCTCCCGTTTTGCAGATCGGTGGCCCGCGCTCCGTGCAGGTATCGGTGAGGCTGCACTTTTAATATTCGCTGCCTGGCCTGCTCAGAACTCCTGCCGGGGTGGCGCTTGTTCAGCGCCGACCCGGCCGGCGACAATGTCGGCTTTGAAGTAATTCTCGCCCCGGAAGGGCGTGCCGGATATGCGGCGCAGCATGGCAAGCTGGCCCACGTGCGTCAGAGCATCGGCGATGGGTCCCTGAAAAATGCGGCCGGCCGCGGTCGCCAAAGGTGCGCCGTTCGAAAAGCGCGCGTCGAGCGCTTCGAGCGCCGCGAAGAAACGAGCGGCGCCCTGTGCCAGCGGGAGCGTCGGTGAATCGTGCCAGTCGTGTCGGCCGTCGCACAGCGCGAGCGCCCAATCCAGCAGGTCGCCCATGTGCGCGAGAATCTGGCCCGGCGTGCGCGAGCCGGCGTCGGCGCGATAATCGGCGAACTCCGGCGGGGCGCCGCGCAGGGTTTTGCCGCCACGATCAGCCAGCGTGGCCAAGGTGTGGCGGAGCAATGCGGTTTCGCCGTCCATTAAGCCCTCCCGAAATCGATAAAGCCGCGCACGGGGTCGGTGGAGAGCAACGTAACGCGCAGGCGGTCGCCGACGTCCAGCCCCTGCTCGCCGTGCATGAGGCGGCCTTCCACCGGCGGGCCCAACACGCGCACGAATACACCCTTGGGCGTGACGCCCGTCACCACCGCCTGGAACTGCTGTCCCACGCGGCTGCGCAGCGCTACCGCGGCCATGCGCTTATCCATGTTGCGCCGCACCTTACGCGCGGCATCTTCCTTGAGCGTGCAGTTGCGCGCGATGGCGTCGAGATCGTCGTCCGTATAGGGCTTGCCAGGGAGGGCCTTGAGCAGGCGCTGGGTCACCAGATCCGCGAAGCGCCGGTTGGGCGCGGTGGAGTGCGTGTAGTCCTGGACCGCCAGACCGAAGTGGCCCACTTCGGCATCGCCCGGCCGGAGCAGCACGTATTCGCCCGGCCCCATCAGTTTGAGCACGGAGAGCGATACGTCGGCGTAGTGCACGGCATCGGCCTGCTTGCGGCCTAGCAGGAACGCGTTCAGCGCGCCGGAATCCGGCTCGGGCGGCAGCTCGTCGCCGTATTGCTTGGCCAGCTCGACGATGCGCGCCCAGCGTTCCGGAGACTTCACCACGCGGCGGATGTTGGAGACGCCGGCCGCCCGCAGGGTCTGCGCCATCACCTCATTAGCGCCGATCATGAAATCTTCGATCAGGTGCGCGGCGCGGTTGCTCTCTCGCGCGGTGATTTCGGTGACGTGGCCGTCGACGATGACGGGCTGGGCTTCGGTGCGGTCGAAGGTGAGCGCGCCGAGGCGATGGCGGGCTTCGCGCAATGCCTGGGCGGCCTCGTCCTGCAATTGGAGCTGCGCCGCCAGGTCGGCTGAGGCGGCGACCTTCGGCGGCGGCCCGGCGGTGGCTTCCAGCCATGCGCCCACCGCGTTGTAAGTGAGCTGCGCGTGGTTGCGCACATTGGCGCGGTAGACTTTGCCGGCGCTGAGGCCGCCATCGGCGGCCGCCACGAATTCGATCACCACCGCGGCGCGGTCCTGGTTCTCGTTGAGCGAGGTCAGGTCCGTGGACAGCCGCTCGGGCAGCATGGGGTACGTGTGGACGCCGGCGTAAACCGTGGTGGATTCGCGGGCCGCGTGACGGTCGAGCGGCGTCGCCTTGGCCACGGCCGAATCGACATCGGCCACTCCCACCAGCACGCGGATTCCCGTGGCCACGCGCTCGGCCCACTCGATCTGGTCCAGGTCGCGGGAATCGTCGTTGTCGATCGAAGACCATAGTAGGCCGGTGAGGTCCTGCAAGCTATGGTCGGGCTGCAAGTGGATGGCGGCGAGCTGTTGCTGCGCATCGGCCGGGAAGTCCGGTTGGAAGCCCTCATCGGTCATTTCCTGGCGGGCGAGCGCCACCAGGTCGAACTGGGCGTGCGGTAAGGAGCTTTGAGGCATAGAACACCACCGTACCTCAGCGGCGCATCAATTTCCAGGCCAGCAGCACCCAGGCGGCGATGAAGGCCACGCCGCCGATCGGCGTAATGGCGCCCAGCATGCGCGTGCCGGTGACGGCCAGGAGGTAAAGGCTGCCGGAAAAAATCAGAATGCCGGCCAGCAGCAGCCAACAGATGATGTCGGCGCCCGCTTCGGAGAAAGTGCCGGTCTTTGGAAGCACCGAGACGATCAGCATGCCCAGTGCGTGCAGGAAGTGGTACAGCACCGCGGTCTTATAGATGTCCATCATCTCGGGGTCCAGGCGGCTTCTTAAGCCATGGGCTCCGAACGCGCCCAGGCCCACGGCCAGGGCCAGGAAGAGGGCGGCGATTGCGCTCCAGTTCATCAGTCAGGTCCTCATTTTCTTCTGTCAGTGCGTCATCGAATAGAGAATGTAGTTCACGCCGAGGCGGATTCCCAGGTCGGAAAAGCGGGCGGGATACGCGGGGTTATCGGCATGCTCCCAGGAATCGCCCAGGTCCATGTTGAAGCACATGGCGACCATGATGCGGCCCCGGTCGTCGTAGATCGCGCGCCAATGGGGCTGCTTGCCGTCCTTCTCCCAGACCTGGCCGGTTTCGATGTACTGCGCGCCGGGAACCTGATAGCGCTCATCCAGATCGTACAGCGTGTGGAAGATGGGGTTGCTCGATTCGATCTCGACGATGCGCCGGTCGGGAAAGACCTTGTGCATGCTGGCTTCGAAGAAGGACCACTCGACGGTGCCGTGGAAATCGTCGCACATGAAGAAACCGCCGCGCAGGAGGAACTCGCGCATGGTGGCGGCCTGGGAATCGGTGAGGTCCCAATGGCCGACTTCGACGCCGTAGAGCCAGGGTCGATTGAAGACGTCGCGATCGTCGAGGTCGGTGGGCTCTTCGGCGGTGCGTGCGTGGATGCGGGTGAGGCGGCGGATGGCGGCGGAGAGATGGCGGTCGGAGCGCGGATAGTCCATGGTCCAGTTGGAGCCGCCCTCTTTCCAGTTTCCGGAGAACTCCACGCCGCCGTTGCGCGGCGCCACCGGCGGATACATCAGGCGGGCGAAGACCCACTCGGTGGGCTCATTCGGATCGGGCGGAACGGGGAAGCGAGTGTACTCCAGGCCGGGGAATTCGCGGAAAGGTTTCTGCCAGGCATAGAGGGCGGTGAGGAGAGCCGAAGCAGCAAGGAAGAGGGTTCCGGCCCGGCGAAGGTGGAGAGGCGGAAACACAGCGGCTCAAGTTCAGGATAGCATCGGCCCCAGGTACGGAGCAGTACAGTGGGCGGAATGCTAACAAGGGTTATTGTGCAAGAGGTTAACCTTTAGCGAATTTCATTCTGGGCGTGGATGTTCCTACGATGTAGGGGTAAGGCATCGCTAACCGCTGAGGAAATGAGGATTCCATGGATCTGGTCGTCATGATACTTGCCGCAATGAGTGGAGCGCTGATCGGTTCTTCCACCGGTATTTTTTTGATGTACCGCAAACTGCGGCCGGTAAACGCAGGGGAACTGGATGCTTTGCGGACCAAATTGCGCACCATGGAGTTCGATCTGAACGCGGCCATCGGCATCGGCGTGAAGTTGAAGAAGGAAGCTGCCGAGCAGGCATCGAAGGTCAGCGACCAGGTGATCGAAAAGCAGCAGCAACTGGACGCGGCGCTGGCTGCCAGGAACCTGGAATCCGCGCATCGCAACGCGGCGGAGCAGAGGATCGCCGAACTGATCGCCGAAGTGGATGCCGGGAGGGCGCGGAGCGCGGAGATCGAAGCCCAGGCCAAGGAACTCGCGGCGAAGGCTGCGGAGATGGAAGGGAAGACCGCGGAAGNNACTGCGCTCGAAGTGGATCTGACCGGCGAGCGGCAGAGGTTGCGCGCCCTCACGGAGCAGGTCCTGGAACTGCAAAGCGCAAGATCGGCCCAGGACGTCCGCATGCAAGAAGAACGGGAAAGCGCGGCGAAGGGAATGGAACTGCTGGTGATGGCGCAGCAAAATCTTTCGCGCGTGATTCAGGCGGCGGGCACCGAGGCGCCCGCGGCCAACGGCAATAACGGCACCAACGGGCACACTCCGGTGGCCGCCGAAGCGCCCGCGGCCAATGGCAACGGGCACAGCGAGGCCGTGCCGGCGGAAGTGAAATTACTGCAAGCGGCTGCGTTGCAGTAAGACGGCCGGAAGAAGATCGGAGTATCGTATGAATTACGAATGCATACTCGCCGGGATTTTCTTCTTCTGACGGGCGCGTCGCTCGCGGCGCGCGCGAGCGAAGGAGCCATCGACCGCAAAGCGCTGGTCTCCAGGCACAGCCCGTACCAGACTCAACTGGATGTGAGATCGCCCCTGTCCGTGGGCAACGGCGAGTTCGCGTTTACGGCGGACATCACCGGGCTGCAATCCGTCCCCCAACCCTACGAGAGTGTGCTGCCGCTGTGCACGCAATCGCAGTGGGGATGGCACAGCGCGCCGATGCCGGACGGGCTCGCCGGCACCGAACTGCGGCTCGAGAGCTTCGACACCTATGGGCGGCCAGTGGGCTACGCCACCAGCAGCAAAGGGCAGGCGCCGCTCTTCAACTGGCTGCGGGAGAATCCCCACCGTCTGAACCTGGCGCGGATCGGGCTGCTGTGGGCCGGCCGGCCGATCGATGTCGCGGAGGTGAGCGGCATTGCGCAGCGGCTCGACCTGTGGAGCGGTACGATCGAGAGCCGGTTTCAATTGCGCGGGCAAGCGGTGCGGGTGCGCACGTGCTGCCATCCCGAGAGGGATGCGGTGGCGGCAATGGTGGAATCGCCGCTGGTGAGTGCTGGAATGCTCGCGATCGCGGTGGAGTTTCCGTACGGCTCGCCGAAGATGAACGCTTCGGACTGGGCGAGCGAGGCGAAGCACCGGACGAAATTTGCGGCCGAAGGCGCGCGCACGCTGACGGCCGAGCGGCGCCTCGATGCAGACGAATATTGGATGAGGCTCCACTGGACCGGCGATGGGTTGGCGGCGGGCGACGGGGCCCATCGCGCGGTGCTGCGGGGCAGGCAACTGGAATTCACGTGCGAGTTCGCACCGGGGAAATCGTCAGCCGGCGCGGTGACGGCGGCGGAGGTGTTTGCCGCAAGCGGGAAGCATTGGGAACAGTTCTGGTCGAGCGGCGGAGCGATGGATTTCGCGGGCACGCCGGACCCGCGCGGGGCAGAACTGGAGCGGCGGGTGGTGCTTTCGCAATACCTCACGGCCATCCAATGCGCGGGCTCGCTGCCGCCCCAGGAGACCGGGCTAACGTGCAATAGCTGGTTCGGCAAGTTTCATCTGGAGATGCACTGGTGGCACGCGGCGCATTTCGCGATGTGGCGGCGAACGCCGCTGCTCGAACGCAGCCTGGCGTGGTACGGACGGATTTTGCCGGTGGCGCGCGAGAAGGCGCGGAAGCAAGGCTATCCGGGCGCGCGCTGGCCGAAGATGACGTCGCCCGGCGGGCGCGACAGTCCTTCGAATGTGGGGGAACTGCTGATCTGGCAACAGCCGCACCCGATCGCGATGGCAGAACTGTGCTACCGCGCGCATCCGAACCGCCAGACCCTGGAGCGGTATCGCGACGTGGTGATGGAGAGCGCGGAGTTCATGGCGGGCTATGCGGTGCTGCGAAGCGGACGGTACGTGTTGGGGCCGCCGGTGATCCCAGCGCAGGAAAACCACGATGCGCGCACCACCTGGAACCCGACGTTCGAGTTGCAGTACTGGCGCGAGGCCCTGGGGACGGCGCAAGAGTGGCGGACGCGGCTGGGACTTGCGCGCGAGGGCAAATGGGACGACGTGCGAAAGAGGCTCTCGGCGCTGCCCGTGAAAGATGGCGTGTACCTGTCAGACGAGAATTGCCCGGCCACGTTCGCGGAGAAGAACCGGGACCATCCGTCGATGCTCGGGGCGCTGGGCGTCTTGCAAGGAGACGGTGTGGACCGCGATACCATGCGGCGCAC
>PLZX01000038.1:0-18577 GCA_003152325.1 Bryobacterales bacterium | reverse complement strand
CTGCTCGCCGCGATGGCGTTGATGGCCAGGCAGAACGCATTTCCATCGACGTGGAAAGTGCGGTGGGAAGGGCTGTCGGCGGACTAACCGCGGAGCGGGTTGACGGGACGGGTATCAACGGTTTCGCGCTATCCTACGTATAAAGGTATAGACAAGCAGGAGGGATTGAATGGCAGAGCCCAAATGCGCATGTACCGGACCTCGGTATCCAACGTCATTCGGACGGCGCAGCTTTATCCAGGTGGGGTTACTGGGTGGGCTGGGGTTGACGCTGGCGGATTTGTTCCAGATCACGGCGCGCGCGAACGATGTGCGTCCGCTGGCCGGCGGCACACTGCGGCCCGAAGGACGCGCCAGGAGCGTCATCCAAATTATTTTGCCGGGCGGCCTGGCGCAGCAGGAATCGTGGGACCCGAAGCCGGAAGCGCCCATTGAATATCGCGGACCGCTGGGGGTGGTGAAAACCTGCATTCCGGGCGTGGTATTCAGCGAGAACCTGGCGCGCACCGCCCAGGTGGCGAACAAGATTACGGTGGTGCGATCGATCACGGGTCAGATTCCGGATCACGCGCAAGCCACCTATCAGATGTTTACCGGATACCTGCCGACAGCGGCGATTCAGCATCCCTGCCTGGGCGCGGTGGTGGCGCATGAATTCGGACCGCGTCACGATCTGCCGGCGTTTGTGGGGTTGCCGAGCGTTCCCCCGCAGGCCGGGACGGGATACCTGAGCTCGCAGTTCGGCGCGTTCGAAGTGGGAGCGGACCCGGGGCAGAAGGATTTCCAGGTGCGCGATCTGACGCCGCCCAAAGGGATCACCGACGATCGTATGGAGCGGCGGCGCACGGTGCGCGAGGCGTTGGAGGATCACTTTGCACAGGTGGAAGGCAAGCCGGCGGAATTGGACGCCATGGGCGAGTTTTACCAGCAGGCGCATAAGCTGATCAGCTCACCGGAAGCGCGCCGGGCGTTTTCGCTCGATGGCGAGCCGGAGGCCATGACGCAGCTGTACGGGGAGTATCACAATCCCCGCGGCGGCCAGATCCTCTCAGTCGGGCGGCAGTTGATGCTGGCGCGGCGGCTGGTGGAAGCCGGGGTCCGGTTGGTGACGGTGATGTACGGCGGGCCGGATGGATGGGACAATCATCTGCGCATTAAGGAAGCCGTGAGCAACGGGATGCCGGCGTTCGACCACGCGTTCGCGGGGCTGATTACGGATCTGGAGCAGCGCGGGCTGCTGGATTCGACGCTGGTGATGGTGACCTCGGAGTTCGGCAGGACGCCGAAGATCAACGAAAACGCGGGTCGCGACCATTGGGCCCGGGTGTATTCGCAAGTGCTGGCGGGCGGCGGAATCACGCGCGGGCAGATCTACGGGGCTTCGAACGCGACGGCCGCTGAGCCGGACCGCGACGCTGTGCCGGTGGAAGATTTTCTGGCCACGGTGTACCACCAATTGGGCATCGATTCGCACGACCGGCTGCTGGCGCCGGGCGGGCGGCCGATCGATATCGTGCGCGATGGCAACGTGGTCAGTGGCTTGATCGGGTAAGCGATGCGACGGGCAATCCTGCTCGCGGTGCTGGCTGCGGCGGCGCTGCGCAGCGACACCATCTACATGGTGGATTATTTACTGCCGCGCGGCGGGTCGCGCGGCGCCTCGGTGGAGGTGGAATTCCGGGGGTTGGCGCTGGACGACCCGCGCGAGATTCTCTTTTACCAACCCGGGATTCGGGCAACCGATTTCAAGAGCGGCGGCCCAACCAATTTCAAAGTGAGATTTCAGATTGCGGCCGATTGCGTGCTGGGCGAGCACGTGCTGCGGGTTCGCACGGCCACGGCGCTGAGCGATGCGGTGACATTCTGGGTGAGCCCGTTTCCGGCTGTGCGAGAGACGGAAACCAAGATCGGCGAGAACGACAGCATCGCGAAGGCCCAGCCGGTGGCGCCGAACTCGACGGTAGAGGGGCAGATTCTGCCGGGCCAGGACATGGACCGGGATTTTTACCGGGTGGATGTGGAGCAGGGGCAGCGGATTTCGGTGGAAGTGGAAGCGGCGCGGTTGGGGACGCTGCATTCGGGCGGCGAGAACGATCTGGAGGCGCTGATTCTGGACTCGGCCGGCAAGGAGCTGGCGCGCAATGACGACAGCGCGCTCTATGTGCAGGACCCGGTGGTGTCGGTAATGGCGCCGCGAAGCGGCAGCTACTACGTGGAGATCCGGCAGCAGATGTTTTATGCGCCGCGGCAGGCCTGGTATCGGGCGCATATTGGGACGTTTTCGCGGCCGACGGCCATTGTTCCGGCGGGCGGACAGGCGGGCACGACGATTGAGGCGCGCGTGCTGGGCGACCCGGCGGGCGAGCGCACGGAGCGAATTGCGTTGCCGGAAAGGCCGGGGAATTTNNCAGGTGTACGCGCGCACGCTGGGAGCGCCGGTGGATCCGCGGATCTGGATTCGGGCAGCGGGCGCCACGAAGAACCTGGTGGATGCCGACGATGCCAGGCTGCAGGACCTGGGGCTGCCGTCTTCGCGGGGGACCTGGTACATCAAGGACCAGCAGGATCCGGTAGCGGTGTTCCGGCCCCCGGCGGATGGGGAGTACGAAATCGGGATCGAAGATACGGAAGGCAGCGCGGGACCGGACCACGTGTACCGGATTGAGATTGAGTCGGTGCGGGATACGGTCTATACGCACATCACGGCGCCGGATTTCTACCAGAATCCACGGTTCGCGGGGCTGATTGTGCCGCGGGGAGGACGGTGGACGGTGGATGTGCAGTTGGCGCAAGGGATCGGGAACAACTACAAAGGCGAGATCGAACTGGAGGCGGTGGGGCTGCCGCGGGGCGTGACAATGACGGCGCCGCGGTTCCCGCGCGGCGCGACGCGCATGCCGGTGGAATTTCGCGCTGACGCGGATGCGGAGCCGCAGGCGGCACTGATCGAGCTGTTGGCGCGGCCGGTGGACAAGGGGACGAAGCTGGAGAGCGGATCGCGGCAGGGATTCGCGCTGACCAACCGCGCCGGCGAAATGCCGTGGCACTTCGTGTTTCTGAATCGCTACGCGCTGGCGGTGACGGAGGCCGCGCCGTTCGATATCGAGCTGGAGAAGCCGGCCATCGCGCTGGCACAAAACGGCGAGTTGATGCTGCACGCGAAAGTGACGCGGCGCCTCGATTTTAGCGGCGCGGTGGAGATTCAGCCGGACTGGTTGCCGCCGGGCGTGTCGAAAGAAGGGATGCTGACGATTCCGCCGGAGAAAGACCAAGCCGATTTTCGCGTGCAGGCGAACGATAAAGCGCCGCCGGGCGCGTACCGGATCGCGATGAACGCTTCGACCACGGGCGGGTACGCATCGAGCGGAGTGGGGCGCGTGCGGGTGTCTTCGGAGTTCGTGGAACTGCGCGTCGAGCAGCCGTACCTGACCATCGAATTGCAGCGCGGATCTGTGGAGCGCGGGAAGCAGGCCGAATTGACGGGGATGGTGCGGCAGTTGCGGCCGTTCGAAGGGAAGGCCACGGTGAAGTTGGGGCAGCTTCCGCGGGGCGTACAGATGGTGGAGCCGGCGCCGGAGATCACGGCCGCGGACCGCACGGTGGTGTTCCGCATCGCGGCGGAGGCGAGCGTGCTGGCGGGGCTCTACCAGGGCGTTACGTGCGAGGTGACGATTCGCGAGGCCGGACAGGTGGTGCGGCAGAAGACCGGTACGGGCGTGCTGCGGGTGGATGAGGCCAAGCGATCGGAGGCGGGTCAATGAAGCTGGGACTCCTGCTGCTGGCTGCGCCCCTAATGGCGGGGACGAATGTCGTGGGTCCGGTGAAGCCGCTGAGCTTCCGGCTGGATGTGATGCCGGTGTTTTTCCGCGGGGGCTGCAACAGCGGGGCGTGTCATGGCGCGGCGGCGGGGAAGGACGGGTTCCACCTTTCGCTGTTCGGGTACGATCCGGCCGGCGACTACTGGAGGCTGACTCAGCAAGTGGTGGGACGGCGGATCGATCTGCCCGTCCCCGAACAGAGCTTGCTGCTGCGCAAAGCGCTGGGAGCGGTGCCGCACTCGGGCGGGCGCCGGTTCAAGGCGGACAGCGAATCCTACGAGACGCTCGTGCGGTGGATACGGGAAGGCGCGCCGGACGACGCGCCGGGCGTGCCGCAGGTGACGGGGATCGCGCTCACGCCCGATAAAGTTGTGTTCAGCGGCAAGAGCAAGCCGCGGCCGCTGCAGGTGGTGGCTAAGTATTCGGACGGATCGTCGCGCGTGGTGAACCGGCTGGCGCTCTATTTCAGCAACAACAAGAGCACGGCGGATATCGACGCACAGGGTAGCGTGACGGCGGGGAAACGCGGCGACACATTTGTGTTTGCGCGGTTTGCGCGGTACACCGTGGACGCGGAGATCATGGTGTTGCCGCCGGGGCGGTTCTCCTGGCCGAAGACGCCGGTCAACAACTATATCGACGAATTGGTGGACGCCAAGCTGCGCAAGCTGAAGATTGCGCCGAGCCGCCTCGGGAGCGATGAAGAGTTTCTGCGGCGTGTGTTTTTCGACCTGATCGGGCTGCCGCCGACGCCGCAGGAATACGCGCAATTCCTGGGCGACCATAGCACGAACAAGCGCGTGAGCCTGGTGGACGCCTTGCTGGAGCGAGACGAGTTCGCCGAGCTGTGGGCGGCGCGTTGGGCCGAGACGCTCAAGGTGCGGAGCGATAACAACAGCGCCTTCGGCACGGATCGCAAGGCGGCTTACGCTTACTACGCGTGGATTCGCGACGAAATGAAGCGGGACGCGCCGCTCGATGAATTTGTGCGCGCGCAGGTGGCGGGGACGGGAAGCAACCTGCGGAATCCGCCGGTGAACCTTTATACGATGCTGCCGCAGGGGCCGTACGATGCCAAGGCGGTGGCGCAGGACGTGGCGCAGGTGTTTACGGGCGTGCGGATGCAATGCGCGCAATGCCACAACCATCCGTTCGACCGTTGGACGCAGGACGATTATTACGGCTTCGTGAGTTTCTTCACGGGCGTGAAGCGGAAGGTGGCGTCGGAGGCGCGCGAGTTCTACATTTACGACGACCCAGCGGCGCCGCCGGCCGGGCATTTGCTGGACGGGCGCCTGGTGCCGGCGCGTTTTTTGGGTGGCGATGAGCCGGACGTGAAGGGCGCGGACCCGCGCGTGGCGCTGGCGGCATGGCTGACGGCGAAAGACAACGCGCTTTTCCGGCAGAATTTGGCGAACCGCATCTGGGCGGCGTTTTTTGGGCGCGGAATTGTGGAGCCGGTGGACGATGTGCGGGTGAGCAATCCGCCCAGCAATCGCGAGCTGATCGAGGAATTGGGGCGAAGGCTGGCGGCATACAAGTTCGACGCGAAGCGGTTGATCCGCGATATTTGCGGCTCGCGGACTTACCAACTGGCGGTCGAGCCGAATGCGAGCAACCGCGGCGATGCGGACTTGTTCTCTCACCAGAGACTGCGGCGGTTGCGGGCGGATGTGCTGTTGGACGCCATTTCGCAAGTGACGGCGACGCCGTCTACGTTCGCCGAGACGCCCAACGGCATGCGCGCGGTGGAGCTTTATGAAGGCGGCCGGCGGGCCAACAATTATTTCCTGAAGACCTTCGGGCTGTGCCCGCGGGATTCGGTAAACGCATCGGAAGCCCGCCTGGAACCGACGTTGGCGCAGGCGCTCGAGTTGCTGAACGGTGACACGGTGGAAGGCAAACTGGCGCGGAGCCCGCTGGTCGACGGCGATCTGAAAGCGGGGCGCACGCCGGAAGAGATCGTCGACGATTTGTATATTCGGACGCTGAGCCGCACGCCGTCGCCCGCGGAGCTGAAGAAGATGTTGGCGCTGGTGACGGACCCGAAAGACCGCAAGGCCTACGACGATATCTTTTGGGCGCTGCTGAATTCGACGGAGTTCGAATTCAATCACTAGGGGAAGGAGTCCGAATGCTACGGATGGGCTGTTGCCTGGTGGCGGCGGGGGCGACGGGTTGGGCGCAGACAGCGGCCATCCCGGTGCGCGCGCAGCCGGTGACGGCGCTGGCGGCCAGCCCGTGGGCGCCGCTGGTGGCGGTGGCGGGGCACGAACGCATCTACCTTTTCAACCTGGAGAAGCGGGCGCCGGCGGGCGAGCTGGCATTTCCGGAAGGTATTCCCTACGTGCTGAGGTTCAGCCGGAATGGCGCCGTTCTGCTGGCGGCGGGCGGGCGCAACGCGGAATCCGGGAGGGCGGTCCTGTTTGATGTACGGAGCGGCAAGCGGCTGATGGAACTGGGCCAGGAGAGCGACGTCGTGCTGGCGGCCGATGTAAGTGCCGACGGCAAACTGGTGGCGCTGGGCGGGCCGGGCAAAGTGGTCAAAGTGCTTTCGGTGGCGGACGGCAAGCGGGTTTATCAAATCGCGAAACACACGGACTGGATCACGGCCATCGAGTTCAGCCCGGATGGCGCGCTCCTCGCGACGGCGGACCGGAGTGGCGGCATCTTCCTTTGGGACAGCGCGGGCGGCGGAAGTGCGGGAGCGCTGGCAGAGCACAAGGATTCGGTGACCGCGCTGAGCTGGCGGGGCGACAGCCGTCTGCTGGCTTCCTCGAGTGAGGACGGGCAGATCATCATTTGGAATGTCGGTGACGGGTTTCCGGTCGCCACGGTGGCGAAGGCGCACCCGTCGAAGCCCGCGCCTGGCGGCGTGCTGAGTCTGCAATTTGCGAACGATGGACGCCTCGTGAGCGTGGGGCGGGACTCGACCATCCGGGTGTGGTCGGCCGATGGGAAAGCGCTGGCAGCCAGCCAGGCTTTCGACGCGCTGCTGACGAAAGTGGCGGTGTCGGCGGATGGGAAGTTGGCGATTGCCGGGGACTACCTGGGGCAGATCCGGATTTGGGACGGCCGCGCGGCGGCGGCCGCGTGGCCGGAGCGGTGACTTGCACCGCTACCTTCGGTCCCAAGCCAGGTGCAGGCGGTCGCGGCCGTCGGTGGCGTCGAGCGTGATGCTATTGATGTTCTGGCGATCGTCCACCGAGAGGAACATGGGGCCGTGGAGCCGGCCGTCCTCGGTCACCACATCGGCCTTCAAGCGGCCTGCGTCACGTCCGATCACGGCGCCGGTAAAGACCACGGGGCGCGGGCCCTGGCTGCGGAAGGAGACGACGATCCGGCCGCCGCGATCGATATCGATGGTGGCATCCTGGAGGCGGCGCGGGCCCTCGCCATTAATGCGGACGTCGCCCATGCCACGGCCGCGGAAGTTGAGCGCATTGTTCCAGACGAAGGGGTCTCCGCGCCGGCCAGGTTCGTCCCGCCGGCCAGGTTCGTCCCGCCGGGCGGGTTCGTCCCGTCGAGCGGGTTCGTCCATCCGGCCGGGTTCCTCGCGCCGCATCTCGCCGCCGGGGCCGGTCTCCCAGCTCAAGCGGAAGTGATAGCGGCCGAAGCCGCTCGAAGAATCCCGGATCTGGACCATCACGGCGAAATCGTTGCGCCGCGAGGGCGGCTCGGCCAGGCGGATTTCATTACGGCTTTCGACCACCTGGAAGTTGAAACCGCGGGGATCGCCGGCGGGCAGCGGGACATTGCATTCAGAGCCGTCGTCGCGGGCGTCCTGTCCGGAAATCGTGTGGATGACAACATTATCGCCGCGCACGGCGACGTCCACCTGGCCATCCACCTGAAGGCGAATATCGCATTGGCCTCTTCCGAGGGGTACATCGTTGCGGGTCATTTGTCTGATCCGGAAGCGCGTGTCGGCGCTCGCGGGAATCACTGCCAGAGCGGCGAGAAGTATCACCCAATATCGCATATCTCCAGAATACACTGGCCGTGCGATCCATACTGTACGTTCGCGCCCCTGTTAAACTGATAGAGCACGCCTGTTATGACTACACCCACAGAGCGCCAAAAAGCGCTCGGCGACATTCTGGCTGAACGTGTCCTCGTCCTCGACGGGGCCATGGGAACTATGCTGCAACAGTGCAACCTCACGGCCGCGGATTTCGGCGGGGCAGCGCTCGAAGGGTGCAATGAGAGCCTGAACCGCACACGGCCGGACGTAGTGCGGGAGATCCACCGCGCTTATCTCGAGGCGGGATCGGACGCGATCGAAACCAATACGTTCAACTGCGACCGTATTTCGCTGGGCGATTATGGGTTGTCGAACGACGTATATGAGCTGAACGTGACGGCGGCCAGGCTGGCGCGGGAAGCGGCGGAGGAGTTCTCGACCGGTGCCAAGCCGCGGTTCGTGATGGGTTCGATGGGACCCACCACGAAATCGATTACGGTGGTCGGCGGCGTGACGTTTGCGCAACTGGTGGAAGTGTATTATGAACGCGCCAAGGGCTTGCTCGAGGGCGGCGCCGACATCCTGGCCGCGGAGACCTGCAACGACACGCGCGCGGTGAAGGCGGCGCTGGTGGCCATCGAGCGGCTACGCCGGGAATTGGGCCGGCCGATTCCGACGATGGTCTCCGGGACCATCGAAACGCTGGGCACCATGCTGGCGGGCCAGACGGCCGACGCCTTCTGCGCTTCCGTGCTGCATGCCGATCTGCTTTCGATCGGGCTCAACTGCGGCACCGGGCCGGAGTTCATGACGGACCACCTGCGGACCATAAGCGACATGGCGCCGGTGCGGGTTTCGTGCTACCCGAACGCGGGACTGCCGAACGAGGAAGGCAAGTACCTGGAGACGCCGACCTCCATCGCGGCGCAACTGGAACGCTTTCTGGCGAACGGGTGGCTGAATATGGTGGGAGGATGCTGCGGCACCACGGACGCGCACATCCGCGCGATCGCGCAGATGGCCGAAGGCAAACGGCCGCGCGCGATTCCAGGCCGTTCGCATCGCGCCTATTATTCCGGCATCGAACTGGTGGAAGCCGAAGAGAGTGTCCGGCCGCTGATTGTGGGCGAGCGCACCAACGTGATTGGCTCGCGGCTGTTCAAGAACCTGGTAGCGGAAGATAAGTGGGAAGAAGCCAGTGAGATCGCGCGCCGGCAGGTGAAGAATGGCGCGCACATTGTGGATGTCTGTTTGCAATCGGCCGACCGCGACGAGATGGCCGATATCGAGCCTTTCTACGACCGGCTGATTCGCAAGATCAAAGCGCCGGTGATGATCGACACCACCGATCCGCAGGCCATCGAGCGGGCGCTCGAGTGGTGCCAGGGAAAGAGCATCATCAACTCCATCAACCTGGAGGATGGCGAAGAGAAATTTGAACGTGTCTGCCCGCTTGCCAAGCGGTATGGAGCGGCGCTGGTGGTGGGCTCCATCGACGAAGACAAGCTGCAGGCGCAGGCCTTCACGCGAGAGCGCAAGCTGGCGGTGGCGGAGCGGTCGTACCAACTGCTGACGGAAAAATACGGCATCCCGGCGGAGGACTTGATCTTCGACCCGCTGGTCTTCCCGTGCGCTACCGGCGACGTCAACTATATCGGCGCGGCGGTCGAAACCATCGAAGGCATCCGGCTGATCAAGGAAAAACTGGCGTACTCCAAGACGGTCTTGGGCATTTCGAATATCTCCTTCGGACTGCCGGCCGCGGCGCGCGAGGTGGTGAACTCGGTCTTCCTCTATTACTGCACGAAGGCCGGCCTGGACCTGGCGATTGTCAATGCCGAAAAGCTGGAGCGCTTCGCTTCGATTCCCGAGCACGAACGCCGCCTGGCGGAGAGCCTGCTCTTTAACTGGCCGGCGGTGGATGCCGCCGACGAATCTCTGCGCACCGCGCCGGAGGACTGGCGGGAGCAGACCGCCGGTCAGAAGGCGGCCCTCAACCAGTGGCACATTGCCGCCATCACAGAACACTTCCGTAAGACCGGCGCGCGCGTGAAGCAGCGGGCGGAAGACCTGCCGCTCGACCAGCGCCTCGCGAACTACATCATCGAAGGCACCAAAGACGGATTGATACCCGATCTGGAAAAGAAGCGTGCGGAGGGCACCGCACCGCTCGACATCATCAACGGGCCTCTGATGGCCGGCATGTCGGAAGTGGGCCGGCTGTTCAACAACAATGAGCTGATTGTGGCGGAAGTGCTGCAATCCGCCGAGGCCATGAAGGCGGCGGTGAGCCACCTGGAACAGTTCATGGTGAAGGAAGAGACGGCGGCGCGCGGCAAAGTGATCCTGGCGACGGTGAAAGGCGACGTTCACGATATCGGCAAGAACCTGGTAGAGATTATCCTCTCGAACAACGGATACACGGTAGTAAATCTGGGCATCAAAGTGCCGCCGGAAACGCTGATCCGCGCCTGCCAGGAACATAAGCCGGATGCGATCGGGCTCTCCGGGCTGCTGGTAAAAAGCACGCAGCAGATGGTCATCACCGCGACGGACCTGAAGACGGCCGGCATCACGGCGCCGCTCCTGGTAGGCGGGGCTGCGCTTTCCGAAAAGTTCACGCGCGGCAAGATTGCTCCAGCGTATGGTGAAGCGGTGTGTTACGCCAAAGACGCCATGACCGGCCTGAGCCTGATGAACCGCATCATGGATCCGGCGACGCGCCGGGTGGTACTCGAAGACCACAAGCCGGCTTCGCATGTGGCGGCCGAGGCGCCGGTGGAGCGAGCGGCAGTGCCGGTGGGCACGCGGCGCAGCTCGAAAGTGCGGACGGATATTCCCATTCCCGCGGCGCCCTATCTGGAGCGCAAGCTGCGCGACGTCCCGCACCTGGCGGAGGTCTGGAGCTATATCAATCCGTATATGCTATTTGGCCGCCATCTCGGCTACAAAGGGAATTTCGAGAAGGCGCTGGTGGAGCACGAACCGAAAGCGTTGGAACTGTTCCACAACATGGAAGAAGTCAAGAAGGCCGCCATCCACTTTATGAAGGTGAAGGCGGTGTGGCAGTTCTTCGAAGCCGAGCGGGCGGGCAATAGCATCCACCTGTTTGCGCCCGGCGGCGAGCGGCCCATCCACACTTTCCTTTTCGGGCGGCAGCCGCGCGAAGACGGGTTGTGCCTGAGCGATTACATTCTGGAAGCGGAGGAAGGCCGCCGCGATCACCTCGCGTTGTTTGTCGTGACGGCCGGCGAGGGAGTGCGGGAGCGGTCTGAAGAGTGGAAGAAGGCTGGCGAGTTTTTCAAGGCGCACGCCATACAGACGCTGGCCATCGAAACGGCTGAAGGAACCGCGGAGTGGCTGCACCGGCGCATCCGCGAGGATTGGGGATTCCCGGACGCGCCCACGGTTACGATGCACGACCGGTTTACCTCGAAATACCGCGGCAAGCGGTATAGCTTCGGGTATCCGGCATGCCCCAACCTGGACGATCAGCAGGGGCTCTTCCAACTGCTGCGCCCGGAAGAGGCCGGCGTGCACCTCACCGAGGGCATGATGATGGAGCCCGAAGCCAGCGTAAGTGCGCTGGTATTCCAGCATCCGGACTGCGCCTACTTCACGGCCGCGGGAACCGAGTAATTGATGCGGCCGGCTATTGAATCGTAAGGTTCACCGGCGGGCTGGAGACGCCGTTCACCGTCAATACCAGCGGTTGAACGCCGGGCGGGACGGACGCGGGGACAGTGAAGTTTACCTGCAACGCTCCGATGAGGCCGGACGAGTTGCCGGCAAAGAGTATGAACGCTGGGACTCCACCCACGGTCACGGAGAGCGGCAGCACCGGTTTGGGCAGGTTGGAGAGCGACGTGCCCGAGGACGGCGTCCAACCGCTCTTGAGCGCGGGCGTGACGTCTCCGGTTCCGGTGGCGTAGAGCGTGGTGGTGCCACCCTGTTTCACCGTCGGAATGGGAACGAGATTTCCCGACCCGTCGGCGAAAATACCGGGCGCCGCGGGCGCGATCTGGAACAGGAAGCCGGCGACTTGGCCGTTGTTGCGAATGCCTAAGATCGCCGGGCCGGTTCCGGCTTCTAACGGAATCTGGAGGTTGATCTGGGTCGGGGAGATATAGACCAGGGGCGCCGCCAGTCCGTTGACAGTTGCCGAAACACCCGCGGTGGTAAAGGGCAGCGGACTGCCAGGAGACAATTGCGTGACGCCAGCGAGGTTGGTGCCAAAAACGGCCAGAAGCATCCCCGCGCTGCCGGTAGTCTGGTAGGTCGCGGCATTGCCGATGCTGGTGATCACCGGGCCGGAGGTCGCGCCGCCCAGCACGAACATCACCGGCACATCGACGTATTGCGGCGCGGCGTTGGGTGATTGCAACACGATGCTGGCCCGATAAGCGCCCGGTTCGAACCCAGCGCCGGAAGCGGTCAGAGTAACCTGCGCCGATCCGCTGCCGGAGAGCTGCGACAGGGTCAACCAGGAGGTGGTGCGGTTGGCCGGGAAGACGGCGGCTGTCCATGACTGCGTCTTGTCGGTGAGGTTGACGGCCAGTGTGGCTTGCGCGGTCTGGCCGCCGCCGGCTGGCGCCAGGGTGACGCTGGCGGGGCTGGCGGAGATCTTGCCGGGAGTTGCCGGCGGGCCGACGAAGGAGACGGTCACCTGCTGGTTGAGTCCCGCGAGGTCGATCTCGACTGAAGTGGAGGCGGGAGGCGTGATTCCGGTGAAGCAGAGCGTGCCCTGTAGGCCTGCCCAGGCATCCAGTCGCGTGCTGCCGAAGACCGACGCAAGCGAGGTATTGATGCTGCCCGCGTACAGGTTTGTCAACACGTTCAGGTAGCCGCCCAGGTCATCAAGATTGAGCTGGACGGACCATTGGCAGGAGGGATCGGCGGAGGTGTTCTGAGCGACGACCAGAGGGGTGGCCGACAAATTGAAATCCTCTGCGGGCGCAACCGGGAAATAATTGACGGATACCTGGCGCGACCAGGTTTGGCCGGCGGCGTCCAGGCCGGTGAAGCCGAAGGTGCGAATCACGGGCGGGGCAAGATTGCGGAAAACCACGGTGGTGCTGACGGTGGTGCGGGGAGGGATGGCGGGCGAAGGAAAATATTGAGAGAGCGGCTGCGCGACGCCATCAATGGTGAAACCGGTGACGATAGCGGCGACGCCCGCCAGTTCGCTGAGCGAGAGTGTGGTCTGCCAACTCAAGCCTTGGGCATCCGGTGCGGACGGCCAGGCCGTGCTGGGCGCCGAAGGGACGATGGCGGCGACGCCGGAGGGGATTACGACCTGAAGGGTCTTGGTTGTGCCTCCGCTGCTGAAAGCGGCATCGCCGGAGTAAGCCGCCACCAGGGTGAGAGTGCCGGTGCCCAACAAATACGCCGGGAAGGTGAGGTCGGCCACCTGCTGGCCGGAGCGGGAGAGGAGTGTCACAGTGCCCAGCGCGATTCCGCTAGCGCTGAAAGCGACGGTGCCAGTGGGCGTTCCGCTGCCGGCGGCGGGCGCGACTGCGGCGGTGATGGCAATGGTGTCGTTGATGGTTGCCTTGGCGGTGCTCACCGTCAGGGTCATGGCGACGGACTGCGTCTTGGTGTTCCACTGGGTCACGAAGTTCCGAGCGTCGACTGAGCCGAGCCCGGTGGCCATGTCGTAGGCCGGCACGGCGGGGTAGCCGAACGAGCCGGTCAGACAGTCCGGACTGCCCTGCGCGCACCGGACGATGTTGTCGCCGGCAGTGACGTCGTGAAACGCCGAGGGCGCGCTCTGTGCTAGGCGGTAGAGTTGCGGATTGATATTGCCGAGGCCGGGTTGCTTCTGGAACCCGTTAGTAACCAGATACTGGTTGAGAAGAGCGACGATGCCCGCCATGGATGGCGCGGAGGCGGATGTCCCGGAAACGACGACATTGACACCGGAGTAAGTGACCATATAGCCGTCGTGGCCGGCCGCGCTGAGGGAAACATCCGGCACATGGCGCGCGTTGTCCGCGGGAACGCCCGGCCCGTTCTGCCATGTGGGCTTGGAATAGTAGAGGCTGGCGCCGCCGCCGCCGGAGAGCAGGCCGGTGGCGCCGGATTCATTCCAGGCGGCTTCCGGAATATAAGAGAGCGCCGAGCCCAGATTCGGCGAGTTACTGGATGCCCAGTAAGTGCCGCCGCCTTCCACGAACTGCGTACCGCCGACGCCGGTGATTTCGGGTAGGACGGAGGGAAAATCGACCGAGCGGCCGAGGTTGGCGACTGGCAGATATCCTTGCGGGTCACAGCCGCCGGCGCCGGAATCGCCCGAAGCGCTGAAAATCGTGATCCCCTGGGCGTTGCCCTGCTGCGCGATGGCACGCCAGTAATCGGGGCGCCAGTTGACCTCGCAGCTTCCGTAGCTGATGCTGATGATGGGGGCGACATTCAAGCTGACGGCGACGGCGACGGCGGTAAGCGCATCCGACCCGTAGACGTAATTGATAGTCGCCTTGGGAGCGATGGCGCCGGCCCATTCGAGGTCCAGGTTGCCCTCGACTTGCGCGCCGTTGGAACCGGGATCGGAGCCAAACAGAATCATCTTCGGGTCGTTGGGGGGGAAGTTGTAGCGGGTTCGGAAGGCGCGAATATCGCTTAACAGCACGTCGGATTCGCCGACGATGGCGATGCTCTGTCCGGTGCCATCGATTCCCGACTGATAGAGCGGCGCGATGTTATAGATGGTGCCATAATCCTCGGGCGTCAGGTAATGCGACGAGCCGGAGTTGTAGTCGGGCGGAACGAGGTGTGCGAACGACTTGAGACGGAAATTGTTGAGGCCGAGGAATCCGCCGACCATATCGGCCAGGGCTTCAGGCACGGAGGGCGCGGTGGTATTGGCGAAATGAGTTTCGCCGCGCGCCTCGAAACGGTGGATGGGTGTGTGCAGCGCGCGCGAGACCTGGCCGGCTGTGCCGCTGAAGGCGATCCAGTTGCGGCCGCGGCCGGTTTCGTTCACGGTGAAACCTTCGGACGAGAGCCATGCGACAATCTTGGAATGATCGGAGGAACTGAGGCCGAAGCGCGAGCCGAACTGTTCGGGAGTCAACCATTGATGAAACCGGGGCGAGGAAGGATTCTGCTGGTCGGCGAGCAATTGGTCGAGATCGGACTGCTCCGCCGCGGAGGGCCTGATGAAGAGCAGCATATAATCCATGCGCATGCCCGGGTCAACCGCGCCGCGGTCGAACTCGGGCTGCGCGGAGCGGTGAAGGCTTCCGGGGACCGCCCTGATTTGGCCGGCATCGACGGGACGCGCTACGCGGTCCGGCACGGCTGCGACGGAGGAGCCCGCGAAGCCGGCGAGAAGGACGAAAATGACGCAGGTTTTACACGAATTGCAGCGCACCACGGTGGAATTCCTTTCAGTATAGAGTATTTCAGATCCGGTGGTCCAAAACAAGGGTGCGGGGCGAGCAGCGTGTTACTCAGTTAGAATAGGTATAATCCTATGTCTCTGTCTCTTCTTACGACGAACCTGATACGCAATTGTAAGATGGCCTTTCTCGCGGCGTTGACCTGCCTGAGCGCCATAGCTGCCGACCGTGTTGTCGATCGCGTGGACCCCAGCCGCACGGTGATGGTGAAAGGGCAGACGCATCCGCTGGCCCAGCCGCAATTCGACCGGGGAGCGGCGGATCCCGCCATGGAGCTGAGTTATGCCACGGTGCTGCTGAAGCCGGCCGACGGTCTGGAAGAATTCCTGGCGGAGCAGCAAACAGCCTCCTCGCCGAATTATCACCGGTGGCTCACTCCGGAAGAATTCGGCGCGCGTTTCGGATTGAGCGACAGTGACGCGGGCAAGGTGGTGGAATGGCTGCGGTCGCAAGGCTTGCAAGTACACGATGTGGCGCGCGGGCGGCACTGGATCACGTTCAGCGGCACGGCGGAGACGGTGGGGCGCGCCCTCCACACCGAGTTCCGGCAATACGTGGTGAAAAATGAAAAATACTTCGCCAACGCGAGTGACCCCGCGGTGCCGGCGGCCTTCCAAAACGTAATTGCCGGCTTCATGGGCCTCAACGATTTCAATCCGCAGCCGGCCTATGTCAAGGGGCCGGCTTTCACGGATGCGGCGCCGGATTTAACCAGCGGCAGCAACCATTTTCTGGCCCCGGACGACATCGCGACCATTTATGGCATTACGTCGCTGTACGGCTCCGGGATCGACGGCACGGGCCAGACGATCGGGGTCATGGGGCAGACGGCGATCGATCCTACGGATATCGCGAAGTTTCGCACGCGTTTCGGCCTTGGGCCGAATGTGCCGCAGACCGTGCTCTTTGGCAACGACCCGGGGATTCGGAGCGGCGACTTGCCGGAGGCGGACATCGATATCGAGTGGTCGGGCGCGGTGGCGCGCAACGCCACCATCATTTACGTCTACTCAAGCAATGTGTTCAATTCGGCGGCATACGCGGTGGACCAGAACATCGCACCGATTTTGACCATGAGTTATTTCACCTGCGAATCCAGTACCACGCCGGCATACCGGGCGGTGGCGCAGCAGGCCAATGCGCAGGGCATCACGTTTATGGCATCGTCGGGAGATCAGGGAGCGGGCACGTGCGATTACACCAACGTGATTCCGCAAGCCTCGAAGGGGCCGACGCTGAACTTTCCGGCTGACCTTCCGGAAATCACCGCGGTGGGCGGGACTGAATTTAACGAAGGTTCGGGGACTTACTGGGCAAGCAGTAACAATCAGACGACGCTCTCTTCCGCACTTACGTACATTCCGGAAAAGGCCTGGAACGATTCGCTGGCCGATAATGCCCTGGTGGCTACCGGCGGCGGCGCGAGCCTGATGTTTACCAAACCCTACTGGCAAACCGGATCGGGTGTTCCCGCCGACAATGCGCGCGACCTTCCCGACGTGTCGCTGTCTTCCTCGGCCAACCACGATGGCTATGAGGTGGTGACCGGCGGCAACGTCTTCATCTTCGGTGGCACGTCCGTGGCCTGCCCCGAGTTTGCCGGAGTGGTGGCGCTGCTGAACCAATACCTGATGTCGACCCAAGTAATCGCCCAGGAGGGGCTCGGCAACATCAATCCGCAGTTGTACCGCCTGGCACAAGCCACCACCGATGTTTTCCATGACATCACGGTGGGCGACAACAAAGTGCCGTGCTTGCAGAGCAGCCCGCAATGCGTGAATGGGTTGCTGGGATACAGCTCCGGGACCGGATACGATCTGGCGACCGGCCTGGGCTCGTTCAACACGCACAACCTGGTTACCGAGTGGAACAACGGCACCGCCAGCGCCACAATCCTCACGGCCAGCCCGATGGTGGCCGATCTGACCGGCACCGTGACCCTGACCGCGACGGTGTCGGGCGGGGGCAAGGTGTCGCCGACGGGCAGCGTAACGTTCATCGAAGACCAGGTGGCGATCGGAAGTGCAGTGCTGACGGCCTCCGGCTCCGCCGCCACCGCGACGCTGTCGATCCCGGAAGTGACGCTGGCGGGAGACACCGGCGTGGTGGTGGCGATGTATCCCGGCGATGGCGTGTACGGAGGCTCTTCGGCCACGGTTACAGTCCAGCTCAATGTGCCGGCCACGGGATCGCTGGTGGTGCCGTTCATTTCGCCGAACCCGGTGTATCAGCGGTCGCCCACCTCTTGGCCTTACGTGGTGAGGCTGACTGAGATGGCTGGTGTGGCAACGAAACTGACTGGCTTTCAGATCAACGGTTCGGATAACAGCGGGTCGATCCTCGGCGATTTCGGTACGGCGACCATTCCCGCGCATGGCACCATCGCGGCATCGCTCGCAGGGAATAATCTGACTTCGGTTCCGCTGAACCGCACATTTGTCTTCAGCGGTGCCGACGTCTCGACCGGCCAGGCATGGAGCCAGCAAATCACCGTGCCATTCCTGGGCCCTCCCGCAGGGCAGTTGTTCTACCCTTCCATCGCGGTATCGTCAACCCCCACCAACGTGGAGCAGAATACGCAAGCCGATCCGTCGTGCCAATGGTCGGTGCAACTGGTGGTGAATGAGCAGGCTGGTTTTCCGATGCAGCTTACGCGGTTTACCGCAGGCACTTCGGATTTCACCAGCCAGATTCAGCAGATTTTCGGGACCACTCGGATGTCCGCGTGGGGCGCGCTGCGCGGCACGGTGTGCTGGGCCAGCGGCACGGCGCTCGCGGGCAAGGCGCTGACCGTCACGGCGGTGAGTTTGGAAACCGGCTTGTCGACTTCGGCCGCGGCCACGGCAACGCTAGTGGTGGCGGCTACCGCTCCAGCCGCGTTCACGGTTTCCCCGGCCAGTGTCACGATGCAGGTGGGCGATCCGCAGCACAGCGCTTCGGCCAGCCTGGCCCTGGGCTTCGGCAGCGCATCTCCCCAATGGTCCGCGGCGGTGACACCCAAGAGCACCACCACAAACTGGCTCACCCTCTCACAAGCCACCGGCACCGGCGCGGCGCAGTTGACCTTCACCGCGAGCGGCGCGGGCCTCTCGGTGGGCGTGTATTCCGCGGCCGTCTCCATCCAGTCCACGGGTGTGACGCCGCAATACATCGTGGTGCCGGTGACGTTGGTGGTCGGGCCGGTGAGCACGACGCAAATCGGGGGCGTGGCGAACAATGCATCGTTTGCGACGGTTTTCGCTCCCGGGATGCAGGCCGCGGTGTTCGGCACGGATCTGGCGCCCGGGACGCTCATCGACTCGCGCTTGCCGCTGCCGCTTTCGCAATTGGGCGTCACGGCCACTGTGAACGGAGTCAACGCGCCTTTCTACTACGTGTCCCCCACCCAGTTGGAC
>PLZX01000268.1 GCA_003152325.1 Bryobacterales bacterium | reverse complement strand
CCGGGCACGGCGCCGCCGCTCCACAAGGAAACCGGCCGGCCGCTTCGTACTAGTACAAGTACGGCTAGCAAGGCAGTAACAAATCCGCATTAATTAGTCTAGACATGCGGAACATTCTACTGATATTCACTCTCGGAGCTAGCGCTCTTTGCGCGCAGGAAGCTCTTTTCTTGCAAAACCGGCTGACGGTGCCCCAAGGGCAGATCGTGGACCGGAAACTGCTGGCCGGCCAAAGGTTATGGCGCGCCAGCGTGGCTGCGCTCGCGGCCGCCAACGCCATGGACGTGCACTCCTCCTGGAACAAGCACGAATTGAATTCGACCCTGGCCGGGGCCGGCGGAACTTTCGGCGCCCAAGGGGCGCTGCTCAAACTGGGGATGCAAGGTGGATTGGTGGGCATCGAGTATCTGCTCACGCGCCGGCATCCCAGCCCCCGGCTCTACCGCGCCGTCTCATTCATCAATTTTGGTGTGGCGGCGGGCATTGGATCAGTGGCGGCCCACAACTACACCGTGCCCGTGCCGCGGTAAGGACTGCCGGTGGGCAAGTTAGAATGAAAAGCGGCATGGCAAATATTCCGGTCGGAACGGTTGGCGAAGAGAAGTTGCTAGTCACCAGCGAGGTGACCATCAACTTTCTGGGGATGGAAGGCGCGCGGGTCCTGTCGACCCCGCACATGATCGGCTACATGGAGCGGACGTCGCGAAACACCGTGCTACCTCTGCTGGAGCCCGGCCACGACACGGTAGGGACCCACGTCAACATATCGCACCTGGCGGCCGCGCCGCTCGGGATGACGGTGACGTTCCGCGCCGAAGTGACCGGCGTGACCGGCCGCCGCGTGCAGTTCCGCGTGGAAGCCTGGGATGAGAAGGAGAAGATCGGCGAGGGCACGCACGAGCGTGCCATCATCGACGTCGCCAAATTCGCGACCCGCCTGGCGGAGAAGTTGAGGTGAACCCCGGCCCGGCTAAGGCCCTCCCAGACCGCCATTTTGGCGACACTTTCCGGAAAGCCCACACATCGGGAGCAAACTCTCAGGAAAGGCGGTAGAATCGTCCACAATGGCGATATCGGCTCCCGTCCGAGTGAGAATCATAATCCTCGTGTTTGTCGCGTCATTGTTTGCGGTGAGAGATGGAGAGCGCTGCGTCGCACAGGCTCGCGGCCAAGCTATTCCAGGTTTTGTCCAGACGAGTTTTTGCGAGGTCGCTCGTCGCAGCGCCCGCTGGAATGGAGTACGCGTGAATTTTCGGGCATCCGTTATCAGCGATGGGATCGACCATACTGCACTTGCCGACGCCGCGTGCCGTGCTTTCCGTATCACCCCAAAGATTCCAGAAAATGTGAGTGAACATGAAGACGTACAGCAATTCAGGCGTTCGCTCTTCCTTGACGCGCCTCGTGGGACTGCATTCAAGCAAGTATCCGCCACCTTCACCGGAACCCTCGTATGGGACGGCAGAGTCCGCGTGCTTCAGATCGACCACATTGACGGCCTTACGGTCACGAAGCGGAAACAGTGAGCTGACGACCGGCAGCCCTGCCGACACATGTTCGACCTACTGAAGCAGGGGCAGTACATTTGCGGTTTAGTGCAGGGGCGCAATTGAACGTCCACTCATTGTAGACAAAAGACTGGCTTTTCGGAAAGTGGCCAGCGAGCGGGCCGTCCCTCCAGGCACCAGGCTGCCACTTAACGATTAAGGTTCCCTAATTCCCTCCCCGCCGTCCGCCTCTAGCCCCGCCGCCTGGCGCGGCTTGCACACCGGCCGCCAGGTGGTCGAAATTCATCATGGCGTTGAACAGCAGGAAGTAGCTGCCCTGCGTTTCGTTGCGCCACATCGGGTTGTTGGCGAACATCACCACGTGGCCTTTGCCGCGCGGAACGTCAATCACCGCGATCTGGTTGGCCAGTGCGGATCCACCCGCCATCATGCCGGAAACCAGCAGGTCGCTTTCGGCCGCGAAGCGCAGCACGATCCGCGGCCGCATCTCGGGAGGCTGCTGAGCGGCGCCGCGCCCGCCACGACCACCTCCGCCTCCGCCCGCGGCATCGTCCAAGACCGGCTCCTCGCCGGGTTGCGTGGGGGTTTGGCTGGGCGTAGGCGTATTCATCGAAAGCGGACGGCCCTGCGGTGTGTCGGGCTCGCCCATGGTGCCGCGGCCGCTCGGACGGTTGGGCCCCGTGGCTCCCCCGCCGAAACCGGTAGGCGCGCCTTCCTGCGGCACTGCCGCGGCCGCACCGCGCCCACCGCCTGCGGGCGCGCCGCCCCCACCACCGCGGCCTCCGCGTCCGCCCGCGCCACCGCCGGCAGAGAGCACCGGCGCCTGATTGAAGTAGACCGCCAGATGGTCGCCGTAGCCGTATGCAATGGGGCTGCGTTTATCGGCAATGGTCGAATTGACCACGCTGCCGCGCGCATGCAGGTCAGGCGTGCTCTGAATGGTGACGCCTTCCACCAGGCCGTAATCGATTGGGATCGACGCGTTTCCCGTAATGGTGACGAACAAGCCGCCGGCGTCGATGAACTTGCCGATCTTGTTGATCCCCTCCAGCCCCATGCCCCCGCGCATGTCGTCGGTGGTGTCGGGGGCGTCGCCCAGATTCGGCGTGATCTCGCTCTTCTGGAAGGGAACCGGTTCGCCGGTCGTCGGTGTGCCGTTCACGATGCGCTGCGCCGCCCCGCCCACCGGGCCGAAGACAATCACGTCATACTTGGCGCGGAGATCGGGAATGTCTTTGAGCTTGAGGTCGGAGATGTAGTCGTAGGGAATCTTGAGTTGATCGAAGGCCACGCGATACCAGCCTTCGTTCTGGGTACTGGTCCAGGTGTGCACGAAAGCGATGCGTGGCGCCGCCAGTTCGTGCATGGCGACGCTGGGAACCGCCGCGGTGGCGTAAGTCATGATGCCGAGTGAGGAAGCTGCCGCGTCCAGCCGCGCCCGCAAATCGGCCGGGTTGCCTTCGGTGCGGATAATGAAGGAGCCGGCATTGAAGTCGCGGTTNNTTGGCGTCAGCCGCCAGCAGCGTCATCGGCAACTTCAGGATGTCGGCCTCCGTCACGCGCATGGTCGTTACATTCAGCAGCGGCCCCATCGTCCAGCCGGTGTCGTCGTATGGCGGAGGGTCGCTGATGTTGTAGTACGCCGTGTCCAGCAGCATGTCGGCCATGCGGCTGTAAGGCTGGTCCATGCGGATCACATAGCTGCCGGCCGTGAGCTTTTCCTTGCGCGTAGGGGTGATGGCGACTTCCGAATCCGCGTTGAGGCGGTGCACTTCCACGCCCTGCAGCCGCATCAGGTTGACCAGCGCGGCGGATTGGCCGGGCCGCGGATCGTTTCCCGGCACCACCCACGCCACCGGCCCTTCGGACGCAGCCTTTTCCACGCTGCGGCGGCTCTTTAAGTAGAAGTTGTCCAGGTACTGTTTGCGGTTGCTGGCCACGCTGTTCATGGAGAACAGCACGCCGCTCTGCTGCAGATTGATGTTGTCGCGAATCGACCAGTTGACGCGCGCTGTTGGCGGGTTGGGCCGGAACCACGTGCGGCCGGTCGAATTGGCGGGCACCGTGCGAACGCCGGTATCGGCGCCGTTGCCGCCGAAAGTTTCATAGAAGCGCCCGATGGAATTGTGGCCGTTGGCCACGTAGAACATGTAATTGGGCGCCCAGCCGTCGTAATAGCCGTGCGTCCAGACGCCGGGGACGCCGCGCTTGGTGAACTCCTCAATGTCCGCGTAGGCCATTTTTTGCCACTCGTCGATGGTCAGCGGGTCGAGCCAGGCATTATACGGGCCCATGCCCGTTGAGACATAGAGGAACGGCACCGATTCGTGCAGATCGTGCAGCACGGTAGGGTGGTAATCGAGGAAAGCGCCCATCATCGCGCGGCTGAGTTGCAACGCCATGCCGATGCCGTCGCGGTTGTTATCGTGCTGGACGTATTTGCCCCAGTAGACCAGGTTGGGCGCCGGCTTGTTGGGGAACGCCTTGCGATAGTTGTAGATATCCACTTCGGCGTCGCGGCCGTCGGCCTCCGTGCACGGCGTGATCAATGCGATGGAGTTCTTCCTGATGTTTTGAACCAGCGGCGATTCTTCCACTGCCAGGCGGTACGCCAGCTCCATCAGCATCTCGGGCGAACCGGTTTCCGGCGAGTGGATGCTGCC
>PLZX01000231.1 GCA_003152325.1 Bryobacterales bacterium | reverse complement strand
GCGATTTCGACCAGCGGCGAATCCTGTAGCGGCAGCGCGTCCACCAAGGCGCGGCGAATTTCCGGATGGGACGCCAGTTTCTCCAGCGCGTCGGTGGCGGAGAGCCGCACGTTGACGTTGGCGTCGTGATTTAGCGTGTAAAGAAGAGCCTGTTCCATTTCGCGATCCGGCCGGACCACCTGGGCGCTATAGCCGACGCCGCGAATCCGCGAGCTGGGCGATTGGTCCTGCAGCATCGAGAGAGCCACCGCCTGCCGCAGGTTTTCCACCTGGTTCTGAAGTTGCGCCAGTTCCGGATTGGAGGCCGGCGGCCGTGTGAGGATGTGCGCGCCCACGGCGCCGGCGGCCAGCAGCGCGAGCGATAAGGCCGCTTGCCAGAGCGCGCGGGCGGGCCACCATCCGGCCGCGAACCGGTGGCCGCGCAGGGCTGCGGCGGGCGTTTCCCGCGCTTGTTCCATGCCCGCCTGGTAAGCTTCCAGCACTTCGAGGAAGCGCGAGCGCATCCCGGCATCCGGCTCCACCACCGGCATGGATGCAAGGCCGCGCCACACGGCGCCCATCTCGGCGAGGTCCGAACGGCAGCCCGCGCACGTATCCACGTGGGCAATCAGCGTTTCGCGCTCGGCTGGGTCCANNCAGATCGCGCAGCGCCCGGTAGACGCGGACTTTCACCGTTCCCACTTCGCATTTGAGAACAATGGCGATTTCTTCATACTTCAAGTCGAGGAAGCGGCTCATCACCAGCACTTCCCGTTTTTCGCGCGGCATCGCGGCCATCGCGCGCCGCAACAGCACGGCCTCCTGGCGGCTCTGCGCCTGCCGGTCGGGTGGCGCCTCAGGCCCGCGAAACTCCACAATCTCATCTCCCAGCGAAACCTCGGCGCTGTGCCGCCCGGCGTGGTCGTGGTGGACGTTGCGCGCCACCTGGTACATCCAGCTCCGGAACGAAGCCGCCGGTTGGTACGAACGCCGGTATTTTAAAATCCGAAAAAAGACTTCCTGCACGAGATCCTCAGACATGGTCCGTTGCGCGGTGAGGTGGAGGAAGAACTGGAACAACGCACGGTGATACCGTTCGAAGAGCGTCTCCAGCTTCGAGACGTTCCCCGCTCGCACTTCCAGCATGATCTCTTCGTCTTCCACTTGAATCCGCTTGTCGATCCTACGTATGAGGATACCGGCGAAACCGCAAAAGGTTACGCGGGTCCGACTAACTCCTTTGTTTGCGTCCAAAAGTGACCCATGTTGGGGTCGGTTTCCGCGGTATCGTTAGAAGCATGACACGCGCGATCTGGATGGCATCGATGATCCTGGCGGCAACCGGCGCCGCGCAGCAGCCCGCCAAAAAACCCTTCCAGGCCCAAGCCACCTCGACCATCGAGTACCGCGTGGACAAAGATGAGGAGATCGTCGAGACCACCAGCATCGTGTGGCAGGTAACCGGAACGGACATTCCCGGCCGTCCCAAGAATGAGCGCCTGGTGCTGCGGACCACTGCCAAGGAGAAGCAGGTGCTCGGCGAGATCGGCACGGACGCCACCGTCACCGTGGAAGCCTGGCCGATGGGCGCAGACCTGCACTCGAAGCCGCTCTACAGCGTGACGCAGACCGGCCTTGAGGCGCACACGCTGGAGAATGCGCTTTTGGAGTTTGCGCGTCAAACCGAGGAAGTGGAGTGGTGGTCCGTCCACCAGTTGGGAACGGGCCGCCATCTCTTCGATACATACGTGCCGCCCGTGAATTTTTCGACTTCCCGCGAGTTCTTCATTTCGCGCTACGGCGCACTGGATGTCCCGCCGGACGACGCCATCGACGCGCGCCTGAACGAACCGCATATCGTCGCCGTGGTGGTCTACGCTTCCACCGAAAAGGTGATCCGCGAGGCGATGATCACCGCCGACGACGTCAATCGGGCCAAGGAACTGCGATCGTACTTTGACACGCGGCGCACGCTGACGCTGCGGGAATCGCCCTTGCTTCCTCCCGTCCTGCGCCTTCGCTTCTTGTCGAACGACAAGGTGGAGAAAGAGACGCTGGTCGAAGTTCCCATCACCAAAGACGACCTGGATCTTGCCGCGGCCAAGGTTCCCGCCGGTCTGCACGTGAAGGCCTGGAAGCGGTAAACGCTACAGCCCTCCGCCGGCGGTCGAGGGCGTGATGGGGGCCGGGCTCCCGCTCTGTTTCAGCTCGCGCTCGCGTTCCAGCACCGTTACGCCGCGCGTCATCCAATCTTCGGCTGGAGCGCCCTTGAGGTAGTGATCGAACCAGGCGTTGATCCGACGGTGATAATCGATCTGGTTGGCCTTCTGCGCCACTGAGTGGTTCTCGCCTTCGTACACCAGCATTACGCATGGCTTGCCGGCTCTCCGCGCGGCGTTGTAGAACTCGATGTCCTGATGCCAGTCGGAGGCGCCGTCGTGGTCGCCCACCTCCATCAGCAGCGGCGCGGCCAGCATGTTGGCGACAAACGTGGAAGAGTTGCGGATGTAGGACGGCGGGTCTTCGTAGAGCGGCACCTGCATGCGCTCCTGCCCCACTTCCACGTGATTGGTTTCCGGGCCGCCGCTATTCCAATAGATCTCGCCGACGCTGGAGGAAAGATTCGTCAGTGCGCCGCCCACCGCCCCGGCCGCGAATAAATCGGAGTGTGTGACGATGAAGGTGGTTTCGTACCCGCCCCATGAATGGCCTGTCAGGCCGACATGCTTCGCGTCGATCATGCCCGATTCCAACACCTTCTTGACCGCGGCGGTGACGCAATCGAGCGCCGAGATACCGGGATCGCGCGGTTTGAAGACAATGTCGGGCCGCATGACGAAGTACCCGTGCTGAGTCCACACCGCCGGGTTGTACGTGTTGCGCTCCGAGGGCGCCGTCCAGTTGTGAAGCTGGTTACTTTCGATTTCGTAGATCTGAACGATCATCGGGTACTGCTTGCCCTTCTCATAATTCGCCGGGTAGTAGAGGGCGCCCTGCAAGCGGTCGCCGTGGGAGTTCTTGTAGTCCACCAACTCCGCGCGCCCCCAGGCGAATTGCGAAGCGAATGGGTTGGTTTCGCTGACGGGTTTGGCGCTCTTGAGGTCCGGACCGGCGGCGTAGAAGTTCGGCGAGCTATCCCATGCGCCCGATTGGTAAACGTAGATGTCGGCGTCTTTGGCTTTCTCCAAACCGCGCACCCCTTGGTTCTGGTACACCAGTCGGTCCTCCTTGCCGTTCTGGAGCACGGCATAGCCGGTGTCCTTGGTCCAGCGGCCTTCCAGGCTCAGGTAGAGGGGCTTGGCGAGGTCGATGGGCTCGCTCGCGCCGCCGCCTCCACGGCCGCCGCGGCCGCCACCACCCCCACCCGCACCCGAGACCCGCACATAGCGATGGCGAATCTCGCCGGCGCTGCCGTCCGTGAGGCGCGTGGGCTTGGAGCCATCGGGGAAAATTTCCCAAAGATCGTAAGCATCGTAGACGATCACGCTGCGATCGTCCTTGGTCCAGCCGGCGACTCCGTAGGCCGGTTTCTGGCTGACCGGGTAATCATTCTCCTTGTTGGTGAAGCCGATTTTGGAATCCTTGGTGATGTTGCGCGCGGCGCCGGATTCCAGGTCGTAGATCCAGAAATCGCCTTCGCGGAAGTTCATGGCGTATTTGCCGCCGGGACTGAACTCGACGGGCGGGATGAGGTGTTTGGCCACCTGGGCGCGCTGGCCGGTTTCGAGGTCGACTTTGTAGACGTCGGTGAAATTGCGGCCGAACATAGCGTCGTTCTGGTAGGGCACGCCGTCGAGGGCCAGGGCTCGCGAGCCAGTGCGAGGCAGGCGGACGTCTTCCTTGAGATTGCTGGAGAGCGACACCAGCTTGCCGGAGGCGATGTGCCAGGCGGCCGGTTCGTTGCGGTCGCGGTCGCGGGCGGCGGTCAGTTTCTGTTCGCTGATGACGTTGACGTCCTGCCAGTGCCAGACCTCGACGGTGGAGGGATCGTCGTCGGACTTTTTCACTTCGATCTTCTTGGGCCAGTCGGCGATGCCTACGTAAACGATGGCGCCATCCTCCGACCACTGGGGGGCGCGCGCAGTAACGATGCGCTGGGGAGCGTCGATCTTCCCAGTGCGTTTGTCACCCAGGTTTCTCCAGGCGAGGACGGTGCAGCTCTCGCCTTCGTAGCCGTCTTGTTTCATGGAGCGCAGGGCGGCGAGGTCGCTCGATTCCTTGCGCCACGTGAGCGCTGCGAAGAGGGCGGGGCCATTGTCGAGGACCTTGAGCGAGCCCGCGGACGGATCGAAGATCTGGATGGCATTGCCGGTGCGGCCTTCGACCCCGATGGCGATCGCGAGGTTGCTGCCCTTATCCTGCCAGGCGTAGCTGGTGACGTTGCCGAAGGTCGTATCGATGCTGTTGCCGAGGTTGCGGACGATGAGGGTGTAGCCGGTGGGGTCGCGTTCGGTGTCGGCGGGTGCGCCCGCGCCGCGGCCGCCGCGACCACCGCCCGCGGCGGGGGCGACTGCCGCACCGCCGCGCGCGGCGCCTGCTGGGGCCGGATTGTACTTGCGCAAGGCGAGGTAAGGGCCATCGCCCGCGAAGGCCAGGGCTTGCACATCGTCAACCACGGTGATGGCGCCGCTGGTAAGATCGAGCAGGTTCAACTTGTTCTGCAAGGCTCGGGTGGCCTTGCGGGCGCGCTCCTGCTCGGCTTCGGAAACGCCAGCTTCGCAAGCCAGCCAGTGGGAGTCGGACGAGAAAGCGGCGCCAGTGCAATTGGCCAGGACGTGCGTCTTTGCCGCCCCCGCAGTGGAAGCCACGCGCAGTTCGTTATCGCCGTTCGAGCGGCGAATCTCGTGCGCCAGCCACTTGCCATCGGGCGAGAGCGTACCGGCGCCGAGGGTTTCCCACTTGCCGTAGTCGGCTGGGGCAAGAGTGGGCTTGGGTTGAGCGTAGGCGCAGGCCGCCAGAAGGAAGAGAGACAAGGTACGGAACGTCATATTGCAGATGATTCTATCGCATGGAAGGCCCCATAACTGCAACTGGTGCGCAACAAGACTGTAAACTGGTGAGACAAATGGATCGGCACCTGGGCTCGGCGGGAACGGTGTGGCGTGGCGTTCTCATTGGCGCGCTTACCACCATTCTTCTGCTCGCGCAGGATGACGGGGCCAAGGAGAAAGCCGTCTTCGCAGGTAAGGTCGTCGATTCGGTCACCGGCCAGGCTGTCGAGAGAGCGGCGATCCGATTAGGGCCCGTGAGAGGGGAACAACCGGGCTACCGCGGCCGCGCGGAGGCGGACGGGCGGTTCCGCTTCGAAACCATCGCGCCGGGCGATTACCATATCGAAGTGCGCGCGCGGGGTTACACCGATGCGCACACGGTCACGCTGCAAGCGGGGTGGGAGAGTTTCCTCCTGCACTTTGAGGCAAAGCAGAGTATCACCGATGCGTCGATTCTGCTCGACGCCGAAGCCGTGGTGACTGGCCGCGTCACCGATGCGCAGGGACAAGCGCTGCCAGACGCTGCTGTAGCGGCGGTCGGAGCGATCTGGCAGGACGGCCTCCGCGTCTACATAGCGAGAGAGGGGGTACAGGCGGACGATCGCGGCGAGTACCGGCTGAAGCTGCCTCCCGGGAAGTATTACCTGACCGCGGGCTCGGGTGGGCCGGGAGGCCTCAACTACACGTTCAGCGAAGATGTCGGAAAGCCGGAAATGCGGATTGGCGCGGTCTACTATCCGGGCGCGGCCAGCATCGAGCATGTATCGCCCGTGGAACTGCGGCCGGGGCAGCAACTGGGCGGGGTCGATTTCAAGCTGGCGCCCGTGGTCACGTACCACGTTCGTGGAGTTCTCGCATCGTACGCCGATTCGCTCGGGAACAAGCCCGTGTATCTCCGCAGCCGCAACGGTGATCACTACCGCGGAGTCGCGGGTGGGTTTATCGAAAAGGACGGCTCGTTCGATTGGGCCGGGGTGAGGCCCGGCAGTTACTGGGTAGATGTGCGAGTGTTCCGCGGCCTACCGACAGCACCATTGATTCCCGTCGACGTGACCGATCACGACGTGAATGGCGTGAAAGTTCCGGCCAGGCCACAATTCGATGTGCGGGGCCGCGCACGGTTTGAGGAAGAGGGCGTGACGGCGCCCCTCTCCTCGGTCAAGCTTGTTCTGCAGCAACTGGATTGGTTCGTCGCCAATTACAGTCCCCGCTGTTCGCCGGATCGGGATGGCGACTTTGTCCAGCAAAACGTCCAGTGCGGAGAATATGTGCTGAGGACCGCCTCCGAGGGCGATGTATACCTGAAGTCCGTTACAGTCGGTGGGCAAGCGGCGGAGGGCGGCAAGATCGACCTGCGAGATGGTGCGCCGGGCGAAATCGAGATTGTGCTGGGCGCTGGCACGGGCGATGTGGCCGGAACGGTCAAGTGGCTTGGTTCGGTTTCGAGCGCGGCGCAGTCGCGAGTGGCGGCAGCGCGCGCTGTGCTGGTTTCGGCGGACGGATCCACCAGCAACACGGGAGCGCGAAGCGTCGAGATCGATGCGAACGGCCAATTTCAGTTTCACTTGGTGCCGCCCGGCCGGTGGCTGGTATTCGTGAGCCCGAGCTTCGATGAAGGCTTGTGGCAGAACATGCCGTTCGTCAAGGAGATTCAGAGTCGCGGCGCCGTGGTGGACCTCGAAAAGAGAGGCAGCGCCCACACGGAGGTCTCGCCGCTGACGACGGAGGATATCGCGCGGGCCATTGAGAAGGCTAAGCCATGAAAGGGCGGATGGTTCTGCTGGCTGCTGTGACCGTGCATGCCGGGATGGCGGCCTGTCTGATGAGCGGCAAGGTGGTGGATGTCGAGACCGGCAAGCCGCTCGCCGGCACCAGAGTTGTGGCGGATCCTCTGGGAAGGCCGTTTAAGCCGGCTATCATCCGTCTTGCCGATCTCCAAGGCGCATTCTGTTTCGAACGCCTGCAGGCTGGCGTCTATAAGCTGATCGCGCAGCGCGCCGCGTACATGCCCCTGGTGTACGGCGGGCGGTTGGGAACGACAGAGGGCATGGAATTGAACGTCGATGGCGTGACGGAAACGCCGGCCGTGACTTTCAAGATGACGCGGAGCGGCTCCCTGGCGGGGACCGTCACAGACTCGAGCGGCGAATTGCTCGAAAACGCTCAGGTAGTGCTCTGGCACAGGATTTGGGATTCGGCGGAACACCGCTGGAACAGCGACTGGATTTCCCAATTCGATTCGGACGACCGCGGTGCGTTCCATTTCGGCCCGCTGGCGCCGGGAGTTTATTACGTCAGCGCCGAAGAGCGCCAGGAGAGCGCCGGCCTGGATGAGAAGGGAACGCCAACGCCCGGCAGCGGGCCTCCCACTTACTTCGGGAGCAGCTTCAAGTTTGAGCGGGCGACTCCTATCACGCTCCAACCGGGCGAGAATGCCAGCGTCATGATTGCCATCTCGCCTCGCACCGGCGGCAGAAGCCTCACGGCGCGCTTGGCGCCTGGCGTGGAGCACGAGGACCAGGCGACGCTCGAAGCCAGGGACGACAAGAATAGCCGCCGAGTAAGTGCCGCGATTGGCAAGGATGGTTCGATTTCCATGCACAATTTGATCCCGGGCAAATACTCGCTCCACACTTTTGCTACGGCAAGCATTGAGATGGACGTGGATCTTACGGACGGTGATGTAGACGGTCTCGTGCTGACGCCTGCCCGGTCGTTTGATGTCAGAATCTCAGTGATCGACGGGCCGAAGAATGCAACCCCATTTCCGGTGAGGGCTCGCGAGATGGCAACCGGAGACGTGCGCGGATCGAATATGGGGAAGGCGGACGGTTCCTTCGTTCTTCGCGGGCTGAAGGCCAGTGAGTACTGGCTGGACTGGCGCGGCAAAGAAGGATACCTGAAGAGCTTGATCATCGATGGGCGGGCGCGTCCGGACACGGTGCTTGAATTGCGCAGCGGTGCGCCCGGTTTGGTGCAGGCGGTGTTCAGCCCGAACCTGGCGCAGGTGAGCGGGCACGTGGAGCGCGCGGAGGCGGCGCCGGCCGCGCTGGCGACGACGGTAGTCTGGATGGACGAAGAGCACTCACGCGCGGAGGCGCTGGGCGATTCGGTGAAGGCCGATCAGGCCGGGCAGTTCCAACTGGAAAAGATGCCACCGGGAAAGTACCGGCTGTTTGCGATCGAAGGGTTCGACGAAGATATGTGGGGCAGTCCGGAGCTGGCCGCGGCGCTGCGAGAGAAGTCTGTTGTGGTGGAGCTACGCGAGGGCGATGAGAAACAGGTGACGATACTTCTGATTTCGACGGAGGAGTGGGACAAGGCATTGCGGAAAGTAGGGATGTAGCGAACGTGATAGGCTAAGCTTCTTATGAAGCTTGCTGGCCTCTTGCTGTTGGCTCCGCTTTGTTCCGCGCTGGCCCAGGTTCCCACCCCGGAATCCGTGCTCGGCCACAAACCGGGCGACGATTTTTATCTCGCCACTTATGACGATGCGCTGGGATATTTTCAGAAACTGGCGCACTCCACCGACAAGCTGAAGCTGGTGCGCGTCGGCAAGACCACGCAAGGGCGTGAGTGGGATATCGCCATCATTTCTTCCGCCAGGAATCTGGCCGATCTGGATAAGTACAAGGATACGGCCCGAAAGCTAGCGCTGGTGAAGGGACTCACCGAGGAGCAGGCGCGCGGCCTCGCCCACACCGGCAAGGTGATGGTGCACATCGACGGCGGCCTCCATTCCACTGAGGTTGCTCCTGCGCAGATGACCATCCAGCTTGCCTATAACCTGGTGACGGCCACCGACCCGGAGACCGCGGCGATCCTCGACAACGTCATCCTGCTGCTCTGGTTCTCCATCAATCCCGATGGCCAGAACATGGTGGCCAACTGGTATCGGAGCAACCTGGGCACGCCCTACGAGGTGAGCTCCATGCCGGCGTTGTTTCAGGAATACATCGGGCACGATAACAACCGCGACGGCTATATGAACAATATGGCGGAGTCGCAGGTGATCACGCGGGCGGAACTCGAGTATTACCCCAACGTGTTTTACAACCATCACCAGACGGCGCCGTTTCCGGCGCGCATCTGGATTCCGCCGTTCGGAGACCCGGTCTCGCTGAATCCGCACCCGCTGATGTACCGCTGGGTGAACCTTTTCGGCACGGCCATGGCGGCCTGGTTGGACGAGCACGACATGCCAGGCGCCATGCACCGCGGGCGGTTCGACGATTGGTATCCGGGCTTTGTCGATCACGTGAACAATTTCCGCAACACGGTTTCCTTTCTGACGGAAACGGCGCTCTACCAATACGCCACGCCGCACTTTTATACCACCGACGAATTTCCGCGCGACAAGCAGGATCTGCGCACCGAAGTTTATTATTCGAGCCCGTGGCGCGGCGGCTGGTGGCGGCTGGGCGATGCGGTGCGGTATACGCTGGGCGCGTCGATGGCGGTGCTCGATACGGCTTCGAAGAACCGCGAGGAATTGCTCTATGACCGGTACCGCGCGGGGCGAGACGTGATCGATCGCTTCACCAAGGACCCGCCGTTCGCCTACATCATTCCGCGCGAGCAGCGCGATACGCCTACGGCGGAGACGCTGGTGGAGAAGTTGCTGATCGACGGCATTGAAGTGCATCAGGCAACCAAGGAATTCGCGGCCAACGGCTCTACTTATAAGGCAGGCGACTTTGTGGTTCTGATGGACCAGCCGTTTGCGGCGCTGGTGAAAGAGCTGTTCGATATCCAAAAGTACCCGGACATGCCGCGTCCCGCGGCGGTTACTGTTACGGCTGCTCCGGCGGCGGCGGCCGGCGGTGGCGGTCGCGGTGTTGCGGCTGCGGTGGCTCCGGCTGCTCCGGCGACGGGTGGCGGCGGACGTGGTGGTGGTCGCGGCGCGGCCGCCGCTCCTCCAGTCGGGGGCGCTGCGCCGGGCGCTGCTGCGCCGGCCCAGACGCCCTACGACGTCACGGGCTGGACGCTGCCCATCCAGATGGGCGTCGAAGTGGTGGCCGTGGCACAGCCCGTCATGGAGGCCACGCGGCGTTTGCTGCGGAGAATCGAAAAGGCGGAGCCGCTGCCGGGAAAAGTGGAAGGTGCGGGGCCGGTGTTCGCGTTCTCGCACAACAGCAACGCGGCGCTGCGCGCGGTGAACGAGATTCTCGATGGCGGCGGAACCGTCAGCTTCGCTAAGGCGGAGAGCACCATTTACGCCAGCGGCAACGCGGAAGCGATTCTGAAAAGGAACGGCGTCAACGCCACGTCGCTCAAGGAAGCTCCGGAGGCGTGGGCGGTGAAGAAGCCGCGCATCGGCATCTACGAGCCTTGGAACGGCAACATCGACGCGGGCTGGACGCGTTGGATCCTGGAGCAGTTTCACTTCTCCTTCACCGTGCTGCACAACCCCGATGTGCTCAGCGGCCATCTGCGCGACCGTTTCGACACCATCGTGATTGCCGAGATGGCCACGCGCCAGATCATGGACGGAATGCGCGCCGGCACCGTGCCGGGACAATATGCTGGCGGCATCGGCGAACCGGGCGCGGAGGAGCTGCGCGCTTTTGTGACGGCCGGCGGGACACTGGTGGCGCTAGGGAACGCGGCGGCTTTCGCCATCGAACAATTCAACCTGCCGGTCACCAACGTGCTCGCGGGGCTCGGCCAGACCCAGTTTTTCTGCTCCGGCGCGCTGCTGCGCGTGGAGATCAAAGAGCCCAATCATCCCGTGGTGGCGGGCTTGCCGGCGGCTCCGGCGGTGATGTTTGAGCGCAATGAAGTCTTCGATACGCGGCCCACTTTTCGCGGCAAAGTGCTGGCCACTTATATTAAGGATCGCAGCCCGCTGGTGAGCGGTTTTCTGCTGGGCGCGGCGCTGATTGAGGGCAAGGCAGCGGCGCTCGACGCCAACTATGGCAGCGGCCACGTCATCCTGCTGGGCTTCCGGCCGCAGTGGCGCGGCCAGTCGCACGGCACCTACAAGTTCCTGTTCAATGCGCTGTATTTCAACTCGTCGATGGCGCCGGAAGCGGCCGGTGGTGGAGGCCGCGGTGGGCGTGGGGGCGGCAATCCGCAGCAGGCGGCATGGAGAAGGGAGGCCGACGCGGTGAAGACGGAGGTGACCCGGCTGCTGGATCTCAATCGCGCTTATTTCACGGCGCGCGGACCGTTGGCGGCCGAGCCGGGCAAGCAGTTGGAAGCGGCTCTCGACGCGTTCCAGCGCGACCGCATTCCGGTGCTCGACGATCTGCGCGCGCAGGTGGAAGATGCGGCCGTGGTTCGCGCGGAAGCGACCTGGTCCGCGCAGCTCAAACGGCTGGCGGCGGACCTGCGCGCCAAGGACTTCAGCGCCTCCAAAATCGACGACCTGTTGGAGCAATACAAACTGGTGGTGGTGCCATGAAGAAGGTATCGGTTCTGTGCCTGCTGGCGGTGGGCGCGTTCGCTCAGGCGCCGGCGCCAACTCCGGAATCCGTGCTCGGCCATAAGCCCGGCGACGATTTCTACCTCGCGACGTATGAGGACGCGCTGGGCTATTTTCGCAAACTGGCGGCCGCGTCAAACCGCCTCAAGCTGGTCAATGTGGGCAAGACCTCGCAGGGCCGTGACTGGTTCATGGCCTTCATTTCGGATGCACCGAACCTGGCCCAACTCGACCACTATAAGGATGTCTCGCGGCGCCTGGGGGTGGCGCGCGGCATCGGCGAAGAGCAGGCGCGCACGCTGGCGCGCGATACCAAGCCGATTATCCATATCGATGGCGGCCTGCACGCGGATGAAGTCGCCAACCATCAGCACACCATCCAACTGGGCTATGACCTGGTCGCGGGCGAGACGCCCGAGATCAAGGCAATTCGCCAGAACCTGATCGTGGAGCTGTGGTTTTCGATCAACCCGGACGGGCAGACGGCGGTGGCCGACTGGTATCGCCAGAACCTGGGCACGCCCTATGAGGTGAGTCCGCTGCCGGCGCTCTACCAGGAATACGTGGGGCACGACAACAACCGCGACGGCTACATGCTGAACATGCTGGAATCGCGCGTGGTGACCAAAGCCACGCTCGAGACTCAGCCGCTGGTCTTCTACACGCAGCACCAGACCGCGCCGTTTCCGGGACGGATTTATCTGCCGCCGTTCGCCGATCCGATTTCGGGGAACATCCATCCGCTGATGCTGCGGTGGCTGAGCCTGATCGGGATGTCGATCGCGCAGGACCTGGACGACCACGGCCTTACGGGGTCAATGCACCAGGAAAGTTTCGACGTCTGGTATCCGGGGTATCTCGATAACGTCGGCAATTTCCGTCACACTATTTCCTTTTTCACGGAGACGGCGCTCTACCGCTACGCCACGCCGCATTTTTATACCGTGGACGAGTTTCCCGCGGCGCGGCAAGGGTTAGGCACCGAGATGCTGTATTCGAGTCCGTGGCGCGGCGGCTGGTGGCGCCTGGCCGACGCTTGCCGCTACATGCTGGAAGCCGATATGGCGGTGCTGAATCTCAGTTCGAAGTATCACGCCCAGATGGCTTACAACAAGTATCGGGCGGCGCGCGACACCATCGAGCGGTTCACCAAAGAGCCGCCCTTCGCCTACGAGATTCCGCGCGAGCAACACGACGCTCCGGAGGCGGCGGTGCTGATGGAGAAGCTGATGCTGCAAGGCATCGAGGTGCATCAGTCCCCGAAGCCGGATGCGTGGGTGATCCTGATGGATCAGCCGTTCGCCGGGCTGGTGAAGGAATTGTTCGAGCCGCAGGTGTATCCCACGCTCTCGCAGCGGCCGTACGATGTGACGGGCTGGACGCTGCCGTACCAGATGGGTGTGGAAGTTCACGCGGTCACTACGCCGCTCACCAAGCCATTTCGCGATTCGCTGCGTCCGGTGAAGGAGATCACGGGGCTGGCGGCGCCGTTCCAGCTTGCGGCGAATGCGAGCTTCCGCGCCATGAACCAGATTCTGGCGGCGAAGGGCAAGGTGACGGCGGCGGGAGACGACCTGGCGGCGACGGATCTCGACAAGGGCAAGCTGGACGCGATTCTGAGCGAGAACCGGCTGCGCGCCGGGGCGGCGAAGGAAGGCGCCAAGCCGGTGAAGGCGCTGCGCATCGGCCTCTACCGGCCGTGGGTGGCGTCGATCGACGAAGGTTGGACGCGGTGGATCCTGGAGCAATACCAGTTCCCGTTCACCAGCCTTTATAACGCCGATGTGCGCGCCGGGCACCTGCGCGAGCATTTCGACACCATCGTGATTCCGGATATGAACGAGCGGTCGATACTGGAAGGCCACCGCCCGGGCACCATTCCGGAACGGTACGCCGGCGGCATCGGCGAGGAAGGCGCGCAAGAGCTGCGCGACTTCGTGAACGAAGGCGGGACTCTGGTGGCCTTCAACAACGCGTCGCTATTCGCCATCAACCAGTTCAACCTACCGGTGACGAATGCACTGGCGCCCGGACAGGCCGGGCAGTTTTTCTGCTCCGGCTGCCTGCTGACAGTGCACATTGAGGACACCAAGAACCGGCTGACGGCCGGTCTTTCGGCCGACACGATTGTGATGTTCGAACGCGGGCCGGCCTTCGACACCAAGACCGATTTCAAAGGCAAGGTGCTGGCGCGTTATCCGCGCGAACGTTCGCCGTTGGCGAGCGGCTACCTGGCGGGTCCGGAGGCTATCGAGGGCAAAGCCGCGGCGCTCGAAGCGGAGTACGGTAAGGGCCACGTGATCCTGCTGGGCTTCAAACCGCAATGGCGGGGTCAATCGCACGCAGCGTACAAGTTTTTCTTTAATGCGTTTTATGGGGACGGGGCGGGAGAGAAGTGACGTTCTGTAAAGTATGTTCCCGGTCCGGACCGCTTTCGCCCTGACGGACTGACTACACGCCGATGTCTTCGTTCCAGAGACGAGGATTTGCCTGGATGAAGTCCGTCATCAACTGAATGCATTCCTCGTCCTGAACAACCTCTACCTGAACGCCGTTGGCGCGCAGATATTCTTCGGCGCCGAGGAAGGTGCGGTTTTCGCCGGCGACGACGCGGGCGATTTTGTAAAGCAGGATGGCGCCGCTGCACATGGGGCAAGGTGACAGCGTGGTGTACAGCGCACAGTCCCGATAGACCCTAGCAGACAGACGACCGGCATTCCGGAGGCAATTCATTTCGCCATGGTCGATGGGACTGCCGGTCTGCACGCGGCGGTTGTGGCCGCGGCCGATGATGCGGCCTTCGTGCACCAGCACGGAGCCGATGGGAATACCGCCCTCCGCGAGGCTCTCGCGGGCTTGCTCGATGGCGGCTTGCAGAAAGGGGTCTCGCGGCACGGAGGTGTCTACTGGCCTCCGGGTGGACGTGGCTGCTGCGGCTGGTTCGCGTCGATGAGGCGGGTGGGGGCCATTTCGTAGGCGGAGACCAGGCTCGGGTTGCCGTCCTTGTCTATAGCACGGACGCCGATCACGATATCGTCGATCGAAAGATCGGGCATGGTGTACTCGGTGACGTTACCGACGTAGATTTCTTTTTGCCAGACCGGCGCAGTGGTGTCGCGGATCAGGATGGAGTAGCCGGCTAGATCGGGCTCGGGATTGGGCATAGCCCAGCGCAGGACGGCGTCGTAGCCGGTACCGCGGCTGAGGCCGGGTCCACGGCCGCCGCGGCCACCCCGACCGGCGGCGGCTGGGGCTCCCGCGGCTGGGGGATTCGTGCCGGCTGCTGCCGCGGTGTCGCCGCGCGCGCCGCCGCGTGCTCCACCACCGGCTGCGCCAGCGGGCCGCGGATTTGCCACTACGGGAGGTTTCGGAGCCAGCGCGAGGGTCGCCAGGACGGCGGCGTTCATTTTGGCCGCGCGCGTGGTGTAGGGTACGGAGGCATTGGCGAAGGTATCGGCGGCGGTGTGCTGGTTGGCGTAGTTTTCACTCGGGGTGGTCAAGCGCACGGCGGTGAAGCCTTGGGCCACAAACGAAGAATGGTCGCCGCCGCGGCCGAAGCGGTCGTGGCGGAAGATCAGGTCGACGGTCATGGAGGGCATGTAGCGCTCGGCGATTTCTTTGGTGTAGCGGGCCAGCGAGCGGCTGGGAGAATCCTCGGGGCCCTCGGAGAACACACGCAGGTGGTTGTTGGCGGAGCGGCCGTTGCCGGAGATATCGCTGCCGATGATGTCGTTGTTGAGCACGGCCTCGATCTGCATCTTGTCTTCCTTAGCCTTGGCGGCGTAGGCGCGGCTGCCGTTGAGGCCAATCTCTTCGGCGGCGAAGGTGACGAAGACGATGCTCTTATCGAACTGATACTGGCTCATGACGCGAGCCAACTCCATGGTGGCGGCGGTGCCGGAGCCGTCGTCGGCGACGCCTGGGGCGAGCGGGTCGGCATCGGCGGGCGAGGCCGGCCCGGCGTCGTCGGTGCGAAGGGGCTGGTTCGCCGTGCGGCGCAGCGCGATGGAATCGTAGTGGCCGGAGATGATGACGTAGCGGTCCTTGTCGATGGTTCCGGGGAGCACGGCCACGATGTTGTTGAGCTCGGTCTCGGTGGGGACGCGCTGGCTCTTGGGTACGGTGAACTTCTGCAGGCTGACTTCCAGGCGCGGGCTGTAATTCTTGAACTCACTCAAAATCCAGTTCTGCGCGCCGCCGATTCCGTGGGCCGGGTTGTCCTTCTCGGAGCCCACGTAGCGGGTACCGAAGCTTTCGAGCTTCTTCATGATGGCGCCGATGCGCTCCTCGGAGACTTCGTCGACGATCTTCTTGACGGCGGGGTTGAGCTGCGCGGCGGGAGGCTGCGCGAGCCCTTCGACACCGCAATAAAGAATCGCGAGGCACATCAGGCGTACGCCGGCACGAGACATTGAGATCACTTCCTCTTCAATAAATTGTACGTCCAGTGTATCACCGGGCCCCAGGCAGGGCGGCGGCGCAGGATGCGTTACCATTACGAGTTGCGGGGGCGCAATGAAGGTCACGTTTTGGGGTGCGGCGGGTGAGGTCACAGGCTCCATGCACCTGGTGGAAGCGGGCGGGAGGCGGCTGCTGCTCGATTGCGGGCTCAACCAGGGGCGGCGCAAGGCTGCCGAAGCGAAGAACCGCTACCTGCCGTTTGCGGGCTCATCGATCGATGCGGTGGTGCTCTCGCACGCGCACATGGACCATAGCGGCAACCTGCCGACGCTGGTCAAGAGCGGGTTCGGCGGGCCGATCTACACGACGCCGGCGACCGTCGATCTGTGCAACTGGATGTTGCGGGACTCGGCGCACATCCATGAGAAGGACGCGGATTTC
>PLZX01000177.1 GCA_003152325.1 Bryobacterales bacterium | reverse complement strand
TTTGTACCTGAACGGAACGATGGGTGCTGCCAAGTACCAGGGTGGCCCGCAGTATGCAAACGGAGGGCTGTGGATCGCGAACACTCCCAAGAATACCGAATCTGTTGGCTTGACTTACCAAGCCCGCAACTGGGACATTGGCATGTTCAACAAACGAGTCGGTAGCATGTACAACGACAATGGCACCGTGAACCAGGCGTTCCTCATCAATCCCTTCAATGTGACCAACCTGTTTTTCAATTACACGTTCAAAGGCGAGAGCGCCCTGCGTGGAACTAAGATCCGGTTTGGAATCAACAATCTACTCGATCAACATAGCATCGTGGGTATTTCCGCCGCGTCTACGAAGAGCAACGTCCCGGCGCCGGGAGACATTTTGACGCTGCTGCCGGCGCGCAGCATCTCGATCACCATGACGTTCGGTTACGCCCCGCCCTGGTAGGGGCCGCTGCTCACACCCGCGTCACGGAAATTTGACCTGCTCCAGGGCGCAACCGACATCGCCACCCAATTACCGGAAGAGCTTTTCCAAATTCGCCAGCGCGGTCTGCAGTTGTTGGGGACGATCGAGGACGCCGGCGAATAAATCGCCGCGGGCGGCGAAGCGGTCGAGCGCGTTGGTGATGTTGAACTGGGTGGGATGCAGGCCGTGTCGCACCTCGGACCATTCCAGAGGAGTCGCTACCGGCGCGCCGGGGTACGCGCGCAGGACATAGGGCGCGGCGATGGTCTTGGACCTTCCGTTTTGCAGATAGTCGAAATAGACGCGGTTCTTCTGGCGCTTGGCGACCGAGCGCGGCGTGGTGAAAAGGTCCGGCTGCTCCGAGACTGCCAGGCGCGCGATCAGCTCGGCGAAGGTGCGCGTTTCCTCGTAGGTGTAAACTGGCTCGACCGGAATATAGACGTGCATGCCATCACCGCCGGTGGTCTTGGGGTAGCCGGTGAGCGAGATGCGGTCGAGCAGGCGCTTCACCAGCAGCGCGGCATCGACGATCTTGTCGTAAGGGCACTCCTGCGGATCGAGATCGATGAGGATGAAATCGGGATGATCGAGGGAAGGGGAGCGGCTCATCCAGGGATTGTGATCGATGCAGCCGAGGTTGACCAGGTAGAGAAGGCTGGCGCGGTCCCCGGTGAAGACGTAGTGGATGTCGTCGATCAGCTCGGTGCGAAGCCAGGGCGCGAAGCTATCGGGGGCGTCCTTCTGGAAAAAGTGCTGCTGCTGGATGCCGTTGGGGTACCGCTTGAGCGACAGCGGGCGGTCCTTGAGGTGGGGCAGGATGAGGCCGGCTACGCCATCGTAATAGTTGAGGACATCGCGTTTGGTGTAGCCTTCGGCGGGGTAGAAGACTTTCTTGAGATTCGTGAACTTCAAGGCGCGGCCATCGATCTGGAGCGAGGCTTCTTTGACGTCGGCGAGCAGGGGCGGTCTGGGGGAGGCATCTTCGCGCACGGCTTCTTGCGGCGACTTGTCATTGCGGAGGCCCAGAAACACGGGTGCGCGAAGGTGATTGTCGGGCGTCCAGTTGGCGTACTTCACCTGGCAGAGGAGTTCGGGATCCACCCACGTGATGCCCTTATCGGGCTTGGGTCGTTCGGCGAACGGGCAGGTTTTGGTGACGAGCGGCAGGAGGCGGGCATGCAATGAAGCCAGCAGTTTTTGGTCGAAGCCGGTGCCGACGTTGCCGACCCAGCGCAGCGCACCATCGTCATAGACGCCCAGAACGAGCGCGCCGAAGTGGTCGCGGCCTCCCTGGGGCGCGGTGAAACCACCGATGGCGAATTCCTGTTCTCCGACGATTTTGATTTTGAGCCACTCGCGGCTGCGGCGGGATTCGTAGGCGCTGGAAGCGTGCTTGGCGACGATGCCCTCTAGGCCGGTCTCACGGGCGGCCTCCAGCATCTCCGCGCCGGCGCCGGGGAAGACTTCGGAAACGCGCAGCACGCCGCGGGAAGCGACCACTTTTTCCAGCAACTCGCGGCGGACAGAAAGCGGCGCGCCTCGCAAATCGTAACCGTCGAGGTAGAGCAGGTCGAAGACGAAATAGACGACCGGCCGGGAGCGCACCAAATGCGCGATGGAGTTGGGATCGGAGTTGGCGATGCGCGGCTGAATGAGGTGAAAACGGGAGACGCCGGTTTCGTCGAGCACGGCGATTTCGCCGTCCAGGATGGCTTCGTGAGCGCTCACCTGGTGATGGATGACGGCCAACTCCGGATACTGGCGTTCGCAGCGGAGGCCGCTGCGCGATGTGATGCGAACCTCCTCGCGCTCCATAAATGCGATGGCGCGCACGCCATCCCATTTCACTTCGAAGAGCCACTCGGCGCCGCGCGGAGGCTGGCCGGCGAGGGTGGCGAGCATCGGCTCGATGGCCTCGGGCATGGCGGCCTTGCGCGCGCCCTTCACGGCGGCGAGATCGATCTTCAGTTTGGGTTTTGAAGCCCGCGACGCCGGCGGTTGCGGCTCCGGCGATGCGGAGGTGCGCGCGTTCCTGGCCGGCCGGCTGGAGGCCCATACGCGCTTGGTATCGCCGGCGGTCGGGCGCTTGACCTTGCGGGCCGGAAGGTTGCGGGCAATCTCCTCCTGCGTGCGGCCGGAGAGTACGCTAGCGGCGTGCGCCTCCACATCCCAGCCTTCCACGGCAAACTGGTCGCGCTTCTTGAGAATGAGCCACTCGTTGCCTTTGCCGCGGCCCTTCATGAGGACCAGGGCGAAATCGCCGTTGAGTTTTTCTCCGTGGAGGTGGAACTTCAGGTCGCCGCGCGCGATCTGTTCGAGTCCGGTCGAATCGCCGATCAAGTCGAAAGTGCCGCAGTCCCACAGCATCACGCTGCCCGCGCCGTAATTGCCGGCCGGTATGGTGCCTTCGAAATCGCCATATGCAATGGGGTGGTCCTCCACGTGGGCGGCGAAATGTTTCAGGGTAGGATCGAGTGTCGGACCTTTGGGCACGGCCCAGGATTTCAAGACGCCATCGATCTCGAGGCGGAAATCGTAATGCAGGCGGGTGGCGTCATGGCGCTGCACGCAAAAGTAATGGCCCGCGGGGCGCGGCTTGGCGGCAGAGGGAGCGGGCTCCGGGGTTTTCTCGAAGCGGCGTTTGGCAGCGTACTCCTCGAGAGGCATGAGTGCCTCTACATCCTAACATTTGCAGGAGATTGCGCCGAACTAATACGTGGCGGAGGTGCGTCGGACAATGGCGCTTGGCGCCAGCGGTCATCCATTCCATGGAGTTTGAGGATGTCTGCTGGTCTTTAGCGGGGAGCTTTGCGAGATGTTTTCGCGTCGCTCTTGCGACGAGGACGGTCCAAGTCATGGAGGACGTCGTTCAAAGTCACATATTCGCCGCGGGCAATCTCGGCTTCGCCTCTGCGATCCGCGAAGCGTGAAGAGCATCGGGATGCTGCACGGGTTATGAAGGAAATCCACCGCGTCCCCTAATATATACATTCACTTCACGTTTGTAGTACCCTGGGAGCCAGCGAGACGAGAGGGAAACAGTTATGGCATCGAGCGTTTGGAAAGGCCACCTGACTTTCGGCTTGGTTTCTTTCCCCATCCGGCTATTCAGCGCGGCGCGAAGCGAAACTATCAGCTTCAACCTGCTTCACAAGGACGACCATTCGCGGATCCGCCAGGTGACTTACTGCCAGGTCGAAGACAAGCCGGTGCCGCGTAGCGAGCTGGTGAAAGGCTACGAGTACGAGAAAGATCACTACGTCGAGATCGACGACGAAGACATCAAGAAGGTCGCGCCCAAAACGGCCAAGGTGATGGAGATTCTGGAATTCGTCAAAGCCGGCGACGTCGACGCGGTGTACCTGGAGAGCTCCTACTACGTGGCGCCGGATGAAGGCGGCGAGAAGCCGTACGCCCTGCTCTACCAGGCGTTGCGCGAATCCAGCTACTACGGCGTGGCCAAGGTGGCGATGCACAATCGCGAGCACATCATCATCCTGCGGCCGGGCGCGAAGGGCATTCTCTCGCACACCATGTACTACCAGGACGAGATCCGGCAGGTGGAAGAGTTCCGCACCGACACCAGCCTGGTGAAGGACAAGGAGCTGGCGATGGCGAAGATGCTGATTTCGTCGCTGGAAGCCGAGTTCGAGCCGCAGAAATACCACGACGACTATCGCGAGAACCTGCAGAAAATGATCGAGGCCAAGATCGATGGGCGCAAGGTGGTGGCGACTCCGGAGACGCATATCGCGCCGGTGATCGACATCATGGAAGCGCTGAAAAAGAGCCTCGCGGAGAAGCGCAAGCCGGCCCTCGCGGCGACCGCGGCGGCAGCGGCGGGACACCAAGAAATGGCCGAGGCGCCCAAGAAGAGGGCGCGCAAGAGTAGCGCGGGATAGGAGAACCGTGGACAGACCGCTCTGTCCGCTAGCGTTATAGTGAAGTTGTGACAGCACTGGAGGCGTACGAGCTGACGACCCAAGGTGGTGGGACCGACTTTGCGCGGCTGGTCAAAGCCTGCGAATCGTTCGGACCCTATTGTTTGATCGGCGGTTTGGCCGTCAATTGCTACGTGGAGCCCGTGTACACGCTGGATGCCGACATCGTTGTGATCGCATCCAGACTTTACAAGCTCGCCGGGCACCTTCAGGAGCAAGGCTTCCAGGCGGATGATCATCTCCACTCGCTGAATGTGCAGGCGCCAGGAAGCGATCTCCGGATTCAGTTCACCACGGACGAGAGGTATCAGGCGTTCCTGTCCCGGTCCGTGGAGGCCGAAGTCCTGGGGGTTCGCGTGAGCGTCGCCAGCCTTGCAGACGTCACGCAGGGCAAGCTATGGGCGTACAGCGATCCACAGCGGCGCTTGAGTAAACGCAAGAAGGACGAGTTGGACCTGATCCGCCTGGCGGAGGAGCATCCTGAGTTGAAATCGGCGTACCCGAGCGCATTGAAGGAACTCATCGACCGAGGATGAGATACCCCCGGGACCGCTACTCTCTACGGTTTGCCGAGGGAGCAAAGCGGGTCGCCTAGAATGATGCCTTGCCAGCTCAAAAACGGCATGGCGAGGTAATAACTCTCCGCTAAGTTCCGGCCGCGGTAGTAGGCCGGGAAGAAATAATCGGGCCGAATGCTGCCAGTGAGAAAAGGCTCGTAGACGCTGCCGGTGGCGGCGGTGGCACCCTCGCGCAGGTAATCGGCGCTGAGGCTCTGGGTCGAGCCGGCGAAACCCATGGGGAACAGCCAGGTCTCAGGCGGCGGGTTGAGAGTGCGGCCGTTCGTGGAGACGAAGTCGGAGACCACCGCGCCAGGGAGCCAGGCGAAGCCGACGCGGCGGAGTTTGCGGTTGGGATCGTTGGAGCCCCAACTGGCATAGCCGATGACGTCCTTCTGCTGGTAGAGGACGTCGGGAGTCTCGTCGATGATGACGCGGTTGGCAGGCAGCAGCCGGGCGGCGGCGCGCATCCACTTGTCGCCGTCGTCGTGGGTTCCGCGGAGATCGAACACGAACTTGCCGCTGTTTTTCGCGGCGAGCGGACGGTCGATCATGCCTTTGACGTCGGCCATGTCCCAGGCTCCCAGGCGAGTGACGAGATAGATGGGGTAAACGGGATGGCGGAAGACGGCGTCGAGTTTGCCGAAGAAGGGATTGGGAACGGTGCCGGCGCGCGGGAAGTGACTGCCGTGGAGTTTCCCGTAGAGCAGGGTCAGTTCCGAATCGACGGATGCGCTTTCGGATTCGAATTCCAATCCGCCGCCGAGGATCTTGAGCGGCACGCCGCGGGTGGTCACGATGTAGAGCACCTTCTCCTCGAGAGCGGCAGAGGTGAGGCAGGCGCCGATGGGCCGTTCGACGCCATCGACGTACATCTGCCAGGAAATCTCTTCGTAGAGGAAAGTATCGATCGAGCAGACGTTCCCGGGTGGGATGGCGCGGCGTTCGCGGTAATAGTCTCCGATCTGGACGGAGACGGGGTCGTTGCGATTGACCACCAGGAGCACATTTTCCGCGGTCTGCGCGTGCAGAGATTGGGATGCAGCCAGAAGGAGCAGCGGGAAAATCACAGCATCAATGATAGCAAGGGTCCGGAGTTCACTATTTTCCGCGCGTGAGGCCGAGGGCGCGGATGCGCTTGTGGAGGTTGGTGCGTTCCATACCGAGAGTGCGGGCGGCGCCGGAGACGTTCCAACTGGATTCCTCCAGGGCGCGGAGGATGTGCTCGCGCTCGGCGGATTCGCGGGCTTCCTGAATGGTGGACTTGGGGCCGGCTTCGCGCTGGACGCGGATCTCCACGGGGATGGCATCGCGGGTAAGGCGGTCGCCCTGGGTGAGGATGGCCATGCGTTCGATGACGTTGCGGAGCTCGCGGGCGTTGCCGGGCCAGGGGTAGGAGTCGAGCAGGGGAAAGACGGTTTCGTCGAGCATCTTGCGGCGGAAATTGTTGCGGGAGCAGAACTCTTCGAGGAAATACTCAGCGAGGAGGCGGATATCGTGGGGCCGTTCGCGAAGCGAGGGGACGCGGATGGGGACGCCGTTGAGGCGGTAATAGAGATCCTCGCGAAACTTTTCTTGCGTGACCATGCCGGCGAGGTCGCGGTTGGTGGCGGAGATAACGCGCACGGCGACACGGATGATCTGCTCGCCGCCGACGCGATGGAACTCGCCTTCCTGCAAGACGCGCAGCAGTTTGGCCTGGGAAGCGCCGTGGAGATCGCCGACTTCATCGAGGAAGATGGTGCCGCCGTCGGCCTGTTCGAATTTGCCGCGGCGTGTGGCGGTGGCGCCAGTGAAGGAACCTTTTTCATGGCCGAACAGTTCAGTTTCGAGCAGTTCGGTGGGAATGGCGGCGCAATTGACTTTGACGAAGGGGCCGGCGGAGAAGGGGCTGGAGTGGTGAATATGGGCGGCCAGCAACTCCTTGCCGGTGCCGGATTCGCCAATGAGCAGGACGCGGGCATCGGACCGCGCGGCGAGCGTGGACTGCTCGACGGCGCGCGCCCAGGCGGGCGTGGAGCCGATCATTTTGGGAGCGCCGCCGACCAGTTCGCGCAGGCGCTCGTTCTCCTGGCGGAGGCTGGACTGTTCCAGCGCGTTCTTGATGGCGAGCAGGACGCGGTCGCGGCTGAGCGGTTTCTCGAGGAAGTCAAAGGCGCCGGCGCGGGTGGCCTCAACGGCGTCGGCGATGGTGCCATGGCCGGAGATCATGATGGCGGGCGCGGCTCCGTTCTGGCGAACGGTTTTGAGCAGGTCGATGCCGTTGCCGTCGGGCAGCTTCATATCGAAAAGGTAGGCGTCGGCGCGCTGGGCGTCGGGGTGGCGCGCGAAATCCGCCACGGAGCGGCAGACATTGACGGCGTAGCCTTCGCGCTCCAGAATCATGCGCA
>PLZX01000215.1 GCA_003152325.1 Bryobacterales bacterium | reverse complement strand
TCGGCGCCCGGTTGGTCCGCACGTCGGCGTGGGCGTTGCGCGGCCGCTTCAGCGAAGTCCGCGGCGAACTCCGGCGCCTCACTGTGGAAAATCCTAATCTCGCTGAGCCATGGCTGCAGACGGCTACGCTGAATCTGGACGAAAAGCACTATGCCGAAGCCGAGCGCATTTTCCACAACCTTTCCGTTTCCGCAAAAAATGACATCCGACCAATCAAGGGCTTGGTAGCAGTCTACCTTGCCCAGGCGCAGCCGGGGCGTGCCCTGGCAGTCGTTCGGCAGCAGGCAAAGCAGTCCGATACGCTCGAGATGAGAACACTGCTCGCGGCCACTGCCGCCCAGGCGGGCGACTTTGATTTGGCGCTGGAGACCTTCCAGAAACTCGCATCCGACTTTCCGGAAGACGCGGATTATCCGACCCAAATCGGCGAATTATATCAGCAAAAGGGTCAACTCGATCTGGCAAGTGGCAGTTTCCAGAAAGCACAGCAGTTGGCTCCGAATGATCCACTCGTATCCGCCCGTCTCGGCAATGCTTTGGGACTGGCGGGACGCTATCCGGAAGCCGTCGCCGCTTACCGCCAGTGCCTGAAGCTTCGACCCGATGACCCGCTCTTCATGAACAACCTTGCCTGGCATCTCGCGTGGGCCGAGACCAACCTCGACGAGGCGGCTACGCTGGTACAGCATGCTTTGCAGAAAGCACCGGAGAATCCGGACTTCAAGGACACACTCGGTATCGTTTACCTGAAGTCTAAGAAGCTCAACGATGCGCTGCAAGTGTTCCAGGCGCTAGCGACCAAGTTTCCGGACCGTCCAGTGTTCCACACGCACCTGGCCATGGTCCTGGCAGCACTTGGGCGACAGCAAGAAGCGAAAGCCCAACTGGAAACAGCTCTGCGGGACAAGCCATCCGTCAGTGAAGCAGCAGAAATCCGGCGCTTACTAGATTCGCTGCACTAAGGGAACCCCCTAGCTCTAGAAGTACTAAATCTAGTACTGAGCCTTTATTAGCAGCTGGCGGCAGAGTGCTCTGCACCCGGCCACAGAACCGACAAACAGCGTCTGCCAAGCAGTTTATCTGGGCGCCGGCAACCTGATGTCTCACCAGACACCAGTACTGCCTTTCAGAGCAAAACCGCCAGACGAACCGTAACGGAGCCTATCCAAAAGTTCCGGTACTCATATTTTATCGAGTCTGGGACTAAAGCACACAAACCCTATTGCATAACTTAAGCAGGTGGCCGTATACTAACCGACGATAGTAAGAGTTTCTAAGAGCGCCGGAGGCATTGCGACCTTCGGTTGATGCTCTTCGGGACCAGCAAAAGGAGAGATCGATCTATGAAGGTGAAAGTGTGTTTCGCGCTATTCGTGTTGGTTTCGCTCGCCTGTGCTACACCGGCGCCAATTCCGGCGTTTCTGAGCAACACAATGGAAAACATTACTGTCACGACGAGCACCAACACCACTCTGCTATGCAACATCGTCCCGGGCGGCTGTGGCGGCCAGTTTTATGGCACCGTAGGAACCGATAACAATGTGGCCTTCTGGTGTGTGGATGATCAGCTTAATTTTGGCTCAGGAGCTTCTGGCCCCGCGAATATCGTACTCCTTGATGCCATCAATGGTACGAATACGCAATACGGGGGTCTCGACAACACCCATTTTACAAACGGTCTTGGCGGCACCTACTCTGCGCCTGCTCGCTACGAGATGGAAGCGTATTTGATATCGCAGTACGATGGTTTCTCCACGGGATTGATATCTGGGGAGACTCTAACCCAGGACGCAATCCAGGAGGCGATATGGGCGATAATGAACAACGACACGCATCCCGGCGTCGGTTATCACGACATCAACGGCGCTATCAGTTCGGTTACTCCTAACACGGAAGACGGTTACTGGATATACCAAGCTACTCAGAACTATGCAGGCGTGAATCTGGAGGGTTGGGCTGCAGTGACCTGGGTGGTCGATGCTAGCACCGGGACCATCGGCGTCCCCGGCGCCTATGGCGATATTAAGGGCGCTGCGAGTCAAACATTCCTCGTCCGGGTGACGCCTGAGCCGGGATTCTATGGAGCTTTGGCGCTGGGTATGAGCGGCTTAGTCTTTTTTGTAAGGCGAAGAAAACGGGCCTAACGGAGCCCATACTTTGAGCAGTCCTTGTTCGCCGGAAACAGACACGATCTTAGTGCGTAGCTAGCGGTCGCGACTTTTGCTAACACGATGCGCCTCCCGAGAGTACCGGGGGGCGCATTCTTTTTGTGGCCAACTTGTCTGCTCCTGACGCCCACCCGAACTAATACCCGCCCGACCTGAGTGGTTTCAGTCTTTGCCAATTATTAAAGTATTCTTTGACCCGCATGCCATTTTAGTCCTATGAATCCTACAGGGCGAATTCCGGTACTTTCCAGTGTTTGCACAAGACAAAGGGCTTGACCAAGAGTCCTTTTAAACGCTACTCTGGGACGTAATTAACTTCTGTAGGCTACCAGGCCCTAACAAAGGATAACTTGTTCATGAGATTGCGCTTCGCAAGTTTGTTCGTGGTGACGGGGGCTCTCGTTTCCGTGCCAGTCGGGTTCGCTACTTCCCCGCTCCCCGGCGGCTCCACTTACGTCGGAATTGATAAACAAGTTACAATGGGCACGACTTGGCTGGGCTCCCCAACAATTGATAACGGCGGCGAGTTTACAGGATCGGTTAAAGATATGCCCAGTGGCCCAACGTTTAGTTCCACTGCGTTCTGGTGTGTCGACGATCAGTTAAGCTTCTCTTGGGGCCAACAGGCCCTCGCCAATATCATTCTCCTCCAGAACATCACGGCAGACGCTAGTAACGTTCGCTATGGAGATGTGAATGGAACTGTGGGGAACCTCGATGGCACTTGGACCAACAATTCCGATGGCACCCACTCACTGCCCCCGGATGCTCAAAGTCGTTATGAGATGGCGGCTTGGCTCGTCATGCAATACACTTATCAGACGCCGCATAATCTCGATTCTGGAATAGCCGCCCCGACAGCAGGCAACGAAAACAACTACATCCAGGAGGCTATCTGGGCGATTACGAATAATTCGACCGGCAGCGCACCAGAGAACTTCCTGGCGTCCGGCAACGATCCCACGGGCAAGGTTGCGTACTGGGTCGAACAAGCACGATTGAATTATAATAATGGAAGCGTTAACACCAGCGACTGGGCGGTTGTAACCTGGGGGGCAGGTTCCGATGGCAGCCTTTCTGGACACACGGGTTACCAGACATTCCTGGTGCAAATCACTCCTGAGCCCGGTTTCTACGGTGCTTTGGCGCTGGGTTTGAGCGGTCTCCTGTTTTTCACCCGCCGGAAGCAGCAGGCTTCTTAGTCCGCGACGACGCCTTCGGGTTTTGCCGACATAACACGCTTCCTGGTAAAGTAACCGGGAAGCGTGTTTCTCATTTGTGCCCAACCTGCCCGACTCCTGGCGTCCGCCCGAATTGATACCCGCCCGGCCTCGGTGGTTAGCCTTCGCGCTCTCGATGCTTGTGCACGGCATTGCCATTGGGGCGATTCTCGGGCTTGATATCCTCCTGCAATCCGATGACTTTCGGATGCCGGCATACCAGGTCCAGATGCTTCCCAAGGAGAATCCTCAACAGCAGAAGGTCCTTTGGTACGATTCGCGCCCGCCGGTGCCCGAAGTTGCCCCGACCCAACCTTTCGGCCCAGCGAAGATTCCGCAAGGGCAGAAGGATCCCTCCGGCCGGATTTTGATTGCCAATTCGCCTAAGCCAGCCTCCCAGAAGCAGTTCATCCAGCGGCCGGATCATCCCGAGCCACTTCCCGCAGATACCCCGGCGCCCAACCTGGCCGTCCAGGCAATCACGCCCCCAATTCCTAAGGCTCCGCTGAAATCTTTCACCCCGCCCTCGCCCTCGGCGCCGCAGCCCAACCCCGCGCCCGTGCCATTGGCCGAACCACCTCACGTCACTCCGAAGCTAGTGGGGACACTGGGTAACGATCCGTTGGGGCGAGGCCTCCTACCACAGCAACTTGCGGCCGTTCCGCGGCCGGTGCCGAAGGTATTCGTGCCTCCGTCGCCAGCCCTTGTCCCAACCGGTCCGCAACCATTGTTTGAGGCTCCCCCGACCTCAGCACCCATTATCAGGGGGGAGCCGGGCGGCAAAGGATCGGCCCTATCGGCAATCGTGGTCGGCCTCGACCCGGCGCCCGGTCCCATTCCGGAGGGCTCTCGTACTGCTCAGTTCTCCCGTGCTCCGAATGCCGGTCCGGCCTCCAGCGGCACGCCGGCTCAGCCCGGTGCCGCAACCGCGCCGGGTTTGCTCGCCCACAATGCGCCTGGGCGTTCCTCTGAGAATGCGCCCGGGCGCCCACCGGAAGCCGCCGCGCCTTCATCGGAAGGCACGATTCCCAAGCGTATCCTGGTCAAGGAAATCAGCTTCCCGGCTCTGAACCGCACTTTGTCGGCGCCACTTCGGCCGTCGTCCCGCGTCATTCCCGCCAGCATCGAGGCGCGGTTCGCGGGCCGGGACGTCTACACCATGGTCATTCCGGCTCCAGACCTGCCCGAGTATTCCGGAGACTGGGTTCTCTGGTTCTCCGAACGTCATACTCACGACGAAGGTGCTTCGCGCATCTCGGCTCCGATTCCAGCCCGCAAGTACTCCTGGACCGGAACCACAGCGCTTCCCCCGGATTCGCCGGAAAGCGGGACAGTGCAACTCGCAGCCGTGGTCGATCCCAATGGCCGCGTCTCATCCGCGAGGATCCTTCGGGGAGGCACAGCCGGCGAAGCCTTCCGGCTGAGAGCCACTGAAGAATTACAGACCTGGGAGTTTCATCCCGCGATGCGCAATGGAGAGCCGATCGATGTCGACATCGTGGTCGAGATTCCTTTTCGGTTCCAAACGATTCATTAAACGGCAGCTACCCACTCAGCATCGATTTCAGCCGAGACGGATCGTTGCAGTAAGCTGATGGACACGACGATCCGGTATCCCTTGCGAAACTCCTCCAGAATACCCTCTACGCCGGCCAGAGGGCCGTGCTTGATCAGCACACGCCGTCCGACCTGCAAGAAAGCCCGGGTGACGAGAGGCACCGACGAATTTACGAGCGAGCGTAAAGATGCGATCTCGCCTTCATCGACCGGCGCCGCCTTTCCGCCGAAAGCCACGACATTCACGACTCCGGCTGTCTGTACTACGGGAAGCCAGCTCTGCTCATTACAGCGGCAGAACACATACCCGGGAAACAAGGGGAGTTCTACCAGCTTTACCCGGTCAGACCAGTAACGTCGAGCGTGATAGAGGGGCGCAAACTCCTCAAATCCCTTATGCCGTAACAGGACCGCCGACTTCTTCTCGAAATTGGAGCGCACCCGCAAGGCATACCATGGCAAGAGTGTTGCCGGTGCGAGGTTGGCGCCTGCCGGACTTTCCGTACCGCTGCCCGGTATGATCAATTCCTCAGAGGCACGCTGTAACATTCTTTGATACTCTCCGGACCGATGGACAATTGTAAACTACTCTCGCCGGCATTGCATACTCATGGGCGTGGATTGTCGCTCTCAACCCACTCCGAAGGTACCATAGGCCGGCTGGTACAACGCCCTTTCCAGGAACCACCGCGGCCTCAATGATGCTCTTATTTCCCGCGCCGCGTCATCCGGTTCTGCTGTGCGGCAGCCACACTGCCCAGATCAGGCGCGGTTAACAGAGAAAGGTCACATTTAGAAAAGAACCCGTTGACGCAGTCCGCCAGGTTCCTGCGCTTACGAGCGACTTCCACCGACGCCGCCTCCTGTGGCTTTAGTTCGGTTGGAACGCAACTGCTCGCACCGTTGAGGCAGCGCTCCAGGTTGCGCTGATGGTTCGCCGCGCTGACCTGGAGCGCTTCCGCCTGCTGTAGCACGGTCGGATCGCAGTCCGATGACCCGTTCATGCACGCGTCCAGATTCCGCCGGCGAGAGGCCTTCGCGGCCGCTTCGGCTTCCTGCGGCGTAAGCATCAGTGGGTCGCATTTCCAGGATCCCTTGACGCACAGGTCGAAATTGCGGGCCCGGAGGGCCTTTGCAACCGCCGTGGCCTCTGGCGGCTGCAAGAGCGCGGGATCACAACGGGCATTCCCCTCCAGGCAACGGCTCAGATTCCGTTTATTGCGCTCCGCGGCCACCCGCTTCGCGTCGTCATTGTTCAACGCTGTGGGGTCGCAGTTTGGAGATCCGTTCAGGCACCGCCCCAGATTGAGCCGCCGGTTTGCCAACAGCAAGGCGGCCAGTTCTTCTTTTGGCAGAGAGGTTGGGTCACACGCGGCAGCGCCCGAGTGGCAGAATTCGCTGTTTCGTCGTCGGGAGTTCTCGGAAATTCGACCGATCTCATCGGGCTTCAGCCGGCTCACGTCGCAGCTCGGTAAGCCCTGTAAACACCGATCCAGGTTGCTATCCCGCCCCGGGGCGGTCTGCGCCGGGCAGGGTAGCACCATCAGGAGCAGGCCCGGAATCACCGTGGGTAAGGCCTTGTTCAGAAAGTGCATCATTGCCACCTTATGGTACTGAAGGAGCTGATCGGTTCGCCGAAAGCTGGAAAAGGTCCAGTGCTACATTATAAAGTAGCCTAAAGACCGTTAGACAATGACCCTTCCGAACTCCATGGCTGGGGAATGCGAAAAGCCTGTCCCGAAGAGTGGCTGGCCCGCTGCTGTTGCGCTGCCAGTACTGGCAGCCCTTCTCCTGACCTGTTATTTTCCAATGCTCCGGATGACCGGGCAGGTTCTCCTATTCAGCGACGATATGGCCCAGGGTCTTTTCTCCGTTGTCGTTGCGGCGTATCTGGTGTGGCTGAATCGCGATGCCTTGCTGCGCCCGGCCGCTACCTCGAGTTTTTGGGCGCTTCCGGTTCTGGCTGTTGCCGCCTGCCTGGCCGTTTTCGCAGTCCTGGCCAACTCCTCCACGTTCTCCCGTTTTGGGTTTCTGCTTTCGCTCGCCGGCTGCTTACTCCTGATCGGTGGTTGGGGCACGCTGCGGAAGCTGGCATTTGCCTTGTCCCTGCTGCTTTTTACGTTTCCGGTTCCTGCAGTGCTGTACGGAGAAATCACCCAGCCATTGCAGTTGACGGCGACACGCCTGTCCGAGCTGGCCTTCGAGACGCTCGGCTTCAGCGTGATTCGAGAAGGCAACATTCTCCAGTTGACGTACATGACGCTCTCCGTAGCCGAAGCCTGCAGTGGCCTCCGGTCATTGATTACGCTGGTTTTTTTCTGCCTGGTGTACGCCTACTTCTTCGAGGAGAGGCTCTGGCTCCGAATCGTCGTGGTCCTACTTGCGTGTCCCGCGGCCATCCTGGTCAACGTTCTGCGCATCACGGCGACCGGCATTCTGGGCCGCTACAATCAAGCTTGGACCAAGGGCACTTACCACGAGTTTCTCGGCTGGTCCGGATTCTTCGTCGGTTTTTTCCTCGTCTTGTTGGCCCACCGGTGTATCGGGCGGCTGGCGCGCCCCGTGCGATCAATCCCATGAGTCCCCGCTCAAAGTACCTGATGGCCGGGGGCGCTTTGATCCTTGCGCTCCAAGCGCTTGCTTCCTACGGTTTTCATCGGGAGCCCTTCCTGCCTTCTCCGCCTCCGCTGGTCACGCTTCCAGCGCAACTGGGCGACTGGACTCGAATGCAGGACGGAAGCGTCGAACCCGAAGCGCTCGAGATGCTCGGACCGGACGATTCTCTGGTCCGGGAGTATCAACTAACCGGGCGCCCGCAGCAAGCCAGCCTGTTCGTGGCCTATTACCGAACGCAGCTTCGAAGCAAGAATGCGCACGATCCTAAAGTGTGTTTGCCGGGGGCCGGGTGGAACCCCGTAGTCTCAAGTGTGATCCAAGTCCCCGCCAGCGGCCACCGGCGCGCCTTTCCGGTCAACTATTACCGCATAGCCCGAGAGGGCGCCGAAGCGGTTGTCCTTTACTGGTTTCAGACCTATAATGGCGTGTACACCTATGAACAGCAGTTGCGGGCGCACCGCGTGCTGGACGCGGTGGTCGCGAACCGCACTGACATGGCTCTCGTGCGAATCGTGATCCCGATAGACGCAAGCGGCGTTTCGGCCGCCGACACGCGTGCGACCGAACTCGCCCAGCTTGTTTATGCTGAAATGCTCGCCTATTTCCCTATGAAGGAGAATGCCGGCTTATGATTGTTCGCGGCGTAGTGCGCCCGCTTTGCGTCATCCTGGCCATCGTAATCGGCATGCCGCTCGGTGCCGCTCAGGCTCCCCAGGAACCTGCCGCCACGGCGGGTTCCCAAACGGTACCCTCCGCGCTGAAAATCATCGTTCTCGAGGGGAAGAACGGCACGAACTCCATTTCGCTGGGCCGGTCGGTCACCCCCATCATCGAAGTGCGGGACCAAAATGAGTTTCCCCTGGAAGGGGCCACGGTCGTTTTTACTTTGCCAGCCACCGGACCCGGCGGAAGTTTCCCCGGTAACAAGACTTCCTTCACCACACGGACCGATTCGCAGGGCCAGGCCTCGGCGCCATTTCTGGTGAACGGCCTGCCGGGAAGATTTCGAATCGATGTGATTGCCACCGCCGGAAATCGCAAAGGGGAGATCCAGATTGACCAGACCAACTCCGCGGGCGGATACATCGGACCGGCCCAGTCGTCACGCCCCTGGTACAAGAAGTGGTACATTTGGGCGATTGTCGGCGGAGCCGCTGGCGCTGGAGCCGCCGTCGCTCTGACTCGTGGGGGCGGCAGTTCGTCCTCCTCCACCATCACCATTATCCCTGGCGGACCTGTGTTCGGCGGGCCCCGCTGATCAGCCATGACCTATTCTCACAGCTTCGCGTCCCTCCTATTTGCCCCCGCGGGGGGATCACAATGAGAAACTGCGCCCCGGTATTTCTGATTCTCGGTTTGTTCCCAGCGGCGTTTTTCGGTCAGACGTCTGTCATCAGTGCCAGCTTTCAGCAGGGCAACAGCGCCGCAACCGTGGCCAGCGGTTCCGCGGTGGGTATCTCGGCTCTTGCCGTGGGCGGGACGTCGACAGGCACGATCACCATCACGTACATCGGCCAGACACAGCTCCGGTTTCCCGTCGGTTTTAGCTTCCAGGGATCTCCGGACCTCACCGTCACGCCGGCAACGCCTCTTTCCCCTTTGTCGCCTCTGCAATCAATCTCGTTTAACGTGACTTATAAACCCACTACCAGCGGAACGGCCGTGGGACAGTTCGGGTTGCCATACCAGGACGCCGCCAGCGCGGGTCTCTTCACGTTGAACATCGTCGGAACCGTCCCCAACGTGGTCGTCAGTTACACTCTTGCCGCGAATTCCAACTCAACGCCTCTCTCGAATGGCGATACCTTGCCGTTCGGCCAAGTCGTGATCAACACCGCCACCGACGCGACCGTTTCTGTGTCCAATCTCGGCAGTGGCTCCACAACCATCAGTGCCATCGCGGTCAGCGGCGGCTCTTTCCAGATCTTAGGACTTCCTCTGCTGCCGGCAACGCTTGGCGCCGGGACTCAGCTCAGATTCATTGTTCGATTCCTTCCGCAAGTCACTGGCGTGGTTACTGGATCTCTTCAGATCTCGCTGGATAGTGGCACGTTTTCGGCAAACCTTAGCGGAACCTCCCTTCGGTCCCTGCTGTCCTACACTCTGGTTTTCAACCAGGTGACGACTCCACTAATTCCCAATCAGACCATTGACTTAGGTGATGTCCAGGTCGGGAGGACCACCTCTGCCGTCGTGCAGATCCAAAATCTCCTAACTGTGCCGACGACTGTCAGCGCGATCCTCATCAACGGCGACGGCCTAAGTCTGACCGCGGGCCCCATTCTGCCGGTGATTCTCCAACCGCAGGATCAGACATCTTTAACGGTGACTTTCGCCCCCCAAACGGCAGAGACGGTTGTCGGGCACCTCGCGATAGGCTCGGACAGTTTTACAATTACCGCGCGCGCTGTTGGGGCGTCGCTCCAAATCTCCTACGCAATCGGCGGGGCGAGCAATCCGATCTTCCCTGGGCAGACCGCTCCTTTCCCCACCACCACGGTGGGCCAATCGGTTGCCGCAACATTTACCTTTACCAACCATGGCACCGGCCCCTTTTCGTTCATCAGTCTGGGGGTGACGGACCCGACTGGATCCTTCCTCCTGTCCAATTTGCCGGTTCTGCCCATGGACTTGCAGGCCGGGGCTTCGTTGTCACTTACCGTATCGTTTACGCCGCAAACCCCCGAGACGGTCACAGGGACGCTCAACCTGAATGGCACCGCCCTGCTGTCTCTCTCTGGCGTGGCGACCGCCAGTTCATCGCTGCAATTCTCGTATCAAATCGGGACTACCAGTCTCACGATTGTCGACGGTGGCCTCATATCTTTCCCGAGTACTATGGTCACGCAGACTACTTCGGCCCAATTCACCATCAAGAACACCGGTGCCACTCCCGCCTCGATCGTCTCCGTTGGCCTCAATCAGACCCAGAGTGCTTTTAGTCTTCTCAACCTGCCAGCTCTGCCCACTCAGCTCGCCCCGAATCAGAGCATAACGTTTACACTCAATTTTCTGCCGCAGGTGCCTGGTACCGCGACCGCTACTTTGAGCATTGACAGCGTACACATCAATCTTTCCGCTTCTGCTCCTAACCCTCCGGTGCTTCCCGCGTACCAGATTTCGGGTGCCTCCGGCACGCTACTACCGTTTCAGCAGCCTTCCATTAGCCTTTCGCTGCTTTCCGCATACCCGCTTGATATCCGGGGCACCTTAACGCTGTCGGAAGTGTCCTCATCGTTCGCCCAGGATCCGGCTGTGCAGTTCTCTTCCGGCGGCCAGACGGTTGCCTTCACCATATCGGCCAACCAGTTGCAAGCCAAGTTTGGCAACGGTTCCACGCAGATTCAATTCCAGACCGGTTCGGTGGCCGGCACCATTCTCATTACACCCGCGTTTCAAACCGTCAGCGGGCTCAATCTGACGCCGTCGAACCCCACCACGGTAAGCGTTGTCATCCCCCCACTCGCTCCCGTGCTATTGACCGCCCGCCTTGGCACGCTGACCACCAACAGTTTCAGCGTGATCGTTACCGGCTACACCACGACCCGGTCATTGCAAACCCTCAGCTTCACGTTCACCGGGACCAGCAACCAGACGCTCGGCCAAACGACGGTGGATTTGAGCGCAGCATCGACCGTCTGGTTCGCGAGTGCCTCCTCGGCAGGATTTGGAGGGCAATTTAGCGTGGAAGTGCCGTTCTCGCTCGTCCAGGCGGGATCCTCCTCAACGACAAACCTGACCGCAAATATCCACAGTATCGCCGTGCAGGCCACTAACGTCCAGGGCACATCGAATGCGCTTCAGTTTTTGCTCCAATAGAAGACCGAATGCAGCCGATGCTCAATGCCACTCGGCTCAATACTAGCCGCTTTGAGTGCCCGCTCTGAGACTTTGCCTGCTGCAAACGTTGGCTTTTGCTCCGGCCCGGAAGAAACAAGATGGTCTCGACAGCGAATTGATAGGCTCAGGCAGCGTGGACCGTATCGAGGGGATCACAATCCAGGGCGGACATTACCACGCCAAAGAACTAGAGATCCCAGTACTAATTGTCCAGTACCGTTCGACTTACAAGGCCAGTACATTTTGGGACTTTGCCATCTTTTTGTAGTATATCGCCCAAGAAACCAGTGTATACTACTTTAGTTAACTGATCCTGGAAAAGTTGTGTTACGCGATTTGAAGGACACGAAAATGAAGCATACGGCAAAATCAATGCGGGCTCTTTGGCGGTTCGCGGGAGCGTTTGGTTTGGCGGGCTTGCTACTGCTCGGATGTGGCACTGCCTGGGCCAATGTGAATATTGCCGTCAACAACCCCTCCTTCGAGACCTTGCCGGGCGGAGGACTCCCGTTCACCAGTTGCGGGGTGGGTTGCAGTTACAGCATAGACTCGATCCCCGGATGGACGAATTCTGGGAATACGGGACAATTCCGGCCCGGATCGTCGTCGGGGAATCTTGCATATTTCAATTATGTTCCAGACGGGATCACCGTTGCGTATTCGAACGGCGGCACGATCTCCCAAACCGTCGGAGCGACTGTGCAGGCTGGCGTTATCTACACTCTGTCCGTTGAACTGGGCAACCGGAGTGATAACGGTGGTGGGTATGCCAACCAAGGATCTGCAGACCTACTGATCAACGGGCATCAGTATGTTGCTACGGGGGTCGAGGCAGCTTTGGGCACTTGGACCACGTGGACAGCGTATTACACAGGTACAATCGCCGACGCGGGAAAATCGATCACGATCGAACTGAACGCCTTAGCCCCTCAGGGGAACTATGACAACGTCAGTCTAAGCGCCACTCCGGAGCCTGGCTTCTACGGAGCGCTGGCACTCGGCATGAGTGGACTGCTCGTCGCCATCCAGCGCCGTCGTCGCGCATAGAGTCGATGGGGTTCGGTTGCCTCAGCCTTGGTGGTTTGGCAATCGCTCCCGGGCCTGGAGATGGCCAGCATCCTGGAGATTCGTAGTAGTAGTACAAGGTGAGCTAAATCTCAAAAGGTGGATACAGCATGTCAAGGCACAAAGCACTTTACGGTTTTCTTCTCTGTTGTCTGATGTTGCCGGCGCTCGCGCACGCTAATGTTTACAGCTTCAGCTACACCGGAACAGGTATAAGCGCTTCCGGCACCATATCCGTAAGCAACATAAGTGGCAATGAGTGGCTGATCACTGGGATTACCGGGCAACGCAACGGCGATCCCATAATCGGTGGGACAAACGGCCTTCAACCATCGCCGCTTGCCGACAACACCACCCTGGATGATATCATCTACTTTGTCCTTCCCGCTCCAACCAGCACCGCTACCTTTACGCTGTTGACTGGAAATTCAGGCGGCAATTGGACCTCTGGTTTTGCTATCCAGACCGCAGCGGGTATTTTCCAACCCTACTCGTATGTCGGAGGATGTGACTGGGGGCCTTGTTATTCCGCGGGCCAGTACGAGTACCAGGAGGGGACGTACTTTTCTGGACCGTTTGTAAATACACCGATAACGTTCACGATTACCGCGATCCCGGAGCCTGGCTTCTACGGCGCTTTGGCGCTGGGCCTGTCGGGTTTGGTCGCCGCGATGATACGCCGCCGGAAGAGCGCTTAGTCTAAGATTTGCGAGTCGAACCATCCATATTTATCTGATTTTAGACAAGCGGTCCTAGCCACCCGTTCGACCGGGAACTTGGTGCCGGATCTGGCTGTTGAGCGCGACCCCGGAACTCGGCTCTTTATGGCGCGATGGCCTTAGGTGGCGCGGCCGATGGGCTTGATCCACTGCGTTTACTGCGTGAGCGGGACAACAGTTAATTGATTATTGCGGGCTGCCGCTTGGTGAGGGCAGCCCTCCATGCTTTCTGGTCGCTTTTCGCATCCTCAATTCGGCTCGTGGTATCCTTGGGTCGTTTCCGTATGTCAGTCTTGGCTTCAAACAAATTCAATTACGCCGTCCTGGCCTTTTGTCTAATTGGCCTGGCGGCTTGTGGCAGCAGAAGTCCACAAGTCTACATCGAGCGGGGCAACAAGTTCTACGATGCGGGCAAATACGACGATGCAGGCATCCAATATCAAAAGGCGCTGCAAAAAGACGCCAAATCCGGTGAAGCCCATTACCGGTTGGCGCTGGTCGAGCTAAAACGGGAAAAACCCATTCAGGCATACGGGGAACTCCAGCGTGCGGTGGAACTCATGCCTGATCACATCCAGGCGCTCTCCCGTCTGGGCCAACTGGCCTTGAGTTTATACAACGCCGATTCAAAGCACCCGCCGCAGCTCTATCAACAGGCCGCAAAGATGGCAGGACTGTTGTTGGCGAAACAACCCGACGGTTTTGAAGGCAACCTGCTCCAGGGCGCCCTCAATCTGATCGATAAGAAGCCTGAGGACGCGGTGGCCCGGCTTCGAAGCGCGCTAAAGGCGAAGCCCGATGACGCCTCCGCGAAGCTGGGGCTCGCCCGTGCCTTGGCGCAGGACCGTCAGACCGAGGCTGGCCTCGAGCTGGCCCGCCAGTTGATCCAGCAGGATAGAACTTTCGGGCCCGCCTACGACTTTCTGTTTGAACAGTACGCTTTGGCCGGCCGGGCCGCCGAGGCAGAGAACATACTGAAAGAGAAGGTTTCCAACAACCCGAATCAGGCGGCCTTTATCCTTGAGCTTGCCCGCTATTACGCGACGCAGCAAAAACCGGCGGATGTGGCGGGCGCCTTACGGCGGCTAACCGACAGTCCCAAGGACTTCCCCGATGGCCCCTTATTCGCAGGGGACTTTTATGCATCGCTCGGCCAACCAGACCAGGCACTCCCGCAATACCAAGCGGGATTGCACACGGCGTCGAAGAACAAGAACGTTTACCGTAAGAGGATCGTCGGGATTATGGCCGCGCGGCGGAGTTGGCCGGAAGCGTACGCCCAGTTGGAGGCATGCCTGAAAGATCAGCCAGACGACCGGGAGGCGAAGCTGATGAGGGCGATTGCCTGGCTCGACGAAGGAAAACGCGAGAATGTCGATCCCGCGATAGCGGAGCTTCGGGCTCAACTGGCCAGGCACCCGCAGGAGGCCGGTCTGCACTTCCAGCTCGGGAATGCTTTGGCTCAAAAGGGCGACCCGGACGGAGCCCGCCGCGAGTGGACGTCCGCCGCTCAGCAGAAGAAGGATTATCTGCCGCCGCGCTTTTCCCTCGCTCAGATGGATCTGACGCAAGGGAAAGCTCAGGACGCTCTCCGGGTATCGGACGAGATCCTTGCCGTCGCCCCGCGCGACGAACGATCGCGGCTCCTGCACGTAACTTGTCAAATCGGCATTGGGCAACTCCAACAGGCGCGAGCGGAGTTGAACCGGCTCAGCGCGGATTTCCCGCGGTCGGCGCAGGTGCGATTCCGCATGGGCGTGCTTGCCCTGTCCGAAAAGAAATTCGGCGAGGCCGAGCAGATCTTCCGGCAGCTCGCGACAATCGCCGGCCCGGACCCGCAGGTGTATTCTGGCCTGGCGCAAGCCTACGAGGGCCAGAACGAACTGGCAAAGGCAATCCAGGCCCTGCAGGACGAGATCAAACATACTCCCGGGGCGGTTGGATTGCGGCAGGTTTTGGCGCAAGTGGCCATGTCGTCCGGGAAATACGACATCGCGATCGAGCAATTCAAGCAACTGGCTGCCGCGGCTCCGGCGTCCATCGAAATTCAGCGCGCGCTGGCGGCTGCCTATACAGCTCAAGGTAACGCGACCGAGGCGGTCGGGATTTTGGAAGCAGCCGTTCAAAAGGACCCGTCGCAGGTTGCAGCTTCCCTGGATCTGGCACACGCACTCCTGGGCGCGGGGCGCGTGGGCGATGCCAAGTTGCAATATCGCCGGATCCTCAAAATCCAACCCAACAACCCAAATGCGCTGAATGACCTGGCTTACCTGATGGCGGACTCCGGTGAGAATCTCGATGAAGCGTTGGTGCTCGCGCGGCGGGGGGCGCAATTCGCCACCGAACCGAGTTTGAAGACTTCGCTCTCGGACACTTTAGGCTGGATTTACCTCAAGAAGAGCATGTATGACAGCGCGCTCCAGACCTTTCAGGGCCTGGTAAATAGCAATCCGGGGAGTATGACCTTCCGGTATCATCTTGGCACTACGCTGTACCAGATGGGAAACAAGCCGAAGGCGAAGGTGGAACTCGAAGCCGCTTTGGCGGCCAGGCCAAAGTCGGACGACGAACCAAAGATTCGCGAGCTATTGGCGCGGTATTGAACGTTCGCGGGGTCGTGGCGCGTGAGCCTCTTTGCCGGTCTGGCCTATCAGCCGGAGTTGCGGAAACGGGGGACATGCCAAATGAGACCCGCTTGGCCGCCCGCGGCCCCACTCCAGGTACTAATGTATCCGACGCCTGGTCTTATCCTTCCACAGGCGACCACCCCCAACAAACGCGTTTCGGTTGTCGCCCAGCCGTGCGCCCGGAGGGAGCTTCTTGATGTTCTTGGAATTTCCCCCACCCAGTACCACGTTCTCGGCGCATAGGGCGTCCTTGAGACGCTTCACGACATCGGTCACGTGGCGTCGCCAGCTCTTTTTCCCCAACCGCTTGAAACCGCGGGCGCCAACATAGTCCTCGTACGTCCTCCCGTTCTTGTAGGGAAGGTGTGCGAGCTCCATCGGTTCGAGAATGCCGTCAACGATCATGGCCGACCCGAGCCCCGCGCCGAGGCCCAGAAAAAGCATCCGGCCCCCTTTGTAGTCCCCGAGCGCCTGCATGGCAGCGTCATTGATAACCTTGACGGGACACCCGAAGGCCTTGCCGAAATCAAATCCAACCCAGCCGCCACCGAGATTATGGGGCTCGTGCACCGGACGCCCGTGGATCACGGGTCCCGGATAACCGATCGAGATGACGTCATATTCCCAATCCTTCACGATACGTTTTACATCCCGCACCATTCGGGTTGCCGTCATGGCGGTGCCGGAGGGAACCTTGCGCTCCTCGCGTTGTCCGGTGACCCGCACCTTGACGTGCGTACCTCCGACATCGATCACCAGGATCTTGTGCTTTTGCGCGGTGGCTGTCATTGCTGTTTTCCAAAGGCAGTGAGCGGTCGATCGGCGAGGTGTTCAGTCTCGATCATGGTCAAGACTGCTCACGCATCGGCCCCAACCGCGGCCTTTGGGTACAGAGCGTCCAGTTTCCCAGCGAGCTCAAAATCCTTCGCGCTGATACCGCCGGCATCGTGGGTGGTAAGGTCAACGGTCAGGCGATTGTAGACGTTCAACCACTCGGGATGATGTCCCATGGCTTCGGCCACGATGGCGCCGCTGGTCATAAAGCCGAAAGCGTGAATGAAATCGGCAAATTTGTACTCGCGATGAAGCTTCCCGTCTAAAACCGTCCATCCCTTCAGCTTGCGCAATGCAGCGCGGATTTCGGACTCAGAGAGTTTGGTTGTCATTGACACAATGATACAAGCCGCGAGGCCGGATGTCTGTTCGCTTGTGCACAACGCACGTGGTACTCAGCCGTAGCCCGGTCGAAGAAGAACGGAATAACATATTGATATAGAACCGGGAAGGGGCCGCGGTTTACACAGCCGCTGCCCGAGGAGTGGCCCTTGCCAGAAATCATCCGCACGCTGATCGACCGCCAGGAAGCATCCGAGCCTTCCGTTCTGCCGGAGGAGTTGAGAATTGCTTACGGCGGCGATCTGCGGTTCCCGCCATCCGGTCCCCAACGGCCCTATGTGGTCGGTAACTTCGTGAGCACGGTTGACGGCGTAGTCAGCTACGAAATCGCGGGCAAATCCGGGGGAGGCGATATCAGCGGATTCGACGAGCCGGACCGTTTCATTATGGGACTCCTCCGGGCATCGGCGGACGCCGTCATGGTGGGATCCGGTACGCTTCACCAGACTGCTCCGGAGCATTTATTCGTCGCTGACCGCGTCTGTCGGGAAGCCAGCGACCTGTATGCGCGCTACCGGTCGGAGACCTTGAAGAAGACGGCGCCTCCGCTCCAGGTGGTGGTGAGCGGAACCGGCAGAGTGGAACTCACAAGAGCCATATTCCGGACACCCGGCATACGAACTTTGATCGTCACCACCCAAGCCGGCAGAGATCTTCTCGCAGCGAGCGGGGCAGGATCGCTGGTCTCGACGGAAGTCAGGTCGCTCGAAGGTCCGATCATTGCGCCGGCGGCCATTCTCGAACTGCTGCGTGCCAACTTCGGCGTATCCCTGCTTCTACATGAAGGCGGTCCTACCCTCTTCGGCAGGTTCGTGGCGGACGGCTGCGCCGATGAACTCTTCCTCACCATCGCCCCTCAAGTGGCCGGCCGAAACATGCAACCACTACGCCCGGGGTTTATCGCAGGCGTGGCGTTTCTTCCCGAAACAGCACCCTGGCTGGACATCGTCAGCGTGAAGGAGCGAGGGAACCACCTGTACTTGCGATATAGCAAGGCTCACCAATCTCACGGGAGATAGCGGGCGTAGCCGCGTAGCCTTAGTGGAAAACGCCCAGCATGAACGCTACCAGGAGAACCAGTAATACGGTACCCAGCCCGATGCCAGCGCCGCCACCGTAGCCCCAGCGGCTATGGCCGTAGTATCCACCGCCGCCTCCTAAGACTAGCAACAAAATGATAAGCAGTATCAACATTGTGAATCTTCCTTTCCCTCTGAACTTCAAGCTTTCGGCCAAACTTGGGAAGTTATTTCTTTCTTCCCGCTACGGGGAACACAGCGCCGCCTACTTCTCGAACACCTTTTCGATCTGGCCGACTTTCTTTTGGACTTTGCCTCCGAGCTTTTCGTCCTGGCCTTCCGCCACGAGGTCAGGGTTGTTTGCGACTTGTCCCGCCTTCTCTTTGATGTCACCTTTCACTTCATGGAACTTGCCTTTGATCTGATCGTTCGTGCTCGGTTTCATCTGTTTTTCTCCTCTTGCTTCTGAAAGCTATGCAATCCGGCACCCAATCCTTTGCGATATGGGCTTTCTTGACCGGCCATCCGAAATCGGCTTGTTTGGACCGGATCGAGCGCCCAGGGCTCTCATTTTGAGAGAGGGCCGAATCCAATGAGGCGGCAAGACCTGCATGCTCCAGTAGATCCTGCACTCCTTTGGTTTAGAGTATGGTGTGCAGTTTCGAACAGAGGGCGTCCGCGCCGGCCTGTTAGGCTCAGCGCCGGCAAGGCGAGCTACTGTCCAACGGAGCGAGCCTCATTCATACCTGAGGGCCTCAATCGGATCCAGGTACGCCGCCTTGCGCGCAGGGTAGTAGCCAAAGAACACCCCCACCAGCGCGGAGAACACAAACGCCATCAGGACCGACAGCGGACTAACCTTGGTCGACCATTGCGCGAAGTGCGAGATGAGCAACGAGGCCGTCAACCCGAGAAGGATCCCGATAATCCCGCCCAGCAGCGAGAGCGTCACCGCTTCCACCAGGAACTGCGAGAGGATGTCGCGAGTCTTGGCGCCGACGGCTTGCCGCAGGCCGATCTCGCGTGTCCTTTCGGTTACCGAGACCAGCATGATGTTCATGATCCCGATGCCGCCAACGATCAGTGACACCGATGCGATAGCGCCCAGCAGAATCGACATCACTTGCGCCGAGCTTTCCTGGGCCGCGAACACCTCAGTCAGATTGCGGACTGTGAAATCGTCGTCCAGGCCGGGCAGGATCCTGTGCCGTTCCCGCAGCAGCGCCGTCACCTCCTGCAGCGCCTGGTCCATGGCCTGCGGCCCGATGGCCTGCACCATGAGGGAGCTTACCGCCTTCGCGTTGGCCTTGTTGGCCCCGATCACCTTTTGCATGGCCGTGGAGATCGGCAGAAGGATGACGTCGTCCTGATCCTGGCCTGTTGGTGACTGGCCCTTCGGCGTAAGCACGCCCGCCACGGTGAACGGCACGTTCTTGATAATGACCACCTGACCGGTGGGGTCGCTGTCGCCAAACAGGGTCTGCGACACGGTTTCACCCAGCACGGCGACTTTGGCGGCCCCGTCCACATCCTCGGCTGTGAAGAATTGGCCGTACATCATCGTGGCATCGCGGATGGTCATGTAATCCGGGGTCACTCCCTGGGCGTTGGTAGCCCAGTTGCTGTTTCCGTACACCACTTGTACTCCGCCGCGCACGGTGGGAGAGACGGCCGCTACGGAAGGGCACTCCGCGGCGATGGCCGTGGCGTCATCCTCCGTCAGGCTCGCCATCGCGCCGGAGCCAAGCCGCACGCCGTTACTGCTCAGGCTGCCCGGCGAGACCATAATCAGGTTGCTCCCGATACTCTGGATCTGCGCCTGAATTCTTGCGGTGGCGCCCGCCCCGACACCCACCATGGCGATCACCGCCGCTACGCCGATGATGATGCCCAGCATGGTGAGCGCCGAGCGCGTGCGGTTCACCTGCAGCGCCCGTAGCGCGATCCTCATGCTTGCGATGAGCTTGTTCATGCCGACTCTAACTCCTCCGGTTGCTCGGCGGGAATCTGCTCCAGGTCCTTCAGTGCTTCGCGCGGCTGCGCGACGCGCTCATCCCCCTGCAACCTGCCATCTTTGAAGCGAATGTTCCGATTGGAGTAACTCGCGATGTCCGGATCGTGCGTCACCATGATCATGGTGATCCCCTCCTGGCGGTTCAGCCGCTGGAAGATCGCCATGATCTCGATGCTGGTCCTTGAGTCCAGCGCTCCGGTCGGCTCGTCCGCCAGGATGATTTTGGGATCGTTCACCAGCGACCGCGCGATGGCCACGCGCTGCTGCTGGCCGCCGGAAAGCTGGCTTGGCTGGTGGTCCTGGCGTCCGGCCAGTCCCACCGCGAACAGGGCCGCCATGGCCCGTTCGTGCCGCTCGTGAGCGGACGCATCGGTATACATCAGCGGCAGTTCGACGTTCTCCGCCGCGCTGGTCCGCGCCAGCAGGTTGAACTGCTGGAATACGAACCCGATCTTCTTGTTCCGTATCTCCGCCAGTTGGTCGCGGTTGAGCTTTGCCACGCTGATTCCGTCCAGTTCGTAACTCCCGGACGTAGGCTTGTCGAGGCACCCCAGAATGTTCATGAGGGTGGATTTGCCGGATCCGGATGGCCCCATGATGGAGACGAAATCCCCGCGCTCGATCTCGAACGAGATGCCCTTCAACACGTGTACCGGCACTTGTCCCAGATTGTAATCTTTCACCAGATCCTTGATTTCGATTACCGCAGGCATGCCGCTCACTTAGAAGCCTGGTCCTCTGCCGCCCTTGCTGCCGCCTGGGGAGACGGGGCTGCCGCCCGAAGCGGTAGTGGCCTTTGCCACCGCCGCGACAATCACGCGGTCTCCGTCCTTCAGGGCGCCCGAGGTAACCTCCGTGTACGTGCCGTCGCTTTGGCCCGTTGTGAGCACGACGCGCTGTTGCTTGTCGTTCGCGTCCAGGGTCCAGACAGCCTGCTCCGGTGCGGCGCCCTTGGCTGCCCCCTTGCCGCCTCCGGCCGGCTGCGGAGTCTCGGAAGCCGGACGATACCGTAGCGCTGCGTTGAGCACCTTCAGCACGTTGGGGCGCTGATCCACTAGAATCTTCACATTCGCAGTCATACCCGGAAAAAGCTTCAAGTCCGGATTGGAAACGCCGATCACCACGTCGTAGGTAATCACGTTCTGTACGTTGATGGGCGCTTTGCGGATTTCGGTCACGGCGCCTTTGAACACCTGCCCGGGATACGCATCCACAGTGAACGTTGAGGTCTGGCCCACCCGCACGCGGCCCACGTCCGCTTCCGACACGTTCGTGTCCACCTGCATCTTGGTCAGGTCCTGGGCGATTTCGAATAGCGTGGGGGTCGCGAGGCTCGCCGCCACGGTCTGTCCGACGTCCACATTGCGCGCCACCACCACCCCGTCCACGGGCGCTTTGATGTAAGTGTGATCCAGGTCGATCTGGGTGGAGCGCAACGCAGCCTGGAACTGCTTCACCTGTGACTGGCTGGCCGCCAGTTGCGTGTTCGTCACCGTCAGTTCGGCCTGTGCCACCTTCACGTTGTCCTCGGCAGCGCGCTCCTGTGCGGCGATGGCGTCCTGATCGGCGGTGGCAGTACTGAACGACGCCTGGGAGGTCTCCAGGTCTTCCTTCGACAATACACCCGCTTTGTTCATAGCTACGCTCCGGTCAGACTTGGCCTTGGCATCCTGCGCCGCCACCTGCGACTTCGTTACGTTGGCCTTCGCGGTTGCCACTGCGGCGTAGGCAGCCTGGATTCCCGCCTGGGCCTTCTGCACGCCGGCCTGGGCATTGGCCACACCGGCCCCCGCCGCGTCGAGGTTTGCCTGAGCCTGATCGACTTTGGCCTGGAAAGCCGCCGGATCGATCCGCGCGATCAACTGGTCCTTGCTCACCTTGGAATTGAAGTCGGCGTACAAGGCCAGGATAGTGCCCGATACTTGCGTGCCGACCTGCACGGTTACGACGGCGTTCGGGTTGCCGGTTGCCGAGACGGCGATGTTAATGTCGCCGTGTCCGACAGTCCCCGTCCGGTATTGAATTCCGCCTTGACCTCGGAGCAAAACCCAAGCCACCAAGCCCACCACGGCACACGAGGCGGCCCCAACGAGGATAGCTGTTTTCCTCTGCATATTCAGTGATCGAGGAGCACGATCGATGCCAATATTAGCACCACCCGCCACGCTACGTCCTGAGCCGGGCAGGCCGGGCACTCACTCCGACCCGATGTGCTCGCACAACTGCGGAATCTGCACCAACAACGGCAGATTGTGCATCTGAGCGTACTGCTTGCTTTCCGCGGTTAGCTGAGTTCGCCGCCTTTCGGCGCCCGGACCGCTGTCTTTCGCCGAGTCCTCTTGCTTCAAACTTGCACGCGCATGGCCGCTGGCCCGTTTGTGGTTACTGGCGTGCGGTATCCCCTCTCCCGCGGCGTGAATGCCCCACGGGCCTCTAACATGGCTTTCTTCTGGAACCGATCGTTCTTCCGCAAACTCCCTGAGGGGGGTCCGGCTACAAGCGCGGCTGATTCGCGTAGTGCTTCAGTACCGCCGGCCATCAGCGCATCACACCACCACCTCCCAAATTCCAATAACTGGGCGATGGTCATGCTGTTTGGCACCATCGCTGCCCTGTACTTTGCCCGCGAGATTCTGATTCCCCTGGCATTTGCTCTTATTCTGACGTTCGTTTTGACCCCTGTGGTCGCGCTCCTGCAAAGATCACGCATTGGCCGCGGACCGTCCGTCGCTGTGACCGTGCTGGTAATGATGGCAGCGGCAGGCTGCGTTGGCTGGAGCATCGCCATTCAGCTCGTTAACGTCGCCCAGGAGCTTCCCATGTATCGGCAGAACATTCAAGCCAAGATGGAAAAGCTTCGCATTCCCACGACGGGACCGTTAGGCCTTGCGGCCAACAGCCTGAGGGAAATTGCGCACGACCTTTCCAGCCCGGGGGCACCCTCTCCGGAGCCAGGCGCTCCGGTGCAGAATCGGAAACAGCGCACTGCGCCGGGTAGTACCGGGCTTCCTCTGCCCGTACAGATCGTGCAACAGCCGGCAGATGGATCGCAGTACCTCCGTGGTCTGATCCAGCAGGTTCTCCGGCTTCTGGGACTGGCAGGACTGGTCCTGATCTTCACGGTCTTCATGCTGATCAAGAGATTCGACTTGACACATCGTCTCTTCCGTCTGGTTGGACTCGGTCAGATCAACATCATGACGCAAGCGCTCGACGATGCGGCGCAACGTGTCAGCCGATACCTGTTGATGCAGGTCCTGGTCAATGCCAGCTTCGGAACTCTGTTCGGATTCGGTCTGCACTTTATTGGCGTACCCTATCCTGCGCTATGGGGAGTCGTCGCCGCCATCCTGCGTACGGTGCCGTATGTCGGCACGATGGTTGCCGCGGCACTGCCGATCGCACTCTCGTTGGCGGCTTTTGACAACTGGCTGCCGCCGCTACTGGTGTTCCTGCTATTTGCCGGCCTCGAACTAATCATTGCCAACTTCGTCGAGCCGTGGCTTTACGGGGCGAACACGGGAATCTCTTCGCTGGCGCTGCTGGTGGCGGCTATCTTTTGGACCGTTCTGTGGGGACTCCCCGGTCTCATCCTGTCGACGCCTCTCACGGTTTGCGTCGTTGTGCTGGGCCGCTACGTTCCTCAGCTCTCTTTTCTTCATATCCTGCTGGGGGATGAAGTGGTTCTGGAGGCCGAAGCTCAGATCTACCAGCGGTTACTCGCCATGGACCAACCGGAGGCGCACGCTATTGTGGGCCGGTTCTTGAAAGAAAAACCCCTGATGGACTTATACGATTCGGTGCTCATACCTGTTCTGAGCCTGGCCGAGCAGGACCGCCACAAAGGGGCGATTGACACAGCCAGGGAGGAGTTTCTCTTTCTCAGCATCAACGAGATGATTACCGAGCTTTCGGAGTTCCCAGTGGCGCACGATTCATCCCAAGCCGGAGATGCCGCGGCGGAATCAGCCCCGGCGGAACGTCTCAGCGCCAGAGTAATCTGCCTTCCCGCCAATGATCGGGCCGATGAGGTCACGGCTGCTATGCTGGCGCAGATCCTGGAGCGGGCGGGCCACGTGGCGCTGTCTCTTCCGATCGCCCACGCTTCCCTCGCTGAGATGCTGGCGTTGCTTGAGGTAAGACCGGACGACGTCATCTGCATCTCCGCATTGCCGCCTTATGCCTTTACACCCGCGCGCACGATGTGCAAACTAGTTCGGGAACGCTTTCCCAAGGTCAAGCTTGTAATCGGAGTCTGGGGGTTTAGTGGCGATACGGAGAAGGCCAAGGCGCGTTTCGAACGAACCCAACCAGATCGATTGCTCACGAGCCTGGCGCAGGCTGTCGAGCAGATTCAGGAGCTGATCCGGCCGCAGGCGTCATGACCCGGCGCAACCAGCGTTCACCTCAACCCGTGCTGCTTCAGATAGGCAATCAATGCGGCGGGATCGTCCGAGATGATCGCGTCCACTTTGGCCTGGATCAACTTGTCCCAATCCTCGGGCGTGTTGACGGTCCATGGCACCACCTGGAGGCCCGCGGCGTGCGCGGCCGCAACTTTGGCGGCGGTAACCAAGTGGTAGTCGGGGGAAATGATCTCGGCCTTTCCGGCTTCGGCCGCGATCGTCGCAAAATCGCGCTGGTCATTTTCCGTCAGGGCGGATAACCGAATCTCCGGCGCCAGTTTCCGCATGGCGACCAGGGTTCGAAAATCGAAGGACTGGAGAATGATTCGCTTTTCCAGTTTGTACGCGCGGATCTTTTCGAGAACCAGCTTCACGAACTCTTCCGGCGCCGGCGTATATTCAGGTTTGTCCAGGAAACTCTTGGTTTCAATGTTGTAGTCGAATTTGCCGCGGCCCGCCAACTGAAACACCTCGTCGAGCGTTGGCATGCGCGTACCCGGGAGTGCTACCTGCGTCGAAAACCGGGGATTCTGAATGGCGCCACAGTCCCACTGGCGCACTTCCGCTAGCGTCAATTCGTGAATCACCGCGCTTTCTTTCGCGCTGGTGCACACGGGACCGTGCAGAATCGGATCATGCGAGATCACGATGACGTTGTCCTTGGTCACCGCCATGTCCATTTCGAGCGCGTCGACGCCCTGCTCGATGGCGTACTGGAAGGCGGGAATGGTGTTCTCCGGCCTTCTGGCTCGAGCGCCGCGGTGACCGTGGACCAGAATCCTGGGTTGCTCCGCCGCCCGGCACAAGGGGAGGATGGCACCGCAGGAGACCAAAATAAGGCACTGGACGAGTAGTTGTTGTAGCATTAGCCCCAGTATAATCCAGAATACACACGTGAACATTGTTTTAGAGAGTGCTTGACCTTATATTTTGATTCGTCATACTATTGACCTGAGGCTAGGGGGAGTTGAGTGAGGCGTTTGAGCGATCTGTTCCGGCCGGCTGCACACGTTCACAGGCTCCCTGACGAGCAAATCCGAGCGCTGTACCCCAAATTCCGTTGGAGAATCCTCGAATCCACCTTCATCGGCTACGCCACTTTCTACTTTGTTCGCAATAACTTACCAGTGGTGTCCAAGGAGATGGGGCAGGCTCTCCACTACTCCAAAAGCCAGATTGGCGACCTGCTGGCGCTCACCGCTATCGCGTACGGCGTCGGCAAGTTCGTCATGGGCGCCTCGAGCGACCGCAGCAACCCGCGTTATTTCATGCCGGCCGGTCTGTTGATGACGGCGTTGTGCAATTTCGCCTTCGGAGCCGCCAGCAGCTATCCCGTGCACCTTGTGCTTTGGACGCTGAACGGCTTGGCGCAGAGTATGGGATGGGCGCCCTGCGGCCGAAGCCTGGGGCACTGGTACAGCGCGCGCGAGAGGGGAACCGTCTTCGCATTCTGGAACCTCGCTGTCAATGCCGGGGGCGGGCTGATCGGGATCATCGCCGCGTATTGCACCGCGTGGTGGGGATGGAGGTCCGCCTTCTATGTCCCCGGGGTGCTGGCGGTGTTGTGCGCGGTCTACCTGGTAGTGAGGCTCCGCGACACGCCGCAATCCGTGGGCCTCCCGCCCATCGAGGAGTACCACAACGACTATCCCGCACAAGGGGCGCGCGACCGCGAAAAGGAACTGGGCACCCGCGATCTGCTGGTCACCTACGTCCTGAAGAACCGGTATATCTGGCTGTTCGCCGCTGCCAACTTCTTTGTCTATCTCACCCGCTACAGCATGCTCGACTGGGGCCCGACGTACCTGAAAGAGGTCAAGCACGCCAGCCTGGAACAGGGTGGATTCAGCACCGCCATCTACGAACTGGGCGGCATGTTCAGCACCCTCCTGATGGGTTGGTTGTCCGACAAAGCCGGCGGCCGGCGCGGCATGATAAGCGTAATCTGCATGGTCCCCGTTTTCCTGGCATTCACCGCCATTCTCTATACACCGGCAGGAATGCTGTGGCTGGACCTGACACTGTTCGGGATCATTGGGTTCTTCGTTTATCCCCCGGTGATGCTTCTGCCGGTGATGGGCCTCGACTTCAGTTCCAAGAAGGCGGTGGGCACCACAGCGGGGTTCATCGGACTTTTCGGCTATCTGGGCCGCACGGCCCAAGGTAAGGGCATCGGCACTGTGGCGGAGCGTTATGGATGGAACACCGCGTTTTACGGCATCCTGGTTTCCACTTTTCTGGGCATCCTGCTGCTCTCCCTGACGTGGAAACTGAAACCTGGTACGGCCGGCTTCAAAGGGGGGAGGGCATGAAAACCGCAGAGCGAACGCCCGGCGCTTTCGCGCAACTGTCACACACCGGTAATTCAGATGTAAACGTCTGTCAATATTGGCTTGAGAAAATCTGTTGGAGGTTAGACTCGTGAACAAACTTTTAAAGACAACGCTATTCCTCGGCTGTTTTCTGATAGCGACTGCGCTTTTCGCTCAGTTCGAAACCGCCGAGGTTCTGGGAACGGTGCGCGACGCCTCGGGCGCGGCCGTGCCGAAGGCCACCGTCACACTGACCAACCAGGAGACCGCCATCAAGGTGCAGACCAGCACCGACGATAACGGCAACTACGATTTCTTCAACGTGAAGGTGGGCCGCTACGCAGTCATCGTGGAGCATGCCGGATTCTCAAAGTTCACGACCACGGACGTGGCCGTGAACGTGGGCGCCCGCCAGCGCGTGGATGTTTCCATGCAGGTCGGCGCCGTCACGGAATCCGTGGAGGTGAAGGGTGTGGCCGCCGCCCTGGATACGGATTCGAGCGAACACGGCCAGGTAATCAACACAGCCACGATCGCGGAACTTCCGCTCAACGGCCGCAATTATGCGGACCTGGCGCTCTTGTCCACGAACGCCGTCAAGTCTCCGATCTCGGCCACCTTCTCGCCCAGCGGCACGCCGCGCGAAGGCGCCTTCAACGTAAACGGCATGCGCAGCACGTATAACAATTTCTTGCTGGACGGCCTGGATAACAATGCCTATGGGACCAGCAACCAAGGCTATTCCGCCCAGTTGGTGCAGTTGTCGCCGGACGCGATTGCCGAGTTCAAAGTCATCACCAGCAACTACAGCGCAGAATACGGGCGCGTGGGCGGCGCGGTGGTGAACGCTGTGATGAAATCCGGCACTAACGGCCTTCACGGCTCGGCCTACGAGTATGTTCGCAACACGTCTCTGAACGCCACCGGCTTTCTGTTCAGTCCCGCCGTCTTTGTGAAGCCCACGCTGCAGCGCAACCAGTTCGGCGCCACCATCGGCGGACCGATTGTCAAGAACAAGCTCTTTTTCTTCGGCGATTACGAAGGCTTCCGCCAATTNNTGCCCGTGCCGGTGGTCAACCCGCTGACCGGCGTGGTTTATCCCGCGAACACCCAGATCCCGGTCGCGACATTGAATCCGTTTGCCTACACGGTCCTGACCGGGCTGCCGCCGACCAATGGCCCCGGACGCTCCAACAATGACGAGGCGCTGCTGCTGATCCGCGATTACGGTGACAAATTCGACGCCAAGGTCGACGGCCAGATCAACGATCACATGACGGCGTTCCTCCGCTTCAGCCAGCGCAAGGACTTGCAGTATTACGCACCCGATCTCACCGGGCCGTCGGGCGGGGACGGCAACGGCTACATTCACGTCGTCGATCAGAACGCTTCGTTAGGCTACACCTGGACCATGACGCCATCCTCGCTCTTCGAAGCTCGCCTGGGTTTCTCCCATATCCTCGCCGGCAAGAATCCGCCATATATCGGTGGCGCGAGCATGTCTTCCATGTTCGGCGGCTTTCAAGGCCTGCCGACGACCCCCAGTCTGACCGGCGGGATCAACACGCAGACCATCACCGGACTCACTGCCATGGGGCGCCAAACCAGCAACCCGCAGTTCCAAAATCCTACTTCCTGGGATCCGGAATTCAATTATTCGAAGACCCTGCGCCGGCATTCTCTCAAAGTGGGTTATCAATTCCTGCTGGTCCACACCGAGATTCTGGACACCAATCCGATTTATGGTCAGGACACTTACAGCGGGAACTTCAGCAAGCCCACCTGTGCGCAACTGGGCCAGCCTACCGGTTGCACCGTCGCGACCGACAACACCAGCTACAGCCTGGCGGATTTCATGTTCGGGACTCCCAACACCATTAACCAAGGGAGCTATACCATCGTCAATTTGCGGCAATACGTGCACTCGCTGTATTTTCAAGACGACTATCGGGTGAGCGCGAGACTTACCCTGAACATCGGGCTGCGGTGGGAGTTCGCGTCGCCGCTCTATGAGCGCGACAACAATTACTCGAATTTCGACCCCACCACCAACACCATGCTCAAAGCCGCCAGCGGAGGCCTGTTTCAACGCGCTTTGGTCCACCCCGACTACAAAGACTATGGGCCACGAATTGGCGTGGCATATAGCCTCGACCCCAAGACGGTCTTCCGCGGCGGATACGGGATCAGCTACACTTTCTTCAACCGGCCCGGAAGCGCTCAGGAGGGTATCAATGCTCCTCAGGCCCTTTTCGGTGTCCTCAGCCAGTCGATACCGGCGGGCGGCGCAGTACCGGCGAGCTTCCTCACCACGCTGAACAGCTTTAGCACGAACATCGCTAGCCCCGCGGCCTTCAATCCGGCCAATTCCAACGTCGTCTACACCCCACCGGACAGCAAGTGGCCGCGCGTGCAAAACTGGTTCTTCTCGGTGCAGCGAGAGCTTCCCAAAAATACCGTACTCGAGTTGGCCTACAACGGAAACCA
>PLZX01000355.1 GCA_003152325.1 Bryobacterales bacterium | reverse complement strand
GTGACGACATTCATCGCTCCTGTGCCAAGTTCCTAATTCCGGCCGTGCCATACGACATCACTTGCGCCGCTGCCGCTCCTCAAGCTTCCGGATAGCGATCAAATCGTCTGGCCGTCCGGCCGCCCGTTTGGTAACAATCAGGTCGTCCAAGCCGATCACCGGCACTGTCATGCCGGCTAAGATCATGTCAGCGCGCCTGGACCAGGCCGCCTCGAACGGAAGCTCGTCCGCCGTTGAAGTGATGATATCGACGCGCCAGCGTGACACGCCGATCTGGTAAAAATTCCCGGGTACCGTGAAGTATTCGGCTGTGATGCCCTTTAGGGGCGCTCCGAAACGAGCCAGCGCGTCGTAGAGCCGGCCTGCGTTCTCAGACGCCGGATCGGTCCACAGGTCCAGGTCCTTGGTGTTGTATGGCTCGGTGTACTTCATCACCGCATAGCCGCCGATCACCAGGAAGCGAACGCGACCTGTTTCCAATTCGGACAACAGATCTCTCCAATCGGAGATGATCTGGTCGGTCGCCGAGTTGATAGACATGGTATTCTACGGCCATTTCCAAGGCTGCGCGGACAATCGCCTCGTCGCCCTGAAGTTGCCAAAAATCGACGTCGGCGGAGCGGTCTTGCTGGTCGATTCTGCCGGTGCGCTCGACGAACATCCTGCTTTCAGGATACCGCTTGATTCGCCCGCGTGGCGGGATGAGGTTCGGCAAGCGCTGAAACCCCGCCGTCTTGCGGTTTCTCCATACTTGGCAATATACTTCGGGTATGACAGTCCGGGTCGTTCTGGAACGTGATTCCGAAACCGGCGATTACTCTGCCGTATGCCCCGAACTCCCCGGCTGCGCGTCCGCCGGCGAGACCGAGGAGGAGGCCAGGGCGAACATCCGTGAGGCTATAGAGCTGTATCTGGCGCCGGGGGACATCGATTTGCCTGAGAATGCGAAGCTGATCGAGGTCACGGTTGGGTGAGCACGGAACGCCGAGGCTCACTTCAGACCAGGCGATCGGAATTCTTCGCCATCACGGCTTTCTTCGGGTCGGATCTTCCGGGAGCCATCAGAAATGGCGGCATCCGCTCACGGGCAAACAGGTGATTGTTGCCCATCATAGCGGGCGCGTTCTGTAAACTCCGTTTTTCCTCTTGACATCCATCGCAATTTGCAATATAGTAATCACAGATTGCGATATGAAGCTCGGCGAAAAGTTGCGCTACCTCCGCGAAGTGGAAGGCACGCTCCGCGGGCTCGACCGCGAACTCTCTCAACTCGAGATGGCCCGGCTGATCGAAAAGGAGCTGGGGAAGTCCATCAGCCAGAGCTACCTCTCGCAGATCGAGAGCGGCGCGCGGCCCCACCTGACTAATTCGACGCGCATGCTGCTGGCGAGATTCTTCAAAGTGCATCCGGGCTACCTGGTGGACGACCCCGAAGGTTTTCAGAACGAGCTGATCTCCGACGTAGGCGCGCTCGAAGACAAGCTCGACTTGTGGCTGGTGAGCGGCGCGGAGCGATTCCGTAAAGACCCGGAATTGCACCATGCGCTGCTGGCGGTGGCGCGTCACGCCGATTCGCGCATGTGCATCGTGCTGCTGGGCACGGTGCTCGAAAACCCGGGGCTGGCCGAGCGGTTGATGGAAGTGCTCAAGCCATTGGCTTCGGCGCGCAAGACGAGGAGACGTTCATGACCTGGTCCGATTTCTATCTCACTTCGTTCCTGGTGGGCTTCGGCCTCAGTGCGCTGGCGCTGGTGGCCGGTACGACTCATCTGCATCTGCCGCACCTGCACGTGCATCACGGCATTCATATTCCCGGCAGCGCGCGCGGCAGCCAGATGCCGTGGTTTAATTTCGGCACGATCGCCGCGTTTCTGGCCTGGTTCGGCGGCACGGGTTATTTGCTGGAGCACTATTACCACGTGTGGGTGGTCGTCGCGATTGTGGTGGCCACGTTGAGCGGCTTGGGCGCTTCGTCGCTGGTGTTCTGGTTCCTGGTCAAGGTGCTGATGGCCGATGAGCAGCCGCTCGATCCGGCCGATTATGACATGGTGGGCGTGCTGGGCCGCACTTCCATTCCGATCCGTCCCGGGGGCACCGGAGAGGTGGTTTACACGCAGGGCGGCACGCGCCACGTCTCAGGGGCCCGCAGCGAAGATGGCGCGGCCATCGCCAAAGGCGCCGAAGTGATTGTCACACGCTACGAGAAGGGGCTGGCGTACGTGCGCCGCTGGGAAGACCCGGCGGAAGAACCGCAGCCCAAGAGTTAGAGGAGAGACGTCACCTTTTATGGATTACACAACTCCCATTATCATCGCCGGCATTTGCCTGTTGGCGCTGATGTTCATCATGGCGGTCTTCGCCAAGCTGTACCGCAAGGCCGGACCGCACGAAGCGCTGATCGTCTACGGTTTCGGCGGCACGCGCGTCATCAAGGGCCGCGGCACCGTCATTTACCCCATGGTGCAATCGTGCCGTGGGCTGTCGCTCGAGCTGATGTCGTTCGACGTCGCACCGAAACAGGACCTCTACACCCGCCAGGGCGTAGCCGTCACGGTGGAAGCGGTGGCGCAGATTAAAGTGAAGTCGGATCCGGAGAGCATTCTGACGGCGGCCGAGCAGTTCCTCACCAAGCCGCCGGAGGAGCGCGAGGGTTTGATCCGCCTGGTGATGGAAGGCCACCTGCGCGGCATTATCGGCCAGCTCACGGTGGAAGAGATCGTCAAGCAGCCCGAAATGGTGGGCGACCGCATGCGCTCCACCTGCGCCGACGACATGAACAAGATGGGGCTCGAAGTGATTTCGTTCACCATCAAGGAAGTCCGCGACAAGAACGATTACATCAGCAACATGGGCCGCCCCGATGTGGCGCGCATCAAGCGCGACGCCGACGTGGCCACCGCGGAAGCGGATCGCGACACCGCCATCCGGCGCGCCGTAGCCTCCCGCGAAGCCGCCGTCGCCAAGGCCCAGGCCGACCAGGAGCGCGTGCTCGCCGAGACCCTCTCGCAGGCCAAGCAGGCCGAAGCGCAACGCGATCTGGAAGTCAAGAAGGCCGAGTATCTGGAGATGGTCAAGAAGCAGCAGGCCACCGCCGACAAGGCTTACGAAATCCAAGGCAACATCATGCAACAGCAGGTGCGCGCCGAAGAAGTCACCATCCACCAGGTGGAAAGGGAGCACGAGGTCAAGGTGCAGGATGCCGAAATTCTGCGCCGCGACCGCGAGCTCACCGCCACCGTGTTTAAAGCCGCCGAGTATGAGCGCAAGCGCATCGTAACTCTGGCGGAAGCCGAGAAACAGCGGCTCACCACAGAGGCCGAAGGCCAGGCCGCGGCCATCCGCGCGCAGGGCGAAGCCGAAGCCGAAATTATTTTCAAGAAGGGCGACGCCGAAGCCAGAGCCATGAACGTGAAGGCCGAGGCCTACCAGCAGTTCAACCAGGCGGCCATCGTCGACAAGCTGATCAGCAACATGCCCGAGATTGTCAGGGCCCTGGCCGCACCGCTCGCCAACGTGGACAAGATCACCATCGTCTCCACCGGCAGCGGCGATACCGCGGGCCTCCACAAGATCACGGGAGACATCACACAAATGGCGGCGCAGATCCCCGCACTGTTCGAGACGCTCTCGGGCATGCCCATGAGCGAGCTCTTCGCGAAGGTGCGGATGATCGGCGACAAAGCGCCCAAACCCGGGGACACGGCAAAGGGCACAGAAACGAAACTATAACCCAAGGAGAATTCCATGGCACTCTTAGAGCGAGTCTCAACTTTGGTTCGGGCCAATATCAACGACCTGGTGGATAAGGCCGAAGATCCCGAAAAAATGATCAAGCAAGTCATCCTGGACATGCAGAACCAATTGCTCCAGGTGAAGACCCAGGTGGCGATTTCGATTGCCGACCAGCACGTGCTCGACAAGAAACTCANNCGCGCGGCCGTGGAGCGTTCCATGAGCTACCAATCCATGACCGAGAGTTTCCGGCAGCAGGTGGAAGACCAGAAAACGCAAGTGGAAAACCTGAAGGGCGCTCTGCTCAAGCTGCAACAGAAGCTGGTGGAGGCGCAATCCAAGAGCGACATGCTGATCGCCCAGCACCGGCGCTCGCGGGCTCTCGACAAGGCCAACAATGCCGGCCTGAACATGGGAGAATCGTCGAACGCCGCGGCCTTCGACCGCATGAAGAACAAGGTGCGGCACACCGAAGCCACCGCCCAGGCCAAGTCGGAGCTGCTGTCCGACAACGTGGAAGACAAATTCGCCGCGATGGAAAAGCAGGATGAGATCGACCGCCTGCTGAACGACCTCAAAGCCAAGCGGAAAGCCGGATAAGCGCGTGGGGCAGGTCCCGCCCTGCCCCCGTTTCACTTATGCAGAAGCTCTTCCACTTCGATTGCGCGCGGGAGGTGTACCAGGCCGACGCCTGCATCATCTCCTGCTTCGACGCCCGCTTCGACCTGGCCATGCGGAAATTCCTGAAGCGCAGCGGCATTTTCACCTACGACCAGATCAAAATCCCCGGCTCCGCCAAGGCCCTGGCCACTCCCGACACCGAGGCCGACCGCGATTTCGTGCTCGCCATGGTCCGCACTTCGATGCGCCTGCACCGGCCTACGCGTCTCTGGATGTTTGCTCACAGCGATTGCGGCGCCTACCCGGGAACGCCGGTGGAAACGCAGACCGCCGACCTTCAGGCTGCCGCGCAATTTCTGCGAAGCGNNGATTGACCCCGAAACGAAGTTGAAAGCGGTTCGGCGTGGCGCGAAGTACTCCTTCCCCACCGCCGACCTGGAGCAGATGCTGAGTGAAATTGAGCGAGGGTACCAGGGTTGATCTTCGTCGATTCCAACATCCCGATGTACCTGATTGGAGCGGCTCATCCGCATAAGACCGAGGCACAAGTCATCCTGGAGCGTCTGATTGCAGCGGGGCAGCGTCTGGTCACTGACGCTGAAGTGCTGCAGGAGATTCTCCATCGGTATACGGCCATTGAAAAGCGCGAAGCCATCGGACCAGCGTTCCAAGTCATGTTGGACATCGTCGACGAAGTGGTCCCCATCGAGAAAGCGGAGGTTCTGCGTGCTGGAGAGATCGCCCAGAATCGTGCGATGATGTCGGCCCGCGACGCCGTGCACATTGCGGTTATGGAGCGCCACGGCATTCGATCGATTCTGAGCTTCGACGGTGATTTCGATCGCTGGCCGGGTCTTCAAAGGATCCACCGGATCTGAGCGGAACGATTTCGGATGCTGCCGGCTGTAGACATACCGAAACCGGCTTACATCTGCAACGTCCCGACAATCTCCTTCACGTTCCCGATCCCTTCGCGCTCCAAAAACTCCCCCAGCTCGCGCGCGATCCGCACCGGCGATTGCGGGTTCCAGAACGTCGCCGTCCCCACTTGCACAGCGCTGGCTCCGGCGATCAGAAACTCGGCCGCATCTTCCCCGGTCGAAATGCCGCCGAGGCCGATCACGGGAATCTTGACGGCCCTCGCCGCCTGGCACACCAGCCGCAGTGCGATGGGTTTGATGGCCGGCCCGGAAAGCCCGCCGAAGCCTGCGCCGATGCGCGGGCGGCGTTTATGCGCGTCAATCGCCAGCGCGACGAACGTATTCACCAGCGAGAGCGCATCGGCGCCGCTCTCTTCGGCTGCGCGCGCCAGCGGCTCGATGGCGGCAACGTTGGGCGATAGCTTCACGATCAGCGGCCGGCGCACCACCCGCTTCACCGCGGAGACCACTTCGCCCAGCAGCGCTGGGTCGCTCGAAAAGCAGATACCGCCGTGCTTCGTGTTGGGGCAGGAAACGTTGAGCTCGTACCCCGCCAAGCCCTCGTGATCTTCCAGCACGCGCGCCACTTCCACGTAGTCTTCCGTCTGGTATCCGAAAACGTTGGCAAACACGGCCGTCCGCAGCTTCGCCAGCGCGGGCAGCTTTTCGGCGACGAAGGCGCGCACTCCCACGTTTTGCAGGCCGATGGAATTGATCATGCCGGCCTCGGTTTCATAAAGGCGCGGCGCCGGGTTGCCTTCAATGGGCTCCCGCGACAGGCCCTTCACCACCAGGCCGCCCAGCGAATCGAGATCCACCTGCTTCGCGAACTCGAGGCCATAGCCGAAGGTGCCGGAGGCCGCGATCACGGGGTTGCGCAGCGCGATGCCGCAGAAGGAGGTGGCGAGCCTGCTCATAGAGCCAGCGCTTCGCCCAGCACGCGGCCGGCGGCCGACGATGGCTCGGCGATCCCCATGGCGCGCGCCATCGTGGGGGCCACGTCCACGGCCTCCACCGGAGATTCGAACACGCCGGCGCGGAATTGCGGGCCGTAGAAGCACAGCGGCACGCGCGCGTCGTAGTTGTAGAGCGAACCGTATGAGATACCGCGCCCCGCGCCGAAATCCTCCACGTACTCCGGCCGGTAGCTCAGCATCACGTCTCCCGACCGCTTCATGTGGAAGCTGTTGCGGAAGCGTCGCTCCCACTCGTCGTGCGTGGAGCAGGCACCGCGCGCGGTGTAGAAGCCGGCCACGGCGGGCTGTTCCAGCGCGGCACGCGCGGCCAGCAGACGGACGCTTTCCGGGTCGCCTTCGCCGCCGCGCAGATACAGGAACGGATACACGTACTTCTCGACGTGGCTGCCGCCGCCCTTGATGGCACTTTCCACGGCCTGGGCGATGGTCTCGCCGTACACTGCCATGCGCGGCCGCGCAGCCGGCGGAGGCTCCGGCGGAGCGCCATGCGCCGCGCACAGCACCAGGTTGAAGCCGTTCTCTCCCACGGTATGCGAGAGCAGATTCAGCAGGCTCTCCAGGCGGCGATCGAGCTGCAGCACCATCTGGTTCATCAGCGGCGAACGTCCGCCGGTCTCATAACCGAGCAGCGCGGCGGAGCCGTCCATAATGCAAAGCAGATCGGGGTCGTCTCCCTGTCCCAGTTTGTCGCGCCCCACCAACTCGCCGGCGAAATCGAAGAGCGCCGTCTGCCCGAATGGGGAAGCCTTGTACAGCGAGAGGAATTCCTGCGGCCGCGAAGCTTCGAAGGTCAGCGTGCGCAGCGGCGGCGCATCGGGAACGGCATTGACGGCCATCCAGGCGGCTCCGCGCGCAGCCTCGAGCGGTTTGGATTGGTTGTAGGAATCGAGCCAGTCAGGTGCAACACCCGAGGCCGCAAACTGGCCGCGATCGTCGAGGAAGAATAAGCGTGCGCCGCGAGTGCCGGCGAACAGCGCGGCGTGGGCGCGCGTCAGGGCCACTACCGAAACTCGTGCGCCGGCCGCAACTGCTTGCGCGCCGAGAGTAGTCGCCAGCAGATCTTCATCGGAGGCCGCAACGGGCCCCCCGGCGGCGCGATCATACCAGGAATCGGCGACGATGCCGTGTTGCGAAGGCCACGCGCCGGTCGCCAGGTTGGCGATGCCGCAGGCCGAGAAAGTGCTCGAAAGGTGGCGGCAATCGGGGAACCAGGCGCCTTTTTCGAGCAACCGGCGAAAACCGCCGGGCGCGAGTTGGGGGTTGCCTGGATCGAAGGCATCGGCCCGCATGTTTTCCGCAAGTACCAGTACTATCAATCGAGTACGGGGGGAAGCGGCGGGCAGCCATCGGGCGGCCAGTCCACCCAGCATGCTCGCGCCGAACTCTCGACGGCAAATGCCCATAAAAAAAGAGTTTATCAGAGGCGTAAGTAGTGTTATAGTGTTTTCTTCGTACCGGCTAGGAATTTTTCGGTCGGCGAGCCACTAACGGATTGGCACATGACTGACGACAACAGCGTACTGGGCTTGGCCACTGTTCGCCGCAATCGCGGCATTTCCCTACAGCAGATTTCCGATTCGACGAAGATCGGGATTCGAGCTCTCGAAGCCATCGAGCAGGGTGAGTTTCGCAAGTTGCCCGGCGGCATCTATGCTACCAGCTACATCCGTCAGTATGCCCGCGCCATCGACTACGACGAAGGCGTGATTCTGGCACTGTATTTCCGTCAAACCACTCCCGGTGAGGCCGGTTTGGCCCGAACGGCCGACGGCAAGAGCACGTACCGTGGGTGGGGCGCCGCTACCACCGTCATTGGTTCTTAAGCCCAGCCTCCCTCTCTGAAAACGCTATCATACGAAGTGGCATTTTCTGCCCATTCGTACCGGAGATCGATTCATGCCTCTCAACTTCACCCGCCGCCAGTTCGCGCGGGCCGGCGCGGCCGTCTCTTTGGCCTCGCTCCTTCCGCGGTCCGTTTTCTCGAACACCACCGCCACCAAAAAAGCGATGATCCACGCCGATAGTGAAATCGGGACTGTCCGGCCCGAATTCCATTCCCACTTCGCCGAGCACCTGGGCTCGTGCACCTACGGTGGCATCTGGGTCGGCAAGAAATCGCCGGTCGAGAATATCGATGGCTTCCGCAAGGCCACCGTCGATTATCTGAAAGAGCTCGGCGTCCCCGTGCTGCGCTGGCCGGGCGGCTGCTTCGCCGACGATTACCACTGGCGCGAGGGCATTGGGCCCGCTGAAAAACGGTCTAAGCGCGTCAACGTCAACTGGGGAAAATACATCGAGGACAACAGCTTCGGCACGCACGAGTTCCTCGGCTTTTGCAAGCTGATCGGCTCGCAACCTTATCTCGCCGCCAATGTCGGCACCGGTTCGCCGCAGGAAGTCCGCGACTGGATCGAATATTGCAATTACCCCAAGGGCAGCGCACTCTCCGATGAACGCGTCGCCAATGGATCGCCGGAACCCTTCCGCGTCCGTTATTGGGGCATCGGCAACGAACTGTGGGGCTGCGGCGGCAACTTCCTGCCGCAGGCCGCCGCCGCCGAATTCCGCCGATATGCCACCTTCGCCCGTTTGGTGGGCGACCAGGGCCCCGGCAACTCCGTCTATCTGGTGGGCTGCGGTCCCTCCGGCGACGATTCCAACTGGACCCGCGGCTTCATGGACGCGATCGGCAACGGTCCGCGCCCCAACGGCTTCTCGATGCACTACTACGAAGGCGGCGCCAACGATCCCGTCGAGTTCACGCCCGAAAACATGTACACCCAGCTCAACCTGTTCCCGCGCGTCGAGCAGTCGCTGATCCACCAGCGCGCGCTGCTCGATGGCTACGACCCCAACCGCCAGATGGGGCTCATCCTGGATGAGTGGGGCGTGTGGGACCAGTTGCGCGACAATTCGCGCGGCCGCCTGTGGCAGCAGTCTTCCATGCGTAGCGCCGTGGCCGCGGGCCTGGGTCTCAACATTTTCAACCGCCAAGCCGACAAGCTGTTCATGTGCAACATCGCGCAGTTGATCAACGTGCTGCAATCGGTCCTGCTCACCGACGGCCCGGAAGGCAAGAACTGCGTCCGCACCACCACCTACTATGCGTTCATGCTGTTCAAACCGCACCGCTCCAAGCAGGCGTTACGCGTGGAGTACGATGGCGCGCTCCCCGCGCCGGGCTTTGGCCGCGGCGGCGGAGGTCGCGGCGGGCAGCAGGCGCAACCGCCCGAGCTTTCGGTTTCCGCGTCGCGCCAGGGTTCCGAAATGGTGATCAGCTTCGTCAACCCGCGGCACGATGTGGATATGGAAGTCGATTGCGCCATCCGCGGCGCCACCGCCAGGAGCGCCACGGCGGAGATTCTTCACGATGCCGACATCAACGCATTCAACGGCTTCGACAATCCGGACCGCGTGACCATCAAAAAGCACGACGTGGCCGTGGAAGCGGACCGCGTCAAAATCACGCTGCCGGCGATGTCGGTGGCAACAGTCACGTTGCAGGTGGCATAGGCCTATGAAATACCGATTGCTGGGCCGCACCCCCTGGAAGGTTTCCGAAATCAGCTTTGGCGCGTGGGCCATCGGCAGCGCCTGGGGCCCCGTCGACGATTCCGAATCGCTCGCCGCGCTGCNNGAAATCGTGGTCGCCACCAAGGCCGGCCGCCGCCTGTCGCCGCACACCGCCGCGGGCTACAACCAGCAGAACCTCACTGGCTTTGTGGAGGACAGTCTCAAGAACCTGGCGACCGATTGCCTCGACCTGGTGCAGCTCCACTGCCCGCCCGCCGATGTTTATTACCAGCCCGAAGTCTTCGGCATACTCGACCGCCTGGTGGAGGCCGGTAAGATTCGCTATTACGGCGTCAGTGTGGAGCGAGTGGAGGAAGCTCTCAAGGCCATCGAGTACCCCAACGTGCAGACGGTGCAGATCATTTTCAACTGCTTCCGCCTGCGGCCCGCCGGTCTTTTCTTCGAGCAGGCCCTGAAAAAGCGCGTCGGCATTCTGGCGCGCGTCCCGCTGGCGAGCGGTATGCTGACCGGCAAGATGACGGCCGCTTCCCAGTTCGCCGCCAACGATCATCGCAACTTCAACCGCCACGGTGAAAGCTTCGACGTCGGCGAAACTTTTTCCGGTGTCGACTACCAGACAGCACTCGCCGCCGTGGAAGAAATCCGGCGCCTCGTGCCGGCGGGCGTGACCCTGGCGCAATTCGCTCTCCGTTGGATCCTGATGTTCGACGCCGTGACGTGCGCGATCCCTGGAGCGAAGCGTCGGTCACAGGCGGCCGATAACTGTGGGGCCTCCGACCTGCCACCGCTCGACGCCGCCGCGATGGCGGCGATCGAGACGCTTTACAACACCAGGATCCGTCCGCTGGTTCATCAGCGCTGGTAGGCGCTGCTTTCGTGGGGCATGCTTTAGCTTGCCCGGTTTCTGATACAACTCCTGCAAACGCTTTCAGCGGTCTGTACCGGGTGATAAACTGTAGGCGTTCTCAGACCACTCTTAGGATCAGCTATGTTCAGACTCGCATCTTGTGTGCTTCTTCTTTCCGCCCTCGCCCCTGCCGCCGACCTGGCCGGCACCTGGCAGTTCGAGCAAGCCGGCCGCGGCGGACGCGGTGGGCAACCCGGCCCCCCCATCGTCAACACCTTCGTCTTCAAGGTAGACGGCGCCAAGTTCACCGGCACCTACGCCACCCCGCAACAAGTCCTCGACATCGTCAACGGCTCCATCAACGGCGGCGAGGTTACGTTCCAGACCTCCGACGATCACAGCACCACCGCTCCGCGCCTCGCCAATTACACGGGCACCCTCGAAGGCGATCAGTTGACTCTCACCCCGGTGATGAACCCGCAAGGCGCCCGTGGCGGCCGCGGACCTCAAACATCCCTCACGGCGCAAGCGACTCGCGTCACCAGCCCTGAGCAGGCGGCGCTCGATGAAGCCATCGCCGCGGCGCGTGGCGGCCGTGGCGGACAAGGCGGTGGTGGCGCCGGCCGTGGCGGCCCGCCCGCGCCTATGATCCTCAAGAAGATCAGCGCAGACACGGTCTTTCACGCCACCAACCCACACACACCCTTCCCGGCTTTCAAGCCCATCCCGCCCAACGGCCTCGCCAAGACCCCTCCCATGGGTTGGAACAGTTGGAACAAGTTCGCCGGTCGCGTCGATGACCAGTCCGTCCGCGGGATGGCCGACGCCATCGCTTCCTCCGGCATGCGCGACGCCGGCTACGTCTACGTCAACATCGACGACACGTGGGAGAAGGGCCGCATGGTCGACGGCGCCTGGGTGCCCGGCCGCGATAAGGACGGCAACATCCTCACCAACGAAAAATTCCCCAACATGAAAGGCCTGGCCGACTACGTCCACTCCAAGGGGCTCAAACTCGGCATCTATTCCGGACCGGGCCCCAGGACCTGCGCCGGATACGAAGCCACCTACGGTCACGAAGAGCAGGATGCCAAGACCTGGGCCGCCTGGGGCATCGACTATCTGAAATACGACTGGTGCAGCGGCAACCAGGTCTACCAGGGCGCTGAGCACCCCTCCGCCTATCAGAAGATGGCGCTGGCCTTGCGCGCCACTGGTCGCGACATCATTTTCAGTCTCTGCCAATATGGCTGGCTTGACGTGGGCGAATGGGGCGCCGCTGCCGGCGGCAACCTGTGGCGCACCACCGGCGATATCAGCGACAACTGGCTCTCCATGTCGCGCATCGGCTTCGACCAGCAAGTCGGCCGCGAGAAATACGCCGGCCCCGGCCACTGGAACGATCCCGACATGCTCGAAATCGGCAACGGCGGCATGACCAAAACCGAGTACCAGACCCACATGAGCCTCTGGTCTATGCTGGCCGCTCCGCTGCTGGCCGGCCATGATGTCCGCACCATGCCCGACTACATCAGCGCAATCCTGCTCAACAAAGAAGTGATTGCCATCGACCAGGATCCCGCCGGCATTCAAGGCACGCGCGTCAGCCAGATCGGTCCCGAGGGCTACACCCTGGAAGTCTGGAAGAAGCCGCTGGCCAAGGGTGTCGCGGTTGGCCTCTTCAACCGCAGTCTGGACAACGCCCGCATGACGGTGAAGTGGTCCGACGTCGGCATCACTGTCGAGAACCCCAAGGTCCGCGACCTCTGGAATCACCGCGACATCACCAACGCCTCGACCGAGTACTCCGTGAACGTCCCCTCGCACGGCGTCGTGATGCTGCGCGTGGAGTAACCGCGCTATCGGAAGCGGCTTGCACAAACCGGCGTAGCAGGCGCGGGGACGAATGGGCGAGGGGTCCGTTGTAAGCGATCATGCCCCGTGATACCTTCAGATTCGGACGAAAACGTCTCGAAAGCGAGGGCACGACGGATGAACTGCAACGCACGCATTTTCTGTTTTCTCGTACTTACGCTTGCCGCATTGGGCGGTTGCTCCAGCAAGCCACCAGCCAATGAATCCAAGAAGGCCGGGACCGCGCTAGACAAAATCCAGGGAAAGGCCCAGGTTCTGGTGGAATCGGAGGGCGGGGCGAGCGATGCCGCTCTGAACGCGGGTGGACCTTCTGTGTACCTTTGGGAAGGCACGCATCGCTATCGCCTGTTCTTGAATACGGCCGTTGAGGTAGTCCACGGGGACCAGTATATTGCCGAGGGCATCAACGCGCAAAAGGCCATTGACGAAATTGGCGATCCCGACCAGGGCAAGAACGGCTATCCGCTCCAATCAAGCTGCGAGCGTGTCGTCAGGATGGCCTGGAGCCGCCTGGCCTTTGATGCACTCGATGCGGATGCTTCGCTCTTGTGCGCCAGGGTGAAACGGTATCCCGCCAGATCCGTATTCCTGGTTACGCGGATACGGCCCGTTACCTCTGCGGATAGCAGCGCCGGGTCCGCGGAACCGAAGAAAGACGCCGCCGTCAAGGAGAAAAGCATCCCAGAAATCTCTGTTGCGGCGGATAAACAACGCGGTTCTCTGATTGAGGGTCCGACCGTTCAACCCGCACCCCTTTGGGAGCCCGCGGGGGGAACCGTTCGTTGCAAAGTCGTCATCGGCCCGGACGGGAAAATCTCTGATCTCGAAACCGGCACGCAACTCTGTGAGATTGTGCCGTGGTCTCAGTTTAGTTATCAGCCCCCGGTCCAGGGCGGCCATCCCGTCAAAGTGAGCACCGAGGTTGAAGTGCGCTTCGAACCGCGAAAGTGAAATGCCGCGATTTGTCTTCCAGGCGCTAGGAACTTGATGATGCGCACGCCCGATTCCCTGAGCATGCGCTCCCCTCCGCCTTGTGTAACCGCTGACATTCATGCCATACTGATTACAGGGTTTTAGACCTATTTGTATGAAAATGGTCGCAATGGTGCCAGAACGGCGAGGGGATCCCAGCGTGCAGGGCCTAACCGCATTTGTTTTCAATGTAATGCGCTTCGCCACCCATGACGGGCCGGGCATCCGCACTGTGGTCTTCTTCAAAGGTTGCCCCCTGTCCTGCTGGTGGTGCCACAACCCCGAAAGCCAGAGCTTCCTGCCCGACCGCCTCTACTTCGAAGAGCGCTGCCGCCACTGCCTGGAATGCGCCGCCATCTGCCCGGAGCACGCCATCAGCGAGGTCGAGGGCGTCGTGCGCACTTCCAGCGCCTGCACCTTGTGCGGTACTTGCACCACGGTCTGCATGGCCGAGGCCCGCCAGATCGCCGGCCAACGCTACACCGTGGAGGAATTGATCGCGGAGGTCGAAAAGGACGTCGTCTTTTTCGATGAATCCGGCGGCGGGGTCACGCTCTCCGGCGGCGAGCCCCTGTCTCAGCCGGTCTTCGTCACTCGCTTCCTGGCGGCCTGTCGCGAGCGCGGCATCTCAACCACCCTTGAAACCTGCGGCTTCGCTCAGCCGGCCATCTTCCAGCAGGCCGCGCGCCAGGCCGATCTGGTGCTCTTCGATCTCAAGTTCGTCGACCCCGCCAAACACCTCCAGTACACTGGCGCTTCCAACGATTTAATCCTGCGCAACCTCGAACAACTGGTGGCCGAGCAGCGGCGGCTCACCGTGCGCATCCCGGTAATCCCCGGCGTCAACGATTCCACAGAAGACATCGGCAGATTCGTGGAATACTTGAGCCGCCTGCGACCCCCGGCCATCGAGCTGCTCCCTTACCACCGCATCGGCATCGACAAGTACCGGCGCCTGGGTTTGCCCTACAAGTTGCCTGACACGCCGCAGCCGGCAGCGGCGGATCTCGCGCACTTTCGCGATGCTTTGACGCAAGCCGGATTGAACGTGACCCTACGAGGTTGAATATGACGGAACGAGTTGCTCAATTGCGCCAGGCGAGCTTGGACACCAAGCCCTGGCTCTCGCTCGAACGCGCCGCACTGCTCACCGAATTCTATCGGCAGGCCGCGCCGCTCTCCCCGCCCATGCTGCGCGCCGGCTCGCTCCAGTACATCCTGGAACACCGCACCATCTACATCGGCCCCGAAGAGTTGATCGTCGGCGAACGCGGACCACGTCCCAAAGGCACGCCCACTTATCCCGAGCTGTGCTGCCACTCGCTCGAAGACTTCCAGATCCTCCACACGCGCGAGAAAATTGCCTACTGCGTCGACGAAGAGGCCCGCCGCGTCCAGCAGGAGGAGATTATCCCGTACTGGCAAGGTCATAGCATGCGCGACCGCATGTTCGCCGAGATGACTCCCGAATGGAAGGACGCCTATGAGGCCGGCATCTTCACCGAATTCATGGAGCAGCGCGCGCCCGGCCACACCGTTTTGGGCGACATCGTTTACCGCAAGGGCCTGCTCGATTTGAAACGCGAAGTGGCCGAAAGTCTCGCGCGCCTCGACTTCTTCAACGATCCTCTCGCTTACGACAAGCAGCAACAACTGCGCGCCATGTCGATAGCCGCCGATGCCGTCATCCGGTTCGCGGAGCGCCATGCGGAAAAGGCCGAGTCGCTCGCCGCCGCCGAGACCAATCCGCGCCGCAAAGCCGAGCTCGAAAAGATCGCCGTGGTTTGCCGCCACGTGCCGGCGCACGCCCCCCGCAATTTCTGGGAAGCCATACAGGCCTACTGGTTCACGCACCTCAGCGTCATCACCGAACTGAACACCTGGGACTCCTTCAGCCCCGGCCATCTCGACCAGCATCTCTATCCCTTCTACCAGCGCGATCTGGACGCCGGCACGCTCACCCGCGAAGAGGCGCGCGAACTGCTCGGCTGCTTCTGGGTGAAGTTCAACAACCAGCCGGCCCCGCCCAAGGTTGGCGTCACCGCCGCCGAAAGCGGCACTTACACGGATTTTTGTAACATCAACACCGGAGGCCTGAAGTCCGACGGCTCCTCGGCCGTCAACGATCTCACTTACTTAGTCCTGGACGTCATCGATGAGATGCGTCTCCTGCAGCCCTCTTCCAATCTGCAACTGAGTAAGAAGAGTCCGGACCGCTTCCTGAAGCGTGGCCTGGAAATCGTGCGTAAAGGCTGGGGCCAGCCCTCCATTTTCAACGCCGACATGGTGGTGGAAGAACTGTTGCGCCAGGGCAAGTCCATCGAAGACGCGCGCGCCGGCGGTATTTCCGGCTGTGTGGAAACCGGCGCCTTCGGCAAGGAAGCCTATATCCTCACGGGCTATTTCAACCTGCCCAAAGTTCTGGAGCTCACTCTCACCAACGGTTTCGACCCGCGTACCGGCAAACAGGTCGGCATCCAATCCGGCGACCCGAGCACATTTCAGACTTATGACGACGTGCTGGCCGCGTTCCGGCGGCAGTTACATTACCTGGTGGACGTCAAGGTCCGCGGCAACAATGTCATCGAGCGTCTCTACGCCCGCAATATGCCCGCGCCGTATCTCTCCTTGCTGGTTGACGATTGCATCGCCAAGGGCGGCGACTATAACGGCAGTGGCCCGCGCTACAATTCCACTTACATCATGGCCGTGGCGCCTGGAACCGCGACGGACAGCCTGGCGGCCATCAAGTATCACGTTTTCGATCATCAGAATCTCTCGATGGACGAGCTACTCGCAGCCTTGCGCGCCAATTTCGAAGGCAGCGAGAGAACGCGCCTGATGCTCTGGAACAAGACGCCCAAGTACGGCAACGACGACCCCTACGCCGACGAAATCCTGGTGCAGGTCTTCAACCTCTTTTTCGACGAAATCAACGGCCGCCCCAACACCAAAGGCGGCACTTACCGCGTGAACTACCTGAGCACCACCTGCCACGTCTATTTCGGCTCGGTGACCGGCGCCACGCCCGACGGCCGCAAGGCCTGGGAGCCGCACTCCGACGGCATCTCACCCGCACAGGGCGCCGACCGCAAAGGCCCCACCGCCGTCATCAAGTCTGCCGCTAAAATGGACCACGCCCGCACCGGCGGAACGCTCTTGAACCAGAAGTTCTCGCCCAAAGTTGTAGAGGGCCCTGAAGGTCTCGACCAGATGGCCCACCTGGTCCGCGCTTACTTCAAGCTGGACGGCCACCACATCCAGTTCAACGTGGTGACTGCCGAAACCTTGCGTGAAGCGCAGGCCGAGCCCGAAAAGCATCGCGACCTGATCGTGAGAGTGGCCGGCTACAGCGATTACTTCTGCGACCTGACCCCTGCCCTGCAAAACGAGATCATCACCCGCACCGAGCAAACGGGCTTCTAGCGCAGCAGCAACAACCAGGGTTCCGCCGTCGGCTTCGCCATCACTTGCGACACCGCTCCCGCTGTCTGCGTCTTCCCCGTCCGCGGATCGAACCACAGGCCCGCGTAGCCTTCCCGCGGCAGCGCCTGTGTGAACTTCAGCGACGCTCCCGAAAGCGAATATGCCAGCACCGTTTCATTGCGATCGTCCGCCAGGCACCACGTCGTGTCGGCATCTTCTGCCATGCCATCGCGCGGCTGCATGTTCATCAGGCTTCGCGCCAGATGTTCGCGTACGAAGGCGTCCAGCGGCGTGCGGTCCACCGTCTTTCCCTGGCCTTGCCCCGCCGAGGGATTGCGCATCAGCGCCTCCGCTCCGCCGGCCATCAGGACGGGTATCGGCCCCGCGCCGCTATTCCAGGCGACGATGGCTTTGTCCGGATACCGGTCGTGATACTCGCGCACTTGCCGGTACACCTGCTGCGGCGTGGTATCCGGGGGAGCATCGCCCGCGCCCCGGTTGAAATCCGCGGTGATGGCTTCGCGGAACGCCAGGTTCTTCCCGCCCGGCGGCGCCCACAACGTGCCATCCGGCCGGTATTGCCAATACCGCATGTCGATCACCGCGACTTGCCGCGCGCGCGCCGGGTCGGCCAGAATCGCGTCGGTGATGTCCTTGCTGGTGGCCAGTTCGATGCGCACCGGGCGGCCGGTCTTCTTCGTCCATTCCGCCGCCGTGTCCTGAAAGAACTCCTGGAACGAAAGCGGACCCGCGAACTGCGCCCCCAGTGAGAAGAACAGGTTGCGGGCGCCCGCCAGTTCATCCAGCTCATGCAGGATGAAGGCGCGGTGCAGCGCGCGCCTCACCGGCTTCGAGATGTCGTAGACCTCGTTGGCGACGTGGATGTGATTTCCCGGCTCGATGGGCGGCGGCTCCGCGAGGCCCGTGTCATTGATATTGTTCGCGGGGCGCCACGGATAATCCACCCAGTGCGGTGGGATCTCGAGCAGGTTATGCGTGTTGTATAGGTTGTGATAGAAGACCAGGCCGCGCGCGTCGCAGAGCCTTCCGAACTCGCTCGTCCGCTCGTAATACCAGGGGTTGAAGCGCGAGAGGTCGAACTGGCTCAACCCGTCCGAAGCCGTTCCCTTCCCGCTGCGCGCCCACGGCATTTCATAGAACGGCGCCCACACGTTGCCTCGCTCGCGCATCGCCGTCGAGTGCTCGTCGCGCCGGCGGTCGTACCATAGCCCCGGAATCGACTGGTAGAATGGCGTTCCGTCCGACACCATGCGGTCCGCCAAAGCCGCCAGATCCTCGGTGAGCCCCGGACCGATGCGTCCCGGCACGAAGCGCGTCACGGAGACGCCGCCCACTTCGAGCGCCTCCGCCGGAACTTCCTGTCCGCGCCACCAGCCCTCATTCACCACGCCGCCCCACAGTGTCTTGCCATCGACGACAAACCGCCCGTGGATGATCTCGACCGCATGGGTTGCAGCAGGCGCCGCCGTGCTTTTCGGCGCGTGAAACTCCGCCAGGCGCGTCGCCGCACCCTCGGGCAAGGCCGCCACCGGAGCAAGCTTCGCTCCCGTTCGCTTCACTAACTGCGCTTCGTAGAGCGGATCGGTCGATCGCTCCACGACGTTCTCCGCCCCGTCCGGCCCCTTCGCTTCAATCTCCTTGGCATCGCAGTTCCACACCACCGAGTTGGCCGCCGTCCACCCGGCGCCTTGCGCCCGCGTGCTGTCATTGGTCAGGCGGATTCCGGCGCCCTCGATTTTCACGCGCTCGTAGAGCACGCCCGAGGCCCAACTCTCGAAGGACCCACTGGGCCCCAGCGCACCTTCGGCCGTCGAATCCAGAAAGACGTTGGGGCCGCCGGCCAGCAGCCCGGTAGCGAAATCGTTCATCCCCTGCGCGCTGATACATTGGCGCACCAGCACCTGCTGACCCTCTACCAGAAAACTCTGCCGCCGGTAACCGCCCGGCTCCGACACCGGCTTCTCGCTGCGGCAGGCTTCGATGGTGACGCGCCGCGCGCGCGCCCCCACACGCACCGCCGAGCCGGCGAAGTGCCGCACCACTACGCGGCGCACCCAGGCATCTTCCACGCGATCGATCATCACCGCGATCCACGAATGGGCTTCGTCGCGCGGATTGGCGGCATCGAATTCGCTCTCGAGCGTGAGCCCTTCAATCCCGATCTGCGCCACTGGCGTCGCCGCGCCCAACTTCGCGACTGTGCCGCCGCCGTACCGCCGTTCCAGCGAGGTGGTCACCGGCGCATCCACCGTGATCCGCTTCCGCTCCGCATCCACCGCGGTCACGGTGCGGTCCCAGATCAAGTTGCGCGAGCCCGGCGCCCAGTCCAGCCTTTGGTTCGCATAGGTGCCGGGGAGCCCGGTCATCTTCAGCGCCGCAATCCAGGCCGCCGTGCTGGGCCGCGTGATCACCACGCGGTCGCCGGTTCGCCATCCGCCGGCATTGTCCAGAGTGAGGACACGCCCTCCCGCGGGCACGGTCTCATCGGTAATATTCGCCGGTGGGCCCGTCGCAGGGTCCCCTGTGGCGCCGGCTTCAATCAGCGTACGGCGTCCCTGGCCCGTCGCCACAATCGTCGCGCCGCCCTGGCCGCGCAGCACCACGCCGCTCGATCGGATCTCCAGCCGTCCGCCCACGCGATAGCGTCCCGCGAGCATCACCACGGCGCCGCGGAAGCCGTTCGCCTGCAGGGGTAGCGCCGCCACATGATCGATGGCGCCCTGCAACCGCAGCGTGTCATCCCCGCCGCCCGGCCTCACCGTGATCGCCGCGGCCACCCCTGGCGGGGCAACCCCTCCGCCGCCATAGCCCGCGTACGAGAAATCGATGGCCGTCTGCGCTCCCGCCACCGCTGCGACCGAGAACAGCGGCGCCGCCGCGCGAATCCAGGTTCGGGCTCTCACGCTACTCTTCCTCCGGCGGCTTCTTGTGTTTGGGCTTCTTGCGCAGAGCCTTCGGCTGGATGGTCTTGGCCGAGGGAATGCGCCCCACGCGCTCGCGCGCGATGGCTCTTATCTCTTTGCCCAGTTCAAAGCTTTTCTTCTTGCGCGCCAAGCAACCCCCGCAACGCGGCAGCCAGCATTTCCGGTGTGAAGGGCTTTTGCAGAAAGGCCACGCGCCCCGGAGCCGCTGCCGACAAGACCGTCATGTCCACAGGATAGCCACTCGCCGCCAGCACGCGCATTGCCGGGTTAGCCTGAAGCATGCGCAATGCCAGATCGTCCATGCTCATTCCGGGCATGCTCCCGTCCAGCAGCGCTACCGTAAAGGCCGCCGGATTGGCTTCCACCAGCTTCCAGGCTGCATCCGTGGTTTCCGCCGTGGTCACCGGGTAACCCAGGCGGCCCAGGTACAGGCTCAGCATGCGGAGCAGCGGCGGCTCGTCGTCTACCACCAGAACTCTTCCGGGTGCGGAAAGCATATCTTATATTATGTGGGTCTTTTCTATAAGAAATTGTGTCTTGGATAGTTTCTGCGGCGGAGCCGCAAAGGCGTCATGATGAGAAGGACGGGCAATTCGCCTGAAAGGTAACCGCCCTATGCGGCATTTCCTGGATGGAGGCATCATGAACCGCGTACTAGTTTCCTTGTTTCTGAGCGCCATTATGGCGCAAGCGGCCGACCTGCCGGTGAAGCAGGTGGTTCTTTATAAGCACGGCATTGGATTCTTCGAGCGCTCCGGAACTCTCGGTCCCGGCGAATCGGCGCGGCTTGACTTCAACGCCTCCGATATGAACGACGTCCTGAAATCGCTCACCCTGGAGGAGCGCGGCGGCGGCAAGATCTCCGGCCTGCGCTACGATTCCATGGACCTGCTCAGCCACCGCCTGGCCGATTTTCCTTTTCAGATCGGCGATAACCAGTCGCTGGTCGCCCTCCTCGGCCAACTGCAAGGTTCGCGCGTGGAGTTGAAGTTCGGCAACGATACCGTCGCCGGCACGATCGTCGGGGGCCGCGTAGTGCCCGGCACCGATAAGCAGGCAGAGCGCGAGTTTCTCACGCTGCTGCTCGATAGCGGTGACATGCGCACGCTCGATCTGGCCGCCGCCTCCGGCATCCGCTTCCCCGATGCCAAGCTGCAGGCCAACTTCAGAGACTACTTGGCCGCGGTGGCCGCCGCGCGCTCGAAGGACAAGCGCAGCGTCTACATCGATTCCACCGACGCGCGGCAACGCGAGATCGTAGCCAGTTACACCATTCCCGCGGCCGTCTGGAAGTCGAGCTACCGTCTGATACTGGGCGAGAAAGGCCAACCCGTTCTCGAAGGCTGGGCGATTGTCGACAACACCACCGGCGAAGATTGGGACAAAGTGCAGCTTTCGCTGGTTTCCGGCCGGCCGATTTCGTTTATCAGCCAGCTCTACGCGCCGAAGTACGTGCAGCGGATGAGCGCGGAACTGGCGGACGACAACGCCGCGCGGCCGGTGGTCCATGACGAGGCTTTTTCGGCCTCAGCAGGTTTGGCTATGGTTGGTGGTGGCGGGGGTATCGGCGCGGGCCGTGGCGGAGCCGGCGCCAGAGCCGGCGTGATGGGCGGCGTCATCGCGGCGCCAGCTCCGGCACCGATGGCGATGGCGGAGAGGTCCGCGTTTGAGCAAGCCAAGGTCGTCGCGCCCAGCACCATCGTCGCCAGTGCTTTCGCCGGCGAGTTGGGAGAACTGTTCGAATACCGCATCACCCAACCCGTCACCATCCGCAAGGGCGAATCGGCCATGTTGCCCTTCCTGCAACAGGCCATCGAGGGCCGCAAGCTGCTGATCTACTCCGACCACAGCTCGCAGCATCCCACCAACGCCGCCGAACTGACCAACTCCAGCGGCAAGACGCTCGACGGCGGTCCCATCACCGTTTACGACGGCGGCGCCTACGGCGGCGAAGCGCTGATGGAGACCCTCAAGGCCGGCGACAAACGCCTCATCAGCTACGCCGTCGACCTGGGCACGCGCATCACCGACGCCTTCAATTCCAAAGCCGCCGTGATCCGCGAGGTCCACGCCGCCCGCGGCATCATCACGACGAAATCCGCCATGGAGGAGACCCGCACGTACACCATCCGCAACGTGGATCAGAAAGCCAAGACCCTGATCCTCGAGCATCCGCTGCGGCCGGGTTACACGCTGCTCAATCAGAAGGCCGCGGAGAAGACGGCCAGCGCCTACCGTTTTGAGATCCAACTCGCCGCCGGTGCCACGCAGGAGTTCCCCGTCGCCGAGGAGCGCGTATTCGACCAGGCGTACCAGGTCAGCAATATGGGTTCCGACTTCCTCCTCACCTTCGTTCAGAACCGCAACCTCACTCTCAGCGATGCCGCGCGCCGCCAGTTGCAGCGCATTGCCGACCAGAAATCTCAAATCGCCGAGAACGACCGCGCCTTGCAGGAAGCCCAGGGACAGGTCAACGATTTGACCCGCGATGAAGACCGCATCCGGCAGAACATCAACAGCTTGAACAACGTCAGCAGCCAGCAGCAACTCGTGCAGAATTACGCCAAGCAGTTGGATGCCCACGAGCAGCAGCTCGCGCAACTGCGCGACCGCCAGGCGGAGTTGCAGCAGAAGAGGACCGCGCTGCAGAGCGCGCTCGACAAGCTGATTGAAGCCCTCGCGTTTTAGTACAGTGGCATAAGCCACTGTGAAGCTCGCAATCATCGGATACGGCAACGTGGGCCGCGCCCTGGCGCGCCTGCTCCGGCAGAAGCGGAGCGAGTTCCCGTTCACCATTACCGGCATCCACACCCTGCGGCACGGCACCGCGGTGGACCCGGCCGGCCTCGCCGAAGATCCGCCGATGCGTCCGCGCGCGGCATCCATCGGAGAATTCCTGGACGCCGCGCGCGCACAGATCGCGGTTGAGCTGACGACGCTCGATCCCACCAGCGGGCAGCCGGCGATTGCGCACATTCGCGCGGCCTTCGCCCGCGGCATGCACGTGGTGACGGCCAACAAAGGCCCTATCGCGCACGCCTTCGCCGACCTCCGCGAAGAGGCCGCGCGGGTGGGCTTGGGCTTCCGTTTCGAATCGGCCGTGATGGATGGCGCGCCGGTCTTCAACCTGTGGCGCTACACCATGCCCGCCGTGAAGGTGCTGGGCTTTACCGGCGCGCTCAATTCCACGTCCAAGATTGTGATCCAGACCATGGAGCAGGGCGGCTCATTCGACGAAGGGCTCGCCCGCGCGCGTTCCATGGGAATCACGGAAGCCGATGGCTCTTACGACATCGAGGGCTGGGACTCCGCGGCCAAAACGGCCGCGCTGGCCAACGTCCTGATGGACGCGCGCACNNAAGTGCTGGACCGCTGCGACATCCTCGCCTCCACGCCGGGCACATCCAACATCATCCTGTTTCACACCGATCTGATGGGCACATTCGGCACGGTCTCGATCGACCCGCAAGTGGAGCAGACGGCGTACGGTGTGTTCAGCGACCTGGCGGACTTGAGCCTCCACACTCAATGAAAATCGTGCGACTCGGCGGCGGCGCCGGCTTGCAGGCCCTCGATGCGGGCGGCCTTTACTGAGACCACGCCGTCCTGATTCTGCAGCACGCCGTCGATGAGCAGGAAGCGCTCGGCCAGGACGGTGAACTTGTAGCGGTCGAAAATGGGCGGGGTGATGATCGCGTTCATGATGCCGGTTTCGTCTTCCATGCTGAGGAAGACGAAACCCTTGGCCGTGCCGGGGCGCTGGCGAACTACCACCGAACCGGCAATGCGCACCATCCGGCCGTTGGGAATTTGCGCCAGGTCAATGGCGCGCGTCACGCGCAGCGCGTTCATCTCCGGGCGGCGGTAGGCCATGGGGTGCTTGCCGATGGTCAGGCCGGTACCGTGATAATCGGCGTACAGGCGTTCGCCGGTATTCATGCGGGCGAGCGGGGAAGGCTCGCCGGTTTCTTCGAGCGGCGCAAGCAGCGGGCCTACCGGCAGGATGGAGCGCTGCGCCTGCCAGAGAGCGTCGCGGCGATGGGCCTGGTCGAGCGGGTTGAGGGCGCCGATTTCGGCTAAGCGGTTGAGCTCGTCTTTGCGCAGTTCGGGGACGCGCAGAGTCAGGTCGTCGAGGCTGCTGAAAGGGCGCGCGGCGCGCGCGCGAAGAAGAGCCTGGCCGGTTTGTTCGCGCAGGCCGCGGGCGTAGCGGAGGCCGAGGCGCAGGTGGGGGTGCTCGATGGTACAGAGCCAGTCGGATTTGGTTACATCTACTGGCAAGACCCGCAGGCCGTGGCGCTGCGCGTCTTTGATGAGAATGGCGGGCGAATAAAAACCCATGGGCTGGTTGTTGAGCATGGCGCAGGTGAAAGCCGCCAGGTAATGGCACTTCAAATACGCGCTGGCGTAGGCCAGCAGCGCAAAGCTGGCGGCGTGCGATTCCGGAAAGCCGTAGAGCGCGAATGACGTGATGGAGCGCACGATGTTTTCCTGCGCCTGCGCCTCGATGCGGTTGCGGGTCATGCCGGCGCGCAGTTTCACTTCGATTTCCGCCATGCGTTTTTCGGATCGTTTGAAACCCATGGCGCGGCGCAGTTCTTCGGCTTCGCCGCCGGTGAATCCGGCCGCGATCATCGCCATGCGCAGCAACTGCTCCTGGAACAGCGGCACGCCCAGCGTGCGCCGCAGCACCGGTTCGAGCGAAGGATGCAGACAATCCACGGCTTCCCTCCCCTGCCGCCGGTTGAGATACGGATGCACCATCTTGCCGACGATGGGGCCCGGACGGATGATGGCCACCTGCACCACGATGTCGTAAAAGCGCGCCGGCTTCATGCGCGGCAGCGCGGACATTTGCGCGCGGCTCTCCACCTGGAACATGCCGACGGTATCGGCTTTTTGCAATGCCGCGAAGACGGCTGGGTCGTCGGGCGGGATGTAGGCGAGGTCGGGGATGCCGGTGAGCTCGAGGCACTCTTCGATCACGGCCATCATGCCGAGGCCGAGCAGGTCCACCTTGATGATCTTCATGTCGGCGCAGTCTTCTTTATCCCACTGCACCACCACGCGGCCGGGCATACTGGCGGGTTCGAGCGGCACCACGGAATCGAGCTGCCCCTGGCAGATGACCATGCCGCCCGAATGCTGGCCCAGGTGGCGCGGCAGGTCCTGCGCCATGCGGTACAGCTCGAAAAACTTGCGCACGCGCGGATGGTTGAGGTCCAGGCCGGCGTCGCGGAACTGGGCTTCGGTCGAGTCCTTGGGATCTTTCCATTCCCACGTGCGCACCAGGCCGGAGAGCCGTTCGAGCGCGGTGATCTCGAAACCTAGCGCTTTGCCCACTTCGCGCGCGGCGGAGCGGCCGCGATAGGTGATGACGTTGGCGGTCATGGCGGCGCCGAGTTTTCCGAACCGCTGGTAGACGTACTGGATGACGCGCTCGCGCTTTTCGCCGCTGGGGAGGTCGAGATCGATGTCGGGCCACTCGCCGCGCTCTTCGGAAAGGAAGCGCTCGAACAACAGGTCCATGCCTACGGGATCGACGGCCGTGATTTCCAGCGAGTAGCACACTGCGCTATTGGCGGCCGAGCCGCGTCCCTGCGCCAGGATGGCGTTTTCCTGGCAGAAGCGCACAATGTCCCAGACGATCAGNNCGCTCGTGATACGGCTGGTAGCGGCGGCGCGCGCCCTCATCCACGCGCTTGCGCAGAAAGGACATCTGGGTCTCGCCCTCGGGCACGGGGTAGCGCGGGAATTGGTAGCCGAGGTCGGCCAGGGTGAACTGGAGGCGTGAAGAAATTTCGAGCGTGTGGGCGATGGCTTCGGGCAGGTCGGCGAAGAGGCGCGCCATTTGCGCGGGCGTCTTGACGTAGCGCTCGGAGTTGCGCTCCAGAAGCCGGCCGGCTGTGGCGAGCGTCGTTTTTTGGCGAACGCAGGTGAGCACATCGAGCAACTCGCGCCGCTCGGGCGTGGCGTAAGCGACGCCGTTGGTGGCAACCAGCGGCATACCGCATTCCACAATGGCCTGGTTGCGCGCCTCCTCCTCGCGATGGTGATGGCGCTGCAGCTCGGCGTAGACGTTGTGCTTGCTGAAAATTTCAAGCAGGCGCACATCGGGGTGGCGCGTGAGACAGATGAGACCGCGGGCGAATTCCGCCAGCTCCTCGAACGTGGCCGCGCCTTCGCCTTTTTTGGCGCGCAGCTTCATGCGGGTGACCAGGCGGCACAGGTTTTGATAACCTTCGCGCGTTTCCGCCAGCAGGGGATAAGTGAGACCGTTGGTGCAGGTGATTTCCGAGCCGATATGCGCGCGAATGCCCGCCTTCTTAGCGGCCATATGGAAGCGCGGCGCGCCATAGACGCCGTTGCGGTCCACCAGCGCCATGGCGGGCATGCCGAATTCCGCGCAAGCGCCGGCCAGATCCTCAGGGACGGACGCGCCTTCGAGGAAGCTGAAAGCGGAATGCGCGTGCAACTCGACGTAGCTTTCAGTCATAGCTGCCTTCGACGAACCAGCCGCGCGGCTCGCAGTAAATACGGTAGAGCGCGCCATCGCTGAGGGCGATGTCCCATTCGTCGCGCGCCCAGGGATTGGTGGTCCACCAATCGCCCGAAGTGCGCCAGGGGCCGGCGAATTCAAGAACCTTGCCGCGAACGCCATCGGCCGCGATGAAGCTGGGTTGGTTGGAGGCCAGGGCTACGCGGGCGGCGCGGGGGGGACGGAAGGTGCGGAGGGCAAGTTGACAGACGACAAAAGACGATCGTCTGTCCCACCCGAAACCGGGGCGGTGGGTATCGATTAACTCCGGCGGACCAACACGGCCTTCCCCAACGATTGCCTGGATGCGCGCCAGGGTCAATTCCAGCTTCACCGGCTCGGGCGCAAGCGGGACGAACAGACCGCCCTGCGCGGCGCGCGGTTTCACCGGGTTCATCCCCATCCACACGTGCACAATGGGCGCCTCGGGTGGATGCGCGGCCAGGTCGAGCTGCCACAACTTCAAAAATGCTTTGGTGTCGAGCGATGGCACGGGCAGCCGCAGCGTGCGCTCGTCGGTGGCGCGGTTTTCGAGCTTCAGGCGCAAGCGCAGCTCGTCGGTGGCCAGCGCGCGCGTGGCCAGCCGCGCCGCCAAGCCGTTGAGCAACCGCGCCAGCAGAAACGCCAGCGGCTCGAGCAGCTCCACCGGGTATTCCAGCTCGATTGCGTCTTCGAACTCGAGCGGCGGGTCCAGCGGGACAAGCTTGCGCTCCGCCTCGCCGCGCGCCAGTTCACGAAGCCGTAATCCTTCGGGACCGAGCCGCTCGGCGATGCCCAGCGGGGGAAGAGCGGCCAAGTCGCGAAACCGGCGGATGCCCCAACGCTCCAGGGTTTCCAGCAATTCCGGCGATGGGGCCAACCCTGACAGGGGCAGCGGGCCGAGGAACTTGGCCTCATCGCCTTGCGGGATGATGCTGACGCCCGCAAAGCCGCGCGCCGCGCAGATGGCCGCATCGGGATTGGCCGCGAGCGCGATATTGATTTTCACGCGGATTTCCGAGGCCCGGCGCGCCATGGCCGCGGCCACGTCCTGCGGAAACCCCCAGAGGCGATCGAGACCGGAAGCATCCAGCGTCACGGTATCGGGCGCAGTCTGCTCCACCACCGGCGAGAATTCGAACCCCAGCGCCGTCAGATTGCCACTGCCGTGAAGACAGGCGAACATGTCTTGCTCCGCTCGGTGGAAGTCGCGCGCACCCTCATGCCGCGCAGCAATTGCGAGGTGCCGCGCGCGCCCGACCACGTCACCCGCTCCCGCGCGCATTCGAGCACCAGCGATGCGCAGGTCTTGGCGTTCGATTGCCGCGCCATCGTCACCAGCACGGTGGGGGTATGCTCCACCCCGCGGCGCAGNNCCCTGAATCAACAGATCGGCCGCCTTGAGCGCGTGCTCGGCGTTGTGGCTGCAACGCACCCAGAGCAGGCGTGGCAAGCGCACCCCGGCCGCGGCGGCGGAGGCGGGGTCGAATGAATCTTCCGCGTCCACCAGAGCGCAGACCTCCTCGCGCGCGGTGGCTGCGGCCAGGATGGAAACCAGCAAGCTGGTCCGGCCGGAAGAAGCCGGCCCGATAATTTCGGTAAGGCAGCCGCGCGGAAGTTCGATTCCGGAAATGCCGCTCTGAACCTGTTCGGGCACCGGTCTGGATTGCCAGTCCAGGTGGCCGCCAAGCATCGATTCGAACTGTTTTTTGAGGACCGCCGTGTGCACCTGTCTTCGCCTTTTATTCGCCTACACTATATTTTTACAGGACGGAGGCAGGGCTGTCAATGGCCGAAATGGCGCTACCAGGCCAGCGCCAGGGCCGCGACCCGCGGGTCGGCGCCGGCGGTGACCGTGCCGGTTCCGGCATCCACCAGGATGCCCGCGCTGCTATTCATCGACCAGGGACCTCGCATGGTCACTTTGTGGCCGCGGCGCTCCAACTCGGCGCGCACCGCATCGGGGATGCGGCCTTCCAGCGAGAGGTCGCCCGGATACATGGTATGAGGGAAGGGCGAGGCGGGAAAACTGCGGGTGGCCCAGCGCGGGGCCTCGATGGCTTGCTGCATGTTCATCCCAAACTCCATGATGTTCAGCAAGGTCTGCATGGTGCGCATGCACTGGTCGTCGGCGCCGGGGCTGCCGGTCACCAAAAAGGGTTTGCCGTCCTTGAGCACCAGCGTGCCTTGCAGCGTGCTGCGCGGGCGCTTGCCGGGCGCGAGCGCATTGGCGTGGCCGGGGACGAGCGAGAAATAGTCGCCGCGGCAATTGAAGATGAATCCCAGGTTGCCTATTACCACCTTGGTGCCGAACGCGCTGTGCAGGCTGGGCGTGAATGAGATCATGTTGCGCTCTTTGTCCACCACGGCAATGTAGCTGGTGTCGCCTTGGTGATCGGCGTCCCCGCTCAGGTTGACATCGCGGGGGCGGGTGACGGGCTCGAATCCGGGCGTGTATGGCGCGGGGTCTCCGGGGCGAAACTCGAGCGATGCCCTGTCGGGATCGATGAGCTTCCGGCGCACCGCGGCGTACTCGTTCGACAGCAGACCCACGTAGGGGATGCGGATGAAATCCATGTCGCCCAGGAATGCGTCGCGATCGGCCATGGCGAGCTTGATGGCCTCGGCCGAGGTATGGATGTAGTCGGCGGAGTTGAGCCCCATCTTCTTGAGGTCGTAGCCTTCGAGCATTTTAAGCGCGAACAGTTCGGCGGGCCCCTGGGTGGCGGAGGCATTCTTGTAGACCGTGTAGCCGCGGTAGTCGACGGACACCGGCTCTTCCACTTTGGCGGTATAGCCGGCGAAATCCTCATAGCGGAACAGGCCGCCGTTCTCTTCGGAGAATTTGGCCATCTCGCGGGCGATGTCGCCCTTGTAGAAACGGTCGCGGGCGGCCTTCAGGGCGGCCTGGCGGCCTTGGCCAGCGGCCTGCTTCTCGGCCTCCACCAGGCGGCGAAGCGTGCGGGCCAGGTCGGGGTTCTTCCAGATCTCGCCATCCTTCCAACTGCGGCCGTCGGGAGCGGCGTACACCCGGGCGCTGGTGGGATATTTCCGAAGGGCTGCCGAATTCAGCGTGGTTCCCATGGCAACGCCGCCCTCGGCCAGTTCGATGGCGGGCGCCAGCAATTCGGCGAAGCTTCTGGTGCCCCAGCGCGAGAGCAGGATGTACCAGGCATCCACCACGCCCGGCACAGTGCCCGCGAGCAGCGAATCGTCGACCGGGATTTTGCCGCCCTGGTTGGCTTTGTACCATTCGATGGTGGCGAGTTTGGGCGCGGTCCCCTCGGCATTGAGCGAGAGCACCTTCTTCTGTTTGGCGTCGTAGATGAGCAGGGTGGCGTCGCTGCCGATACCGTTCATATTGGGCTGCACGATGCCCAGCACCGCCTGGCCCGCGACAATGGCGTCGAAGGCATTTCCGCCCGAGTTGAGCACGTGTTCCGCGGTGAGAGTGGCCCGCGGCATCATCGAAGCCGCGGCATATTCCGTGCCGCGAGCCAGTTGCTTCATGGTCTGGTTGGCCGGCTGCGCGAGAGAAGCGGTTGCAACCAGAGACAACGCCAAGGCTATTCTGCGAATCATCTTTCCCCCTCGAAAACGCTTAGTATCTCAAATTGGCGCGGCGGGGCCAAGCGGGGCAAGCCGGTCACGCGTAATATGGTTGTATGGCGACGGCGCAGATTCGAGTACCCGAGGCGGAGATCGCCGAATTCTGCCGGCGCAACGGCATCCAGAAGCTTTCTTTTTTTGGCTCGATACTCACCGATCGCTTTTCGGACGCGAGTGACGTCGACATCCTCGTGGAATTCGAACCAGATTGCCGTCTTGGTTATTTCGGACTGGCGGCGATGGAGCGTGAGCTCTCCGCGGTGCTCGGCCGCAAGGTCGATCTACGAACTCCGGATGAGCTCAGCCGGTACTTTCGAGAGGATGTCTTGAGGGCTGCGCGCGTTCAATATGTCCGAGAGTGCGTAACCGCTCCCTGACGGTCGCGGCTCGGATCGGAGCCGCGCGCGTCAGCATGCGGTTTGGAGTGGCCCCCCTATATCCTGTGGAACGCCTTCAAGATCTCGCGCGTGGAGTAGTGCATCGCAATTGGCCGGCCGTGGGGGCAGCTCATGGGGCAATCCGTGGCTGCCAGGGCGCGTAGCAGCCACTCCATTTTGGCGGCGTCCAGGCGGGTGTTGATCTTGATGGCCGCGCGGCAGGCGATGCCGGCGCAGATGGCGCGGCGCAGGTCGTCCATGGAGGCGCCGCGCAGCTCGCCTTCGGCGATCTCCAGAACCTCGAAGAGGATCTTCTCCAGGTCCGAAGCGCCCACCGCGGCGGGCGCGGCCTTCACCGCGATGGTGCGGTTGCCGAACGGCTCGGTTTCGAAGCCGGAGGCGTGCAACTCCTCGGCGATGCGGGCATAGTCGATCTGCTGCTCCGGCGTGAGTTGCAGAACGAGCGGCATGAGGAGGCGCTGCATCTCCACGCGGCCGGCGGCGCGCTGCTTCATGATTTGCTCGAACAAGATGCGCTCGTGCGCCACGTGCTGGTCGATGATCCACAGGCCGTCGCGGCCGGCGGCGATGATGAAACTCTCGTGAATCTGGCCGAGCGGGCGCAGGTCGGAGAGCACCGAGAGCGATATCTCGGGCGGCGGGAGGGCTTCGGGCGGGAATTCGCCGTGCGCGTCCAGGGACCGCTGGAGCTTGCCGGAAGGTGGCGGGCCGGGCGTTACTTCGAGCGGCGGCGCGCTGAAATCCAGGCGCGGCGCGGGTCCGGCGGTGGGGCGCAAAGCGAATTCGGGGAGCGCCGGCTCGGGGCCTGGCTCTGACAACGGTTCGGGCGCGGGATCGGCGAGACTCACCGCCGCCGGCGCCTCGTTGGCGATCATCTGGCTGAATTCGGAGTAGGGAAGCCGTGCGACCGGCTGCGCAGCCGTCGAGGGCTGCACGGCCGGTGAAAACGCCGGCGCCGGGCGGCTCTCCATCAACCGGTCGCGTATGGTATCGCGCACAAAATCGTGGACGAACGACCCGTGACGGAAGCGCACCTCGGTCTTGGAGGGGTGCACGTTCACATCCACCTCGCCGGGGTCGCATTCCAGAAACAGCAGGGCGAAAGGATACGCCGAAGCCGGAATCAGGTTGTGATAAGCCGAGGAGAGGGCGTGCAGCAAGGTGCGGTCGCGGATGAGGCGGCGGTTGACGAAGATGAAAATCGAATTCCGGTTGGCCTTCTGCACCTGCGGTCGCGAGAAGAAGCCGGTCAGCCGGAAGGTGCGCAGGGGCGGATCGTCATCCGGGCCGGGTTCGCGGCGGTATTCCGCAATGGCTTCGGAGGGCGGCACGCTGGGCGGCGGCAGGAATATTTCCTTCTCGCGCACGCCGATATCCACCAACTCATCGAGTATCTGGCTGCCGAAGACCTGGTAAACCCGCTCCTTGAGGGTGGCCACCGGCGTCACGTGCAGCAACTCGGTGGGACCGCTGGTGAGGCGAAAGGTGCGGTCCGGGTGCGCCAGGCTGTAGTGGGTAACGAGCGACGCGATGTGGGCCAGTTCGGTCGGTTCCGTGCGCAGGAATTTTCTGCGGGCGGGCACGTTATAGAAGAGGTCTCGCACGGTGATCACCGTGCCGCCGCCCAGCGCGGCTTCTTCGCATCGCAGCATCTTGCCGCCGGCGATCTCGATGCGCGTGCCGGTGGTCTCCTCGGCGGAGCGGGTTTCGAGCAGCAGGCGCGAGACCGATGCGATGGACGGCAGCGCCTCGCCGCGGAACCCGAGCGTGGCAATCGAGAGCAGGTCCTTCACATCGCGCAGCTTGCTGGTGGCATGGCGCTCGAAGGCCAGCAGCGCGTCGTCGCGCAGCATGCCGCAGCCGTCGTCCACCACGCGGATCAGCCGCCGGCCGCCCGATTCCACTTCCACCCGCAGGTCCGTCGCGCCGGCGTCCAGGGAGTTTTCCAGAAGTTCCTTGACCACCGACGCCGGCC
>PLZX01000198.1:8302-20408 GCA_003152325.1 Bryobacterales bacterium | reverse complement strand
CGGGGCCAATCCATCGAGCTGCGGGGAAAAACCTGCGGTGTGATTGGCCTCGGCGCCGTCGGCCGGCAATTTGCGCGCCTCGCCGCCGCCATCGGCATGCAGGTCGTCGCGTGGACCATGCACCCCCAACGACACCCGGATGTCGAACTGGTGGAACTGGACGAACTCTACCGCGCGAGCGACGTCGTCAGCCTGCACCTGCGGCTCTCGCCCGAGACCACCGGCTTTATCGGCCTGGCGCAGTTCGCCCTCATGAAACCGTCCGCCATTCTGATCAACACGGCTCGCGGCGCAATAGTCGATGAAGCCGCCCTGGTGGAGGCGCTGGCAAACGGCCGCATCGGCGGCGCCGGCCTCGACGTCTTCGCCCTGGAGCCGCTGCCACCCGCTCATCCCCTGACGCAGCTCGCGCATGTGGTCCTCAGCCCGCACTGCGCCGGCATTACCCCGGAAGCCATGGAAGCCGGCTTGCGCCTGGCCGTGGAAAACATCTGGGCCGCGCTCGACGGCCGGCCGCAGAACGTAGTCTCAGCGTGAATCCCAGCGGCGCTCCCAGCCACGCCACCACTCGGTATTTTCCAGGCTCAGCGCGTCCCAGCACACATCGAGCGAGTGCGCGTCGCGCCGCAGCACAGCCGCGCGCGTGACTTCGGGCGGCAGCGTGACCAGTTGCGCGAACCGGTCGAAGACCGCGCCGCGATCGCGTTCCGCGGCGCGCGTCAACAGATGCCACAACGTGAGCGCGTCCGCGGGCCGCGCGGCGGCCAGCACGCCGGGAAGCGCCGCGTCATCGCCCCGCTCCAGCAGCGCCAGGGATTGCCGCAGGCTATCCGGCGCGTCCTCATAGTAAGGAATCCCGGGGCCGCCGCGTTTCCGCGTTGCGCATGCCGCCCCGGCGGGGATGAACGATTCGTGGTCCCCGAATTGAAACGCCACCCAGCCGAGCGCAACCTTCAGCAACCCGTCGCCCGAAGGATCCACTTGCAGCGTGTACTGGCAACCGAGATCGACGGCTCGCGCCGACGGCGTATCCACCACAAACTGCCGCGGCGGCGCCCAGATGAACACGTGAAGCACACCGCGTTCCAGCGTGACGCGCCGGTTGGTGGCGGCATGCAGCCGGGAATCGGGGCCGATCAAGATGGTGCCAAGCTCGTCCGCTCGCAGAGTCACTTCGGAGCCGCCACCGGTGGAGACCAATTGTCCGGCTTCGAGCGACATGGAGAGGGCCGCCGCCTGGCCGCCCAGTCGTGCCAAGCCCACGAAAGAATCCACGCGCCAGGCGGTGGCCGGCGCGGGTGGCGTCCAGCGGGAGAGCGCTACCGCCGCCACTACCGCTGCCGCCGCGGCTGCCCACCAGACGCGCGAACGCGGCGGACGCGGAATCACCTTGACTGGCCTCGCGGAGGCTCTGTAGCTCGCCCGCGCCAGCGTCCGCTCCAGCGTTTCGATCTCCGGATCGGGCGGTCCCGACCGGTCCCACAAGTAGTCTTCCGTCATCGCACTTCCAGACCTCCCAACAACTCCCGCAACATCTTCATTCCCCGGCACAGATTGACCCGCACCGATTCCGGTTTCAGCCCGGTCTGCCGTGCAATCTCCGGCCCGGTCATGCCCTCCACCAACCGCATGAGCAACGTCTCGCGGTACGCTTCCGGCAAGCTGCGGATCTGCTCCAGCACCAGCACCGCATCGGGCCCGTCGCCGCGGTCCGCGCGCTCACGTTCCACGTTTTCGAGCGGCACGCTCGCGTGCGTTCCCCGAAAGTAATCCTTGGCGCGGTTACGAGCAATGGCGCCCAGCCATCCGCGGAAGGCCGCCGCCGTGCGCAGGCCGCTGAGCCGCCGCATGGCGGAGACGAAGACATCCTGTACCAGGTCTTCGGCATCTCCGGGCGGTACGTGCGCCAGCAGAATCGCATGCACCATGCGCGCGTACCGCTCGTAGAGTTCACCGAAGGCCGCGCGGTCTCCTGCGGCGGCGGCCCGGATCAGGCCGTCATCGTCAGCAGCTTCGCGCGGCGCCATGGCTTGCATCGAGCTCACTTACTTCAGCATCGCGGCTACATCGGCCGTGGTGAACTCGCGGCTGTCGGTCCTGGCCTCTTTGGTGGCGATGCCATTAGGTACCGCCGTAACCAGCGAATTGGTAAACATCTGGCCATTGCGCGCCACCAGCTTCAGCACCCACCGGCCCTCCTTCGGCCACTGCTGCGCCAGTGCGTACATCCCCGGAGTCGCCAGAGACTGCAACTGGAGCGGGATCTCCCGGCGCTGCCCGTTCACCATTCCAATCGCCGTGGCCGTCACCGTCGCTGCACCCGGGTCATGGCAGCCATCCATTTTGATGGTGAGGATCGCGTTGAGTTTGCTTGCTTCCGGGCTGGCTTCCGGACTGCCCAGGGTCAAATAAAATCCGCCGGCCCACAGTTGACCCGCCAATGCCAGTACGGCTAGGGCGGGCGTCGTATTCCACAATGTCAGTCGCATCGATCATTCCCCTCCTTTGGGATCAATCTGAGGAGAAGACGCCGCGGGAACGGCGAGCGTTAACCGGCCAAACCTAATCCAGCTTGTAGATGGCGAGCCCCGAAAGAAGNNGCTTGCCCCAGCAGACGCTCGTGCAGAATCTTCACATCGAGCCCGCCCCGTGCTGCGCGATCTTCGAGCAGAAAGAGCCGGCTGCCGATGGCCGCGCCGATGATGGTGCGGTCACCCGATTCCTCCCATGCGTGTTTCAGCCGTTCGACGGAATCGATTTCCGTTACGTCGAAATCGGAAAGCTCCGGCAGAGCCGCGGTCGGCAAGCCGCTCACCAGCCGGTGAGTCGCTAGGATTTTCAACCCAGGCGAGTACATATTGACGAACGTCATCATCACGCGGTCCGCGCCGGCCAGCGAGGGGTTTTCATTCCGGAAGGCCAGCGCCGTTTCATACCGATGATGGCCGTCGGCGATCAGCAGCTTCTTATCGGCCATCAGTTCCTGAATGCGCCGGGCATCGCGCATTTTCCAAACGCGATGCACCGCNNTCCGGGTAGAGCATGAAGAGCTGGCCGAAGTGCGCGTGCGTGTGGCGCAGCAATTCCAGCCGGTCTTTCTTCGGACCGGATAGCGTCTGCTCATGCCGGTGCACCACGCCTTTGGAATAATCCTCCACCGCCCCCAGGGCGATGAAGCCCTTGCGTACCAGCCGCTCGCCGGTGTCCGGCACCGTGAATTCCTGGAAGTACGGGAACACGCCGGGCTCGCCGTCACGCACCAGGATGCCGGAGGCGATCCACTGGTTCAAGTGAGCCGCTGCGCGCGTGTAGACGTTATCGCTCCCGGTATCCGCCGGGCCGCGCTCGCCCAGGATCACCCGCACCAGGTTGTACGGGCTGGCCGCGAGGTAACGCGAGCGCATCGCCGGAGAGATCTTGTCATATGGCTGGGTAACCAGGTTCTGCGGCAAGCCGGCTTTTTCGGAGTATCGGAAGGGTTGGAAAGGATAGATTTTTGCCAATCTTCAGGATACCAGCGAGGCCGCGGCCGGGGCCGTCCACCGTTCCAGCGTCCGCGCCAGCGTGGCCAGCCGCATGGGCTTGGGAAGATAGTCGTTCATGCTCGACGCAATCCGCCGAAGCTTTAGCTTGCCCGGGCCCGCTCGCGCTAGCATGGAAGCCATGAGGCTCCCGCCGCTTCTTCTGCTGCTGTTGCTCGGCGCGCCGGCCGGCCCGGCCACCACCCTGCGCTACTGGATCGAGCCGTGCGCCCAGCCGCAGAGCGAGTGCCGCCCGGGCGACCCCGAACTCGCCGGGTGGGCCTTGGCCGCCTGGCAAAACGCCTCCCAGGGTCACCTCACACTGGAGAAAACCGCCGAACGCGAACTCGCCCACATTCGCATCCATTGGGCCACCGGAACGAACGGCCAGTATGGCGAGACCCGCCCGATCGAAGTCCTGGGCGCGCGCGGTGCGGAAGTCTACGTGCTACCAACCGTGGTCGCGGCCACCGTCGAGGACCGCCTGCTGCGCGACGCCGTGGTCTACCTCACCTGCCTTCATGAAACCGGTCATGCGCTCGGCCTGGAACACACCGCGGTCTTCGCCGACATCATGTACAGTTTTCAATATGGTGGGGATATTACCGAGTATTTCGCGCGCTATCGCCGGGAGATCCACACGCGGGCCGAGATTCGCGCGCATTCCGGAATTTCGGCCGCAGACCGCCGCCGCCTGCTGGAACTCTACCGGTGAACGCGGCTATCTCTTGATGATGCGCCGCACGTCGGCGGGCAGTTGGTGCGGGTTCCGCTCCTGGCGCGTGACGTTATTCGGCGGACCGATGCCACCCGGCACCACAAAGAAGAATCCGTCGCTGAAGCCGCCGCCGTAGTTCTCCTGCCATGGCGTACCAACGAGCGGCAGGTAGCCTTCGGTATAGCCGCCGACGTACAAATTGTTGTTCGAGTCCACCGTCAGGCAGCTCCCCACAATGGTCGCGTCGATACCGATATACGAGGAATAGTCGATCCCCGCCGGTCCCGCGACCGCCGGGTTGAACCGTGTCAGAAACAGGTCGATACCGCCGCCCCAGACCCCGCCACCGCCCCAGCTCCCCTGGATGGGGTTCACCACCGGGAAGTCCGGCGAAAGCGTGTATCCCGCCACGTCGATATAGCCGGTCTGATCCGCAATTGCCGCGTAGGCCACGTCCCCCTGCGAACCTCCCAGGTATGTGGAGTACGCCAGCGACTGCGAGCCTGGCTTGGTAATGTCGAAGATCGCCACGAAGGCATCGCCATTGCCGCCATAGCGTGGTTGGATGGCCGTTGCGGCCGTCACCGGCAGATCGGGCGAAATCGTGAAGCCGGTCACCAGCACGCGGCCTTTCGAATCGATCGAAACCCCACGCGCCTCGTCCTCGCTCGATCCGCCGAAGTATGTGGCCCAGATCAGCGAATTCACGCCCGATTGCCTGGTATCGACCGCGGCCACCACCACATCGTAGTTGCCTGAGGTATTGCCGTTGAAGGAGAGTCCCGCCATGGGAAACTGCGTGCCCAGCGTGGTGCCCGCCAGATATACCACGTTATTCTTGTCGAGCACTAGCCCGCACGCATCGTCATCCAGTTCGCTCCCCATGAAAGTGGAATAAACCAGATTCACGCTGGTGGTATCGATCTTGGTGAGGAATACGTCCGACGGCCCGTAGAGCGACGCCGCGTAGGCGTTGTCGGTGATGGGAAAATCCGGAGACTGCGTGGAGCCCACCACGTAAATCATGCCGTCGGAGCCCACGGCGATTCCCTTGGCCGTGTCGTTCCCCACGGCGCCGCCGAGGTAAGTCGAATAGACCAGCGAATTCCCCGTGCCGGCTGCGTGGGGATCGATCTTGGTGACGAACGAGTCCACCGTGGTCGCCGCACCGCTGGTCTGAACCGCATTCCCTACCACCGGAAAATCCGTTGAAGTGGTCGTGCCGGTCACATAGATGAAGCCCAACGCGTCCACATCCAGCGCCAGCACCTGGTCCAGGTTGGTGCCGCCCAGGTAAGTCGCGTAGATCACTTGATAGCCGCCCGCAACCGACGGATCCACCACCTGCACATAGGAGTCGGTCAGGGAGTCGTACGGCACATCGGTGGTCAGCAGCTCTCCGGTCTGCGTCCAGCCGGCAATATAGAGCAGCCCGTTGGCCCCTATTTTCATGGCCGTCACCACGTCGGTACCCGACCCGCCGATCAACGTCGAATAGACGATCGCCGGGTCGATGACCAGCGGCTGGCCGCGGTCGTAGCCGTCCACCTGAATTCCCACCACGTTCGCCGCGAGCAGCTTGTAACGTCCCGAAACTGACCGGCCCTGCTGATAGATCACCGGCTTCTTTTGCAGCACGAGGCCGTTTGCCGTCACCACTCCCAGGTCGCCCGCCGGCGTCACCATCACCTTGCCGGCCCCGGAAAACTGCATGCGGATGGCATTCGCGTCGGCCCCTGCTTGCAGCACGAAATCGTACTCCAACTGGCTTCCTTTGCCGTAATAAACCACGTCGATGCCCGGATACACGGCCTGATACCGCACGCGCGCATAGCTGGCCACGCCGGGGTGCCAGTTCCGCTTCGCGCCGATGAAGTAATCCGTCTGCATGCTCAGCCGGTCGAGCGGCTGGATCAAGGGCCACGGGTTGGAATCGAGCAGCGCGATGTCGAGCGCCGGCGAATCCGCGAAGCGCAACGACGCCCCACGCGCCGTCAGCGTCAGCGCAAAACCGCTGGTCCGCGCCGCATACCGCACGGACGGAGCGAACTGTCCCTGGTTGGCTTCGAAGCGAAGCGGCGACTTGGCAAGTGCCGCGGCGGCCGGCGCCAGGGCCGGGTCCTGGCGCACCGGAAGGCCCGCCGCCACAAGGACGGAGGCCGCGCACACCATCAACCCCAGACGATACGTACGAATCATAATGGAAAGGAACCGCGAAACTCTATTAGAACACGCCCGCCGCCCCGAACGGAATGGGCCGAATCCTCACGGGTGTGACCGGTACGCCCGTGGGCCGTAACAGTTTACGCCCGCAAAGCCGCTACGGTTTCGCGCGCCTTCTCCAGCAGCAGCCCGTGTTCGCCTGAGGTGCCGACGAAGCGCATGCCGCGCCCGGCCCAGGCCTTGGACATCGCCGTGCTCCGCGTCTGTATGCCCGGCACCACGCCGTGGGCTACGCATTGCCCGATCAGCCGCTCCACGGTCGCAATCAGCAGCGGGTTATCGAACTGCCCGGGGATACCCAGCGAGATCGAAAGATCGGCCGGCCCCACCATCGCGACGTTCATGCCGGCCACCGACAACAGCTCGTCGGCCCGTTCCATCGCCGTCACGGTCTCAAACTGTACTACCGCGAGGGTGTTCGAATTCTGATGCTCGATGATCTCCGGAAACGTGTGCGCTTCGTAATCGATCATGGTNNGCGGCGCGGATCATGTCGTGCGCGGTTTCCAGGTTGAACGCGCCGTGTTCCATGTCGATGAACACGTAATCGAATCCCGCCGCCGCAAACGTGCGGGCGATCTCCGCCGAGGGGTACACCTGCAACCCGCACCCGAACACCGTTCCGCCCTTCGCCAGCTTTTCCCGCGTCAGATTCACGCGCATGCCCGCACTGCTCCTTTCCGTGATCCTCGACTATAACTTACGGCGGGCCAGCTAAAGCATGCCCCACCTCACATCATGCGGGGGATGCCCTGGTGCAGCGTGGCGTCCAGGGAGTTGATGGCGTCTGCCACTTTGCGGCTGATGGTCTCCAGGTTGCACAATCTTTGAATGCGCGCACGGCGGGCGGCGAGTTGCGCATCGGTGAGCACGTAGCCGAGCAGCCCGCAGGGTTCGGCAATCGAGACCAGCATGATGTCGCGCGTGTCGGGGATGGTGTCGGAAAGGATGGCTTCGGCGAGGCGCAGGCGGACGTCCTGCTGCGGGCGGTTGTCGACCAGGGGGAAACGCTCGACATCGATGATCCAGAGCCGCTTCGATTTTTCGTGTCGCAGGATGCCCTGACGGGTGAGGGAGGAAAGCGCTTCGCCTTCGAGGTCGTCGCGCCGGTGAAAGATTTCGTCGATCCACTGGCGCACGGAGGTGAGATCGCCGCGCTGCGCCATGGCGGCCAGAACGCGATCGGCGGTGGCGCTGCCGGTGGGGCTTCGATCGACAATGTGGATGGCCTCCGTGCCGGTATCGATTCTGCGGGCCAGGGCGAGATCGAAGAAGACCGCGCCAACCAGAGCGTAGGCAGTGCCGAATTCGCGCGGGGAGCGCAAGCCGCCGGAGGTTTCGTCGACCGCCAGCAGGACCACTTCTTCGAGCATCGTCAGCAAGGCAGTTCTCCATGAATGCGCAGCACGTGATGGAGGCCGCTCATGTCGAAAACTTTCCGCACGGGGACGCTGAGGCCGCAGACGGCGAACTCGGAGCCGCGGGTTTGGGCGGCGCGGGCGGCTTGTAGCACGGCGCGCAGGCCGGCGCTCGAAATGTAAGCGAGGGTGGCGAAATCGGCGGCCACGCGGGCATGGCCTTCGACGGCCGCCCGCAGCGCGGCTTCGAGCGCGTCGGCGGCTTCGGCGTCCGCGCGGCCAGTCACACTCACCACCCGCCAGCCGGCCCGCGTCTCCTCGGTTACTTCAATCATATTGGCCTCTGCTTTCCCCTTCTTTCGACGGCCGCCGCATGGTCAGCCGGTTCCAGCCGTCCACGCGCTCGTACCGCAAGTCTCTCACGATCTGGCGCACCAGGTGGATGCCCAATCCACCGATTTGCCGCGCTTCGAGCGGTGCATCCAGTTCCGGCGCCGGCGCGCTGGTGGGGTCGAAGGGCGCGCCGCGGTCGGCGAACTCGATGGCCACTCCATTTGGCAGCTTTTCCAGTTGCACGCGCGCGGCATCGAGCATTCCTTCACATCCCCCGTGGCGGATGGCGTTGGCGAACAATTCTTCGAGCACCAGGTTGAGATGGAATTCGATCTCTTCGCCCAGCGAGTGTTCGCGGCAGAATCGTGCCGTCTCTGCCGTCAGGCGCGGGAGTTCGCTCAGTTTGCCGTCGAGTAACAAAGAATCGGTTGATTGTGGCACAGGGAGGATCAGGGTTTCAAGGATCGACGGCGGCGGCTACTTACGTTTGAGCTCGGCTTCAATCACGGGGCGGATGGCGTCGAGATCGAGCGCGCCGTTGTACTTCTGGCCATCGATGAAGACGGTAGGGGTAGCTTCGACGCCGGCCTTTTCGCCCTCCATCTGTTCGCGGGCAACCGCTTGCTTGACGGCTGGGGAATCCCAGTCCTGCTCAAAGCGCCTGGTGTCGAGGCCGATGGCGCCGGCCATATCGAGGATCGTCTTGCGGGAGAGGTGGGTGCGGTCGGCAAACATAGCGTCGTGGAGCTGCCAGAATTTCCCCTGGCGATGGGCGGCCAGGGCGGCGGCAGCGGCGAGCGCTGCCTGGGAGTGCATGTCGAGCGGGAATTGCTTGAAGACGAGCTTGACCTGGCTGGGATAGGCCTTGAGGACGGCGTTCAACTTGACGACGGCCTGGGCACAGTAGGGACACTGGAAGTCGGAGAACTCGACGAGAGTGACGCGAGCGTCCTTGGGTCCGACGAAGGGCGCGCCGTCGATGGGGATGACGACGGGGTTCTCGAGCAACTTGGGTGCGGCCCGGTGCATGAGCGGGGAGGCGTCGACCGCGGCCAGGACGGCAGCCTCTTTGGCGCCTTTCCTGACGGTGTCGACGACGATGGCGGCGAGGCGCTTGCTGTAGGAGCAGTTGGGATCCTTGGCGCGGCATTCGGCCATCTTCATGCCGCAGCCGCACGGGCAGCCGTTGGTGCGGAGCACCTTGAGGGCAAGAGCCTTTTGCGCGGAAGTGAGGCCCGTGAAGTCGACCGCGGGGAGGTTCTGCGACGTCTGCCAGTCCTGGGCGATGAGCAGAGTCGCGGTCAGGACGCACAGCCAGACTCCCCTCGCGGATGAAAAAGGCATATCTTCATTGTAGCGGGGTCGCCCGATGAGCCCGAGCAGCCAACCGCGACGAGGTGCGCAGGGGTATCGCGAATCACGTCCGCGCCGCCGGAGTGCCCGCGGAAACGCTATCCTGACTCCGCACCGCCCGCGCCTCCCCTCGCGCTTGACTCTCTCCGAAATCTATTATTTGATTGTTAAGATCAAGCCTGAGGAGGGGAACCGATGTGCCAGATGAAACGGCGTTCGTTTCTGAATTCGTCCGCGACGCTTTTGGGAGGCGGCCTGATTGCCGGCCAGGAGAGCCAGGCGCAGAACCGCGCCCCCAGCACCTCGAGCGGTATGTATAACCACGTCCACACTGCTTCGGCGATGACCGAAACCGCCAATCGCCTGCTGGCCGCGCTTAGCCCGGAACAGAAGGCCAAGGCGACCTTCCCGTTCGCGGACGAAGAACGCATGCACTGGTTCTATGTTCCGATCGACCGCAAAGGCCTTACGCTGGGCGAAATGAGCCCCTACCAGAGGCACCTCGCCAGCGCGCTGCTGGCGTCTGGGTTGAGCCAGGCCGGGTACATCAAGGCGGTCACCATCATGAGCCTGGAAGACGTGCTGAAGGTGATGGAAAACGACAGCGGGGTGCGCCGCAACCCCGAGAAGTATCACTTCACGGTTTTCGGCCCGCCCTCCGACACCGCCACGTGGGGCTACCGCGTAGAGGGCCACCACATCAGCCAGAACTATACCGTGACAAACGGGCAGGTGGTGAACGGGCCGAGTTTCTTCGGCTCGAACCCGGCCGAAGTGAAGCAGGGGCCGCGCAAGGGGCTGCGGGCGCTCGCCCAGGAAGACGACCTGGGCTTCGAGGTGATTCATGCGCTGGACGAGCCGCTGCAGAAGGCCGCCATCGTCGACCCCAAGGCCTATGACGACATCCTGACCACGAACGCCCGGACAGCCGCTCTGAAAGGCCAGCCGTCGGGGCTTTCCGCATCCAGAATGAACGCCAGACAGTTCGACGCGCTGCGGGCNNTGGGCGGGAGGCACCAAACCGGGCGACCCGCATTATTACCGCGTGCAGACGCCTTCGTTTATGATCGAGCTCGACATGACGCAGGACAACGCCAACCACATACACTCGGTCTGGCGCGACTGCAACGGCGATTTCGGCGGCGATCTGCTCAGGGCCCATTACGAAACCAGCCACCAAAATCAGAAGGCTTAGTCCGACCCAGGCGTCAGTGACGAAGCCTGAATTGGCGAACGCTCTGGTGCCCGGATTCCTCGCACACGGCTGCCGGATCCCCCAGCACCCGCGGCCGGTCCTGGCCAAACAGCGCCCCTAACCACTGCTCGGCAGTATCCGCATTCCAGGGCAAATAGTCGTCGGCGCCGGCGAAGCAGAGCGAAGCATACCAGCAGTTCTCCTCCTCCAGCCGCATGAAGATCAACGTGACGCCGGTTGGGAGGTGCCGTGCGGAAACCGTCCGAAGGTAATTCTGGTTGAGCTTTGCCGTGTAGCCACCTGCCGTGTCGCTGCGACGCCACACGCCGCGCGCCGCGTTGGAGCGCAGCAGCGTAGCCACATTCACAATCGACCAGTCGGCTCCGAAGACGCGTCCCTCAGTCTGCGGTGCGGCGATGGGCGTCCTGCTCATAGTTCGATGATCCCACCTCCGGGCGCCGCTCCCCATCGAAAGCGGCTACTCTCCAGCGAAGCGGATGCTCTGGGCCATTTGCATGACCGTGTCGTTGATGTTTTTTGCCTGATCGTTTGGCGCGGAAGAGACAACGGTCAGGAAGTGTCCGCTGCCGGCATTGATGCTGATGACAAGGACGGATACGCGCATTCCCTTGGGGTTGATCCCGGTGCCGGTGGCGCCGTGCGCGGGGTGCCGGTTGACCTGGAGATCGCCTTCGTTCAGCAATTGAAAGCCTGTGAACTGGGCCTGAATCTGCTGGGTGATCTGGTGGTTGACGTCGCGTGGCTGGGACCCGCTGGTGGGCAGGAGCATGGCCCAACTGGGACCCGAGGACAATTGCACGGTGCCGGAGCCGGCGTCGGCGGGAGGCGTGACGGCCCATCCGCCAGGAACGGCGAGCGAGTAGCGGCCCTGCGGGTCGCGGTACATTCCGGAGCTGGAGCTTGCAGGAGCTGCGGATGGCGCGGGCGCGTGGCTGGGCTCGGCTGGCTGGGATGGGGCCGTGAGCTGGGCTCGGCGCTGGTCGCATTCCTCCTTGCCCAAGGCTCCCGCGGCGCAGGCCTTCTCCAGGGCGGCCAACTGGCGCGAGTTGCCGCTGGGCGTGGGCGCAGCTAGTGCCTGGGCCGTCCCTCCAGTTAAAAGCTTGAGGCTGTGTTCGATGGAATTGAAGGCGGGTAGGGCGGTGTCGTAGTTGGGGCCGGGCGAAGCGCTGTTCAGCACAACCAGCAGTCCTGGCTTGCTGGCGACGGCGAATTTCATGACCTCCGAGCCACCCTGGCCGTTGATGCAGTTCACCAGGAGGAAGGCTCCCCCCATGCCGCCAAGAGTGGTGGGGCCGCGCTGTCTGATCTTGGCCTGGGGGCAATTTTGCGGAAACTGGCTCTGGATTTTTTCGAGTTCCTGATCGGCGGTGGGGGTGTTGGCCTC
>PLZX01000198.1:0-8278 GCA_003152325.1 Bryobacterales bacterium | reverse complement strand
CGCCAGGGCTACGATCAAAGTTTTCATGAGAGATCGGGGTTCGCAGATTCCGGTTACTTGACAACCAGTTCGGTCCAGCTTGTGTTCACCGGGTTGACCTTACCGTTGGGATCGTAGGAATGGTCGTTTGTTTGGATAAGCGTCTGGCCATCCGAGGATATCCACTGGTGGTTGTACTGGCTGCTGGCCTCGATCGTCTGGCCGGTGTTGGGATTCTTGAAGTCTTGCCTGTCGAGAGAGTAAAGAGCCGTGGCATGGGCCGAAGCGTCGATGGCATCCTGCTTGGCGCGGTCGGCTGCCAGGGCCCGATCGGTGTTCGCCCGCATGTTTTCGTTGAAGGCCCGGCCATTTGCCAGGAGACGGTCGTTGTCATCCCGGCCTTTCTGCATTATGGCTTGAAATTGGCGATTGTTATCTGCCTGGGCCTTTTGAAAGGCCGCCTGCTGGTCGCTCGCCAAGCGGGCCTGCCAGTCGGCTTTGGCCACCAGGGTTTTGGAGAGGCTCTTGAACTGCGGCAGCGCCATCAGTTCGTCGAGATGGCCCACGGGAGCGCGGGTGATGTTGGTGCCGCGAGAGAAGCAGGAGCGCTGCTGGTATGCGGGTTGGTTAAACAGGGCAGGCATCGTCGACTCCGTGCAGCTGATCACAGCCGAGACCATCTCTTCCACCGGTTGCCCTTCGCGATCGTATTGAATGCGCACGCGGGCGCCGTCAAGGGTCAGTTTCTGGGGCTTTGCGTTGTACTGCTGGGCCATGACGGCGTTCTGCTGGCGCGATTTCTCCAGTTGAGCCGCCAGTGCCGCCTGGCCTTCAGGCAGTAGCGGAAGGACCGCTACGATCTTGGCATTGGGGCGGAGGTTGGGAACCGCGATATTGATCAGAAAGCTGGACGCCGATTCGATGTCGATGCCGGGGCAGTGCGACTGCTCCATGATTTTTTGCATGTTCGCGCTGCCCGACCAAGTCCATGCCACGCCGGGCAGGAGCACTATGGCGGAGAGGCCATCCGGACTTTGCGCGGTTAGTTTGATGGCGGCGCCGCCGCCGTGACACCCTAGCGGGCGAGCGATGATGCCGGCATACCTCCACCCGGTGGGAATCTCCATGGTGTACGCGGTCATCTGGTATACCGGATCGGTGATCTCGACCGGGTGCGTACTGGACCACGCGATCTTGGAACCGTGGGCCGGCGCGGAGGCGGTGGCGGCGGGAGAGCTGGCTTGGAGCGCCTGAACCTTCGAATCGTATTCTTGCGCGGTAATGACACCGCTGTCGCGCAGCTCCTTGAGGGCCGCGATCTTGTCCTGTTGGACAGTGGTGGAGCGGGTTTTCTGTTGGCTGTAGAGGACACCCGCGCCGATGAGGACGACCAGCGCGAGGCTAGCCAGTACCGCGATTTTGTGCTTCATAATGCTCTCCTTCATCTCGACGACTCCCGTGTTTGATCGACAGTGAATTATAGTCGGCACCAGAGAGAAAAGACAAGAAGCAAGGGGTCGTGCTCCGGCTACTTTGCCGTCTTGGCCGCCTCGCCCAGCCCTACCAGCGCAACACCCAGCAGTATCAGCCCCAACCCCGCCATCTTGCGCCCAGTGAAGGCTTCCTTGAAGAACAGGCGCGCCCACACGATCGTCCAGATGTATCCCAGCGAGACCATCGGGTACAGCACCGAAAGCTGTCCCCCGCGCAACCCCGCTATGTAGATCACCGACGAGCCCAGATACAGCGCCACGCCCAACACCAGCCGCCGGTTCAGGAAACTGAGCAGGCCGCCGTCGAGCCGCACCGCGCCCATCTTCAGAAACAACGCGCCGAACGAGCCCACCACGCCAGCCAAGAACACCAGCAGGATCGACTTCAGCAGCACCGGGGTCATTTCTTGCGCCCTCCGCCGCCCAGCACGGCCACACCCACTACAATCGAGACAACCCCCAGGTTCTTGTACAGGTTCGGAGTATCGTGCAGCAGCCAGTAGGAAGCCAGCGTCACCCAGACGTAACTCAGCGCGATGATGGGATAGAGCATCGAGAGCTCGCCCTCGCGCAGCGCCAGCACCATCGCCACGGTGAAGACGCCATACAGCGCAAACGCCCCGATCAGCGGCACGTCCGTCGCCAGGCCCATCAGGCTCGGCACGAAATGGCCCGGGCTCATGCCGATCTTGAACAGAAGCTGCGCCGCCGCGTTGAACACCGTGCAGGCCGCCACAAGGATCGCCGCCTCGCGCCGCGCCGCCGCTCGATCCGATGAAATGTTGGATTTCGACCCTGTCACAGACACCCTGAAGTCCGCCTGATCTGCTTTCGATTGCCGGCCTCAAAACAGAATACCAGGGATTCACGATAAAATGAGGATCTGTGGATCAAGACAATGTCATTGTGACCGAGGGCGATCCGGATCAGCAGCCGGAATCCGTCGCCCAGCCGGAAGTTCCCGAACCGTATCATCATCATCAACGCGGCTTCATCGCCGAGTGGACCGTAACCATCGTCCTCCTGCTGTTCGGCACCACCTCCCTGATTCAGGCCTACGTCATCCCCACCGGCTCTATGGAGGACACTTTGCTGGTGGGCGACCACCTGCTGGTCGACAAGCTGGCCTACGCTCCTCCCGGCGGCGCCGTTTCCAGTCACCTGCTGCCCTACACCCAGGTTGCTCGCGGCGATATCATCGTTTTCCGCTACCCCGTCGATATCAATCAGACCTTCGTCAAACGATGCATCGGCGTGCCCGGCGATCGCATCCGCCTGGTCAACAAGCAGCTCTTCCTCAACGGCAACGCCGTCCAGGAGCCCTACGTCTATCACAAGACCGACTACTTCGATCCCTACCGCGACGATTTTCCGCTGCCCGATATCCACGTACCCGACCCGGCCCGCGACATGATGGCTAACCACATCGAAAACGGCGAGGTGGTGGTCCCGCCCAACTTTTATTTCGCCATGGGCGATAATCGCGATTCCTCGCTCGACAGCCGTTACTGGGGCTTCGTGCCGCGCGCCAACATCATCGGCAAACCGGTCATCATCTATTGGTCCTATGACGCCCCCACTGACGATCTCACCAGCAGTTCTGTCAGCCCGCGGCATATCCTCGACCTGCTCGAGCACTTCCCCACTAAGACACGCTGGCGCCGCACCCTGCAGTTGATTCACCCGTATCCACTCAAATAAATGAATCGCCACCACTATGGTTTGATCCTCGCCGGTGGCCGCGGCACGCGCTTCTGGCCGCGCAGCCGCAAACGCTCCGCCAAACAGGTCCTCAACGTCGTCGGGGAGCGCTCGCTGATCCAGGCCACCATCGAACGGCTCGTGCCCGTCATTCCGCCCGAACGCCTCTGGATCCTCACCAACCACCATCTGCGCGAAGAAATCATCCGCCAGCTTCCCGAAATTCCGCCTCGCCAGGTGCTCGCCGAGCCGGCCCAGCGCAATACCGCACCCGCCATCGGCCTGGCCGCCCACATCCTCCATGCGGCCGACCCGGAGGCAGTGATGGGCGTCTTCCCCGCCGACCAGGTCATCGCGAAGCCCGCCGTTTTCCGCTCCGTGTTGCGCGCCGGATTGAAGGGCGCCGCCGCCGGCCACCTGATGGTCATCGGAATCCAGCCCCGCTGGGCTGAGACCGGTTACGGGTACATCGAGTTCCCCAGCGGCACCACGCCGGGGGGAACCGAACCGCTCGCCGTGAAGCGCTTCCACGAGAAACCCGTGCTGGCCAAGGCCCGCCGCTACCTGGCCGCCGGCAATTACTATTGGAATTCCGGCATGTTTTTCTGGCGCGCCCGCGTCCTGCTCGATCAGCTTCGGCTCCACCTTCCCCAAACCGCCACCATCCTGGCCTCGCTGCCGCCGGTCGCCTCACGCCGCTTCGTTTCGGAACTGGCGCAGGCCTTCCCTAAGTGCGCCAACATCTCGATCGATTACGCGGTTCTGGAAAAAGCCTCCATCGTCCGCGGGATTGCCGCCGGCGATTTCGGTTGGAACGACGTGGGAAGCTGGAATGCCGTCTACGAACTGCTGGAACGCGACGCGCAGGGGAATTCCATCGCCCTGGAATCGATCGCGCTGGATTCCCACAACAACTTCGTGGACGCCCGCGGCAAAGTGGTCGCACTGATCGGCGTCAGGGATCTGATCGTGGTCGATACCCCGGACGCCTTGCTGGTGGCTGCCCGCAACCGCGCGCAGCAGGTTGGCGATATCGTGAAAGCGCTGGAACAGCGCAACCGGCACGATCTACTGTAAACGAAAGTTAGCATTCGGATATTAACTCTGTCCGTATACTCGATACCCCCATGCTTATGGGACTTTCCTAGGGATTATGGGAGGTTATTTTCTAGTGTTTTCCGCTATAGTGATACTAGCGCGGAGTGCGCTATACTGTGTCCTGCTCGTATTGCGGCAAAGTAATCGGAGCGTTTCGGCTGCTTCGGGACAGCGAGTTCTGTTGCGAACTGCACCGCCGTCTGTACCGCGAACGGCTCGACAAAGCGGTGCATGAGATGGCCTCGCCGGAACCCGCCCCGAGCGGCGTCGCGGGCTTCCGCGACGAGATGCCCTTGCAGCCGGGCAACCGCGGCTGCACGCTGATTTCCTGGCAAACACCCGCCGTCCGTGGTCGCATCCGGACCGGCAACCACTGGCCGCTCACCCTGGATACCAGCCAAGCCATGAGCGCCGCCGTGGCGGTTTGCGAATGCGATCCTGTCGAGTCTCCGCGGCAAAGTGAGCGCTGGCTGCCCGATGCGGCGCCGGCACTGGCGCTGCACGTCCCCGGCTTCACCGCTGAACTGGATCCCATCCCATTGGCGGATCCGATATCGCGGGCCCCCGCCCAGTGCGACAAGTGGATGCGCGCTCCGGCGCCGGAACCCGTCGCCGCTTTTGTACGGGCCTCGACCGAGTTGGAACCCGCCGATGCGCCGCACGTCCTCCGCTTCGCCAACCAACTCGATCCCACGCTATTTCCAGATCTGGCGTCGCAGGTCCCCGCCCGGTGCCACAACTGGATGCCCCCTCCGGCGCCGGAACCCGTCGCCGCTTTCGTACGAGCCTCCACCGCACTGGCCCCGCGCGACGCCAGGCCGCACATCCTCCGCTTCGCCGCTGAACTGGATCCCACCCCATGTTTGGATCTGGCGCCACACACAATCCCCGTGTGCGACCACTGGGTGCCCATCCCGGCGGCGGAACCCGTCGCGGCTTTCGTACAGCCCTCCGCCGCGCCTACCCCGCTATACGCCCAGCACACGCTCCTCTTTACCGCGGAAGTGGAGCACGAGCCGCTGCTGGATGCGAACCTCGCGGCGTGCAATCTCGGGATGCCGGGTTTTGCGGCGGCCGACGCCTCCGCCGCTCCTCCGCAAATGCAGGCCGCGGAATTCAGCGCGGAGCTGGAGCCTCTCCCCAAGCTCGACGCGCTTATTCCGCCCGCGATGTGCCAACGCTGGATGCCGGCCGGGCCAGCCGCCGAACCGGTCGCCGGTCCCCTTAGGACCTCCATGGCGCCATCCGTTGCGGTGCCTCCGGCGATGAAAGCGCCGGTTTTCGGCATCTGTGCCGTCGCCCCGCGCGTGGCGCCGGTGGACCAGGTGCAACCGATACCTTTCGCCGAAGAGACGATGGCGATGGTCGCGACGAATGGGTCGAAAGCGCCACCGGCGTGGATGCTCCCGGCAGCGGCGATGGTGCTTCCCGCCGTTCCGCCGGCCGACCAGGAGTTGTTGGGGGCGGCCGGGCAGGTTTCCACTCCATTGCCGGAAGCCGTGGAACTGCCGCCGGTTGACACCCAGGCAGGCGAACCGGTAGCCATGCCGCACGCGCCGCTCTGTAGCCTGGAGTTGGCCCCGGAGGCCCTTGAAGCCGCGCCGGCGATGGGCAAAGCGGTGTCGATTCCGTCTCACGCCCCCGTGGAGTCCGCGCCGGTGGCCTCGGTGGCTGCCCCCGTGACGCCGGCGGCCCCGGTGGTGCTGCTGCCCTTCACGGGTTCGGCAAGCCTGGAACACAGGCTCCCCGATGTCGCTGCCCGGCGCCTGGCGCCCGAGGTACGCAAGCCGGCAGCGGCGGGACCCAGGCTGGTAGTGCCGGAACCCATCGCCACGGTGGTGGTGACGGCGCCGGCCATAAGCCAGCAGCAGGTGGAAACGGGCCTGCCGCACCCTGGTCTTCTGCCCATCGAGTACCACAGCCAGCGCCAGCGCCACGCCCCGACGGGCAGGCCGGAGTGGCGAACGTCGCGACCGGCGCTTGAGCCGCCGCCCTTCCTGTTGTGTCCGGTCCTGGAGAAGTTGGAAGAGCCGGCCCCTGTGCAGAGGGCCCCGCGACCGGGCTTCGGGAAGCTCTGGTCCATGCCCGCGGCCAAACGGACGCCAAGTTCCTTAATGGTTGCCGGCACCATCGCGGCCGGAGTCCTGCTGGCGGCGGCACTGTGGGTCGGCGTGGCCAACTTCCATAGCAACCGGCAGCTCATCGCCCAGGAAGAAGTCCCCTCCGTCGACGCAGTTCCTTCGCCCGGCAATCGCGCCGGTGCGGCCACGGCGCTCAAAGGCGGAACGCCCGCCCAAGCAGCTACAGGACCGTTCGCATGGATCCGGCGGACAATCAATAGCCGCGCCGCCCTCAAGATCGGCGACGGTTTCCGCAGCATGGAGCATTGGGACGGCGAGGCACAAGCGCGGCCCGCCGGTTGGACGCGGAGTCCCGACGGCTACGTGAGCACCGGGGCCCTGGCGCTATTCCACCCCAGCCTCAAGTTCACCGACGTCCGGCTGGAGTTTTTCGGCCAGATTGAAACCAAGAGCATCGGCTGGACGGTGCACGCCGCCAATACCATGAACTACCATGCCATGAAGCTCACCGTGGTGGAAGCCGGCCTGCGCCCGTTCGTGGCCCTGGTGCACTACGACGTGGTGGGCGGCAAGAGCGGCCATCGGACCCAGACGCCGCTCAATATCATGGTGCACAACAACCGGCCGATGCAGTTCGACGTGGATGTCCACGGCAGCACCGTAGTGACTTCGATCGACGGCGAGGAAGTGGATTCCTTCGTCGACAATACCCTGGTGGCGGGCGGAGTGGGCTTCTTCAGCGACGCCGNNACGATTGGCTGGGCCACGTCTGCGCCATGCTGGCCAATGGGTCCGCGGAGGGGCGCACGGCGGAATTGCGCGGACCAGGATTGCCCGGCGGCGCACCGGCGTCCCGATTGCCCGGCGACGGGAACGAAATGGCGGTGGCCGGCGTGTGGATCGCACTGCCGACCCTGCGCGCCACCCGGAAGACACGATTTTTCAAGACCTGGAGAAGTGACCCATGGAATACGCAAGCGGAAGCCACTCGGACGGCATGCCCCTGCCGCCGGGCGTGACGGCCATCACCGACAGAAACCAGAAGCGCGCCAGCAAGACGCTGTCCAAGGCGGTGTCCCTGCACCTGGAGGGCAAGTTGGAAGGCGCCGGCCGGCTCCTTCTCAAGGCGATCGAAGACGGCGAAAGAGATCCGGCGCTCTATGCGGCACTGGGCCACGTCCAGTACGAGATGCGCGATTACGAGGCCGCCGCGGAAACCTACGCGACGCTCGCCGAGATCGATCCGCGGCATCGCACCGCGAGTTTCAACCTGGGCGTATGCTATGGCAATCTTAAGCATTGGAAGGACGCCGCGACTGCCTTCCAGCGGGCCTGCGAGGCCGACGCCACGCGCCCCGAGAGCATGCTGGGCCTGGGCATCACGCTGATCCACGACGGCCGCCCCGCCGAAGCTCTACCATCCCTGGAAAAATATCTCAGCCTCCATCCGGACCATGAACAGGCGCTGTTCGGCCAGGCGGTGGCGCTGCAACAGACCGGCAAGCATGCGGCGGCCGTGGAACAGTATCGCAAGGTGCTGGCACGCAATCCGCGTTGCGAAGAGGCGCTCTCCAACCTGGTCGCCATGTTTCTGGAAAAGAAGGATCACGTGAGCGTGCGCCGCTACGCCGAGATGCTCTGCGAGATCCAGCCGGACTCGCCGATGGCCATTGAAGCGCTCGCTGCCCTGGCCTTTCAGGATGGCGACTACCCCGCCGCCGTGCAGCACTGCCGCGCGCTGGTCGAGGCATCGCCGAGCCGCTTCGAACACTGGTTCAACCTGGGTGTGGCGTATCACAAGCTGGGCAGCTACGAAAAAGCCGCGCAGGCGTATCAGCAGGCCGCCGGACTCGATCCCAGCAATGCGCAGGCGCACCTCAACCTGGGAGTGACACAGCAGGAGCTCAACGACCTGGCGGGGGCGCG
>PLZX01000074.1:614-22146 GCA_003152325.1 Bryobacterales bacterium | reverse complement strand
ACCCGGCGCTCGCGGCTGTTCATGGGGTTGAAACGGAAATGCTCGCCGGTGTGCTTCACCCGGTCGGCGGCGGCCACCGCGCTGAGCCGCAACTCTTCGATGCGCAGCAGACGGTAATCGTTGGCGTCGAAGGAAATGCGCGAGTGGTCCTCGGAGGGCATGTGCAGCATTTCCATGGTGACGTGCTCGAGCGCCAGCAGGAGCTCGGCGCGGTTGCCCAGGATCAGGTCGACATCGGGCCCCGTAAATTTCACCACCACGTCGGGTGTTTCGAACGCGTCGCCGGACGATTCCACGTCCTGAATCTCGTAGCTGGCTTTGAAGCCGGCGTTCTGGAGAGTGGGCCGCAAGAACTCGTCGATGCGGGAACCGATAGAAGCTACGGAATACTTTCGATCAGTCACTGGCTATTTCCTGCCGTTCTTTTTCTTGGGTGGCTCCACGCTGCGAGCGGCCTCTTGCGCCGTCTCGGTATGGTTAAAGAACCACTGCTGCCCCATGCTCACCAGATTGCTGGTCAAGTAGTATAACACCAGGCCGCTAGGGAAATTGTAGAACATGAAGCCGAAGATCAGCGGCATGAACATCATCATCTTCTGCTGATTGGGATCGCCGGCGGGCTGCGGCGTCATCTTCTGCATCACGAACTGGCTGACGATCATGACGACCGGCAGGATGCGGATGGCGATGTGTTCGGGCTGCGAAAGATCGGTCACCCAGAGCCACGTCGCGCCGCGCATTTCCACCGACACCTTCAAGACCTGATAGAACGCGAAGAAAAACGGAATCTGCAACAGCATGGGGATGCAACTGCCCATGGGATTGACTCCGTATTTCTTGTATAACTCCATCACTTCCTGGTTCTGGTCGCCCTTTTTCGGATCGGAAATCTTGATGCCCTTGTACTTGGCGTTGATGGCGTCGATCTGCGGCTTCAGGGCCTGCATTTTCCGCATGGACTTCATGTTGGATAGTTTCACCGGGAAGAGCATGAAGTTGATGACGATGGTCACTACCACGATGGCCCACCCGAAGTTGTGAACGATGTGATCGTTGGACCAGTTGACGATCAGGAACAGCGGCTTGGCCAGGATCGACAACCAGCCGAAGTTGATCACCTGCTCCAGCTTGGGGTTCACGCGCTTCAGGAGGTCGTAATCCTTGGGTCCCACGAACATCTCGAAATGGTTCACGTCGCCCGAGGAAACGGCGCCCCCAATGTAGGTCACCGGCTTTCCGGCCACCTGCATGGTGTCGGCAAACGTCACCTGCTGCACGTTGGCCTCGCCTTCCGGCAGCACAACCGCCGTGAAGTAGGCGTCCTCCAGGCCGGCGAAGGAGAAGTGGCCGCTGTCGGTGAGAGGACCGTTCTTGGCGTTGCTGGCGCTACGCTCTACCAGCTTGTTGTTGGCGAGATCGTAGTACAGCGTCTTCTCGGCGGAGGCGGCAGCGGGTACCGTCAGATCGCCGAAGCCGCAGCGCCACTCGAGCATGTGCGGGACCGGCTTGCCGTCGGTGGTCAGTTCAGAGGAGATCTGCGCCAGGTAGCTGTTTTTCAGGAAGCGGAAAGTCTTGCGGAAGGTGTTGTGGCCGTCGGAAAATTCGTAGGTGACCCCCAACCCGTCGGCCTCCGGAGTCTGCGTGTAGTAGGACCAATTCAGTTTCTTGACCAGCGGTTTCTGGTCGGGCAGGTAGATGGAAAAGGGAAAGGGATCTTCCACCACGGCGCTGGCGTTCACCAGATCGAGCGGTTTGGTCTCAGCCTTGTATTTCTTCAGTACCCAACTCCGCACGTTGCCGCCCTGGTTGCTGAAGGTGACGTGGAAGAGGTCGGTATCGATGGAGAAAGTGGGCTCGGATTTCGCCTGGGTGGCCGGCCCGGTGGGAGCGCTTTCGGCCTCGTGGACGATTTGCGTGGGCGCGGTGGTTTCCGCGGGGGCCTCAGCCGGCGGGGTGCCCTGCGCCGTTTGAGCGGTGGGAGCTGTGGATTTCTTCGCAGGTGTGCTGGCGGAGGGGAAAAAATAGGGCGTCAGGAACATCACCGCGCCCATCAGCAGAAACGCCAGCAGGAGCCGCGTTTCCATCGACATTTCTTTACCGCTGTTTCCAGTATCCGCCATTTACACCGTTCCTACACAATCTCGTTAGGGCTTGCCGTTACGGCACGGGGTCGAAACCACCGTGGTGGAACGGACGGCAGCGCCCCAGACGCTGCAAGCCCATCCATATTCCCCTTCGCACGCCGTGCCGAACGATGGCTTCCCGCATGTATTCCGAACAGGTCGGGCGGAAGCGGCAGGCCGACGGCAGCAGGGGAGATACCCAAACTTTATATACGCTGAGAGCCAGCGTTAAGATCCATTGCAGCGCAGAAACAGCCGCTCCACTTCCCGCTTGAGATCCGCCAGCGGGGCATCGAGCGCTTTGCGACGTGGATTGATGACAATCGACCACTGTGGGTTCAACCGATCGAGGTGGAAGCGCACGGCCTCCCGGACGCGCCGCTTGATACGGTTCCGCGACACCGCCTTCCCGAGAGCGCGTGGCGTCGTGAACCCGATGTGAGGCCCGGTGGCCTGCGGCTCGCGGAGGCAAAAGGCCGCGAACAGAGGGCCGGCATAGCGGGTGCCCTCGTCATAGATTCTTCGGAAATCTTTCGATCGCAGGNNCCATTTTTGGTTTCCATGCGGGTGCGAAATCCGTGCGTCTTCGCGCGGTGACGGTTATTCGGTTGAAAGGTGCGTTTCGGCATTTTAGCTCAAGCATTTAGTATAGACCAGGCGGGTGAGGCGAGGCAAATGGGGACGGCGGACCCGCCAATGCCTGCGGGCGACCGACCCAAGATCCGGGATCAGGGAATTCGGGTGGTTGCCTGGCGAATTCTGCTCCTTTCCGGCTTCAATCGGAGCGAGTTTGGCCGGTGCTGCCGGTATTGCCGGCGCACAACTACGGGCGATCAGTTCTGTACGGTCTGTATGGCGATCAGCAGGGTTTGCGTGCCAGGAGTCCCATTCAGTGAGAAGGTGAGCGGGACAGTGTCGCTCGGGGCGACATTGGGAACCACGACATTGAACTGATAGAGCCCCAAAAACCCGCCGGTCAATCCGGAGAATGACACCGTGGCCGGCGCCCCGCCGAACCAGGCTTGGAAGTTTCCGTTGAGACGATTGGACTGCGTCACAATCTGGCCCGCGGGACTATCCGGCGCTACCGTGCCAAAACCAACGCCATAAAACACGATGGTGTCGCCAGGTCTGGCCCGCGCCGAGGGAACGCCGGAGACCGAGCCGGGAGGGAGAACAAAAGTGACACCGTCCGAAAACAGCGCGCCGATGTATTGTCCAGCTTTCAGATTGAATACGGCAGGCGCAAGCAGACCCGGCTCGGTCACATTCACGGTGATCGGATAGGCCGTGCTGGTTCCGCCCGGCGTCGAGACCACTACCGGCTGCGACCCGGGTGAGATACCGGAGGGCACCTGAGCATTCACTTGGGTGGGGCTGACATAGTCGATGAACGCGAGCTGACCGCCGATGGTAACCGTGGTTCCTCCCAAAGCGGTGGGCGCGGTGTTGCCTTTGAAATCGGCGTTGGCCCAAGTTTGGGAGGTGACATTAGCGAGATTCGCGCCGTAGATCTCCATCCACGTTCCGGGCGCCAGTGCGGAGAACCCGGCGTAGGCGCTGGCGCTGATGACGCCCTGGGACGTCCGGACGACGGGCGTGGCATCGAATGTGCCGAAAACGGTTCCGCTCATTACCGCTCCTGGCGTCAGCCCTACTTGTCCGATACTGCACGTCGGGACTGAGGTTCCAGAGCAGGAGGCACTGGAATTGTAGAAGAAAGTGAAATTATTGGAGAGAAACGCGACCGTCGCGCCCGTGTTCTCGGTCAGCGAAACCGAGATGGTGCCGGAAGAGCCGGCCGTCAGGCCGAAGGTGACGTAATCACTGCCCGGGCTGATGGAATTGGCAGTGAAGGGGGATATGCCGTTGCCCTTGTAAGCCAGCACCATGGAGATGGTCCCCCCGCCACCGACGCCAGTGTAGGTCGCCGTCAGCGTGCATTTGGTATTCGTACCATCGTAAAGGCAATTGCCCCAGACGACGCGGCTCTGACCCACGCCTCCGCTGCCGCCGAGACCGGTCAAAGTCACGGCCTGATTGCTGTTTGCGTATGTGGCCGTTTGTGCCCAAGCCGACGGCGAAAACGCCGCGCAAAATACAAATAGGGGGATGGCAAGGAGTCTCATGATTGGTTCGCCGTTCCACACTAGCTGTGAACGGGCGGCGATGCAAGAAGCAAGGGGTAGTGCTACGGTAGCAGGTCCGCGATAACTCTAAGCGCCCGCTGGAGTTAAGCGCAAGAGACAAATAGGCCCGTCGAGATGCGAGGCTGGGTATTTCTGACTGAAAGGCCCAACGACATGGCCGCTGCCACCGATATAAGACACGGAGGTAGGTGCGGTAATGGGCTCCGTCTCTTCGATTACCCCGCGCCCGATCTATCTGTCCATCAGGGGGAGGATGAACCGGCCATTCGGAAACTTGCGAATCACTAGAAACATCCAAAGGCCCAAGACTAGAAAAAAGGGCGTTGCGCTTATGAACAGCCGAAGCGGTCCGGAGGAAGAGTCCCGGATCTCAACGTTGACCAGTTTGTCCTGCATTGCCACCATGGCGTCTCTGTAGTCCGAGGGCAGAACTGTTCGCACAGCATTGCCGTCCTTCAGCCGGCAAATCGCCTGAATGGCACCGGAGTCGCTGCCCATGACGATGACGTTGGCGATTTGCCCAGTTCGTACTTTCTCGAGGAACTGAGAATAGGTCAACGTGGTTAAAGAGCGATGGCGCGCGGTGGCCATCCACAAAACGCCGGCTACACAGATCAGCACGGCGCAAATAATCGCAATTCTTGCTTTCGAATTCATGAGATCTCATCCTTGTCTTCGCGGTTTTTGCGTCGGGGACCTTCTTCCGCCGGGTCGACGTCAACCTCGTTTCCATACCTGATACGCAATCAACAGAACCAATAACAGAACCAACAACAGAGTGACAACCCGGGGTTTTGGAAGCGCAGCCCGGTTCGCCATCCACGTGCCAACGATCACGACCGCAACGATTGCGGCAACACCCTTGACGACTCGGCTGCTGGTTTCCGGATTTCCGAGCGACCCCCCTGACTGCTTTAGCCAATGAGCGGGTACATTGGCTCCCTGGAGCTGATCGGTAGCCGGCGGAAACAACATCCGGACAGCGGACGACAATAGTAAGCTTATGGCGCATCCGTAAAACATGATCCAGCTCGGAACCGCCAGATCCGGGTTACTAATCCGGAACATGCCTTGCGATGCGAGCGCTAATCCAAGGCCTAGCATGGGGCCTCGGGCCAAGTTCAACGGTGATCGCCGCCCAGGCTTCGCATAGGTGTCCTCCAGTGTCAAGCCAAGTATCGCCACTGCCGCAGGAAGCGCGAGCCTCAGAAGTCCCCATTGCTCACTCAGAAATGCTCCATCCTTGAGCCAAGCCGCGCCCAAGAACGATGCGTACAAGGCGAAAGCTTGAATCAGGAGCACCTGCGGGTCTGCGGTACGGCGTATTCTGCTGATGATCACCAGAGGGATTGTGCGCAATGCGTCTAAGCCGTACTGGCCCGAGGAACTGTACCGCTCGTGTAGATCGCCAAGTACCTCCTCGCGGCACGCAGGTGGGACGAAGACTGCGATGATCGCCTCAGCGGTCTTTGACGGGCCGGAATTCATCAGCCCGCCTCTTTCCCCCACCGCTTTCCCCATTCTTTAGCCCACTCCTTGCCCCAAACTTCCGCGATAACGTCCCAGATACGCTTTGCGGTGACGGCCGATTCCTGCAATGCACGCTCGCCGAGGGCTTCCAGCCGATAGCAACGTTTGGCCCGGCCGCCACGCTCGGGCGTAGGATCCGACATCCAGGACGCGACGAGGCCCTTGTCCTCCAACCGGTCGAGTGTGACGTAAACTGCCCCGAGGGAGACTGCCTTGGGCCGGGCCAGTTCCTGCACCTTGGAATGAATCGTGACCCCATAGGCATCTTCGCGCAAGGCCAGAATTGCCGTCAGCACCAACTGCTCGAATTGGCCAAGTGAATCAGGTTTAGCCATTTGTCCAACATAGTAAGGCAAATCAGGAATGAAGTCAATACCTCGTTTTGCGTTACCGGGGGCTTGCAGGTTCGGGCGTCACGCTGATTCGTTAGAATAGTTGGACGGCCGCCTCCGCCAAGCCCGCGCCCTCGGATCAAAAAATATGCCCGTCTCAAAGCGAGTAGCCAACGTGCCCGATGTCAAGCTCCCCAGCCCTGACCAGTTGCCGTTCGGGGAGGTCACGGCCGCCTGTGTCAGCCTGCTGCTGGTATTTGTGTTCGCGGCGAGGGCTATTACGTCCAGCTTATGGCTCGATGAGACAGCCACGTACTGGGTCATCAAAGACGGTCTCCAGAATGTGTTCAGGCGCTGCTGGGAATGGACCGGGGCGTCCGCGCCGTATGACCTTCTGGCCTGGGTTTCCAGTCTACTGGCTCCGGCGATTGGAATCGAACCTGCTCTGCGCCTGCCTTCCCTGGTTGCGATGGCGATAGCGGCGGCGCTGGTCTACCAATTGGGACGGTACATGGCCGACCAGAGAACCGGATTGCTCAGCGCGGTCGCGTTTCTTTGCATTCACCCGGTGGCTTTCGCAGCCATCGACGCACGACCCTATGCGCTGGGCCTGGCACTGCTGGTGGCCTCGATGCTCTTCCTCCTCAAGTGGCTCGACTCTTCCAGGCGCCTGTACGCAGTTATTTATGTCATCGCTTCGGCGTTAGTGGTATACACGCATTACCTCCTCGCCTTGGGCCTGGTGGCACAACTGGTTTATGGGCGGCGCCACATCCGCAAGTTAGCTCCGCTCTGGCTGGCCATTGGCGCGCTCTGTTTGCCGCTAGGCGGCCATTTGCTGAACTTGTTCGAGACGCGACAGGCACACGTGTTCAGCAGCACTCCGAGCCTCTCCCTTTTTCTCGCGGCGGTGGCTCCCGCTTCGCTGGCTGCGGCGGTGCTTTTGACGATCATGTTCTCCAGGCGTCCGGCCGTGGCGAGTATTCCAATTCCTCGCCAACTCCTGCTGGTCTGGTTCTTTTTTCCGCCGGTATTCCTGTTCCTGGTGTCGATTCTTTCCGACACCAAGTTGTTTTACCCCCGGTACTACCTCAGTTCCGCACCGGCAGTAGCGATTCTGGCCGGCTACGCCGTTTCCCGCATGGGTAATGTAAGCATGGCAAGCCTGCTCTTCGTGGCGGTTTATACCATCACGTTTTGGCAGAGCTCTTCCGAACACGTATCCGAAAACTGGAGAGGCGCCATGGCAGCTTTGAATGCGCAAGCTACAGCAGAAGATACGGTGCTAGTCGCGTCCGCATTCGTCGAGGGCACTCCCCAGGACATCAACCGCCGAGACGTGTTGTTCGCTCCACAACTGGTCTACCCGATCGGGCCGATGTTTCGGCTCCCCAGCAATTTTGACGAGAAAGCGATTCCCGCGGACTTGCTCCAAAAGAGGCGGGTGTTCCTGGTGGCGGTGCAAAGACAAATGGAATACGCGTCGTGGCTGGTCCACCATCTGCCGGGTTATCGCGCGGAGTCACTCGGTTCGTTCGGCGCTGTGGTGGTGCTGAAGTTCGAAAAGTAGGCCAATCGGTAAATCGGTCATTCACAGCGCAGGGCGTGCATCGGGTCCACTCCGGCGGCGCGGCGGGCGGGCAGAAGGCTGGCCAGGATGACCACCGCACCAAGCACGAAGGGAACCGCCAGGTAGGTGCGCCCGTCGGTGGTCGTGACGCCATAGAGCATGCCGGAAAGAAAGCGCGTCAGCATCAGCGCCAGGGCCATGCCGATGGAGATCCCCGCCACAGCCAGCAGGGCGCCCTGACGTACAATCATCCACAGCACGGTCGCTTTGCGTGCGCCCAGCGCCATCCGGATGCCGATCTCATGGGTGCGCAGCGTCACCGAATAGGCCATCACGGCGTAGATGCCGACGGCGGCCAGAATCAGAGCGAACGCGGCAAAGAAGACCAGCACCATCACCTCAAACCGGGGCTCCTGGAGTTGCACGGCAAGGATGCGGTCGAAAGTGCGGATGTCGGATACCGCGACGTCTTTGTTCACCCGCCAGACAGCGTCCTCAACCGCGCGGGCTAAACCAGCGGGGTCAATGCCGGTACGGACCACCAGCGTCATGTACGCAAAGTGGTGTTGCGGACTCTCCAGGAAATCCTTGCTTTGCAAAAAGGGTAAGTAGAGTTCATTTCCCGGCGCGGCAACGAGGTCCCTCTGTTTGATGTCGCCGATCACGCCGGCCACCGTGAGCCATTCCCGGCGCTCCCGCGGGCTATTCATGGTGAGGCGCTTCCCGATGGCGCTTTCCGCGGGCCACAACAGTTGCGCCAGCTTTCGATTGATGACCACCACGCGCGGGGCATCCAGCGTGTCGTGTTCGTCGAAATCCCGGCCGCGCCAGATGGGGATGCGCATGGTCGAAAAATAGCCGGGCCGCGAAACCCGGAAGTGCGCGTTGGTCTCTTCGCCTGGAGGCGGCAGCGGCTGGCCCTCGGCATAGACATCCGTGCCCCACGTGTCGCCGCCGATGGGCAGATGGCTCACCATGCTGGCCGCCGCGACACCGGGCAGAGCCGCCACCGTGGCGACCGCCTGGTGGTAAAACGCTTCGCGCGCCGCGCCGACATATTGGGGCTGCCCGGCCACCGACACCGTCATGGTCAGCAGGTTGTGCGGATCGAATCCGGTGGGGATGGCCCGCAGTTGGACGAAACTGCGAATCAGCAATCCGGCGCCGGCCAGCAGCACCAGGGAGATGGCCAGCTCACAGACGATCAATACGCCGCGGAGGCGAAGGCCGCGGCCAGATGCCGACGAACCACGCGTGCTCTCCTTCAAGGCGTCACCTTGCCCGCCGCCCAGGCGAAACGCCGGCGCCAGGCCGATCAGGATACCGGCCAGCACCACAACGGCGGCCACCCAGGCAACCACGGAGGCGTCCAATTGGACCTCCTGAAGCCGCGGCAATCCGGATCGGATGCGGTCGCCACTGGCCGATAAAAACGATCGCAGCCCGCCCACTCCCCACCACGCCAGCAAGAGGCCAAACAACCCTCCGAGAATGGAAAGCAGAAGACTTTCGGTGAAAACCTGCTGGAGCAGCCGCCGCCGGCCGGCGCCCATGGCAACCCGGATGGCCATTTCCTTACGGCGCTCAGTGGCGCGCGCCAGGGTGAGGTTGGCGATGTTGGTACAGGCGATCAACAGAACAAATATCACCGCGCCGAGCAGCGCCAGCAAAGGCCGCCGGATATCGCCGACCACCTTTTCCTTCAGGGAGTCCACCCGCACGATGTTGCCGGAATTGGAATCGGGGTATTGCCGCGCCAACTGGCTCCAGATGGTGTCCATCTCAGACCGGGCCTGCTGCAGAGAGACGCCTGGCTTGAGCCGGGCCATCACGCGCAGCACCTGCGTATGGCGATTGTCCGCCTGACCCGACATGGTGAGTGGCGACCACATCTCGGCCTCGGTGATCCAGAAGGGAGTGAACTGGAAGCCGCGAGGCATGATGCCGGTGACGAGGTAGGGTTCGCCGTTCAGCATCAGGTTCCGGCCGACGATTCCGGGGTCTCCACCAAATCGCCGCTGCCACAGGCGAAAACTGAGCAATACCACACGGTCCTTGCCCGGTTGAAATTCGTCGCTGGCGAACCCGCGGCCTATCAGCGAGGCGACACCCAGCATGTCCATGGTGCCTTCGGTCACTTGCAGGCCGACGATCTCCTCCGTGCGGCCCCAGCCGGTGAGTGAGGCGGACCAACCGGACGCCGCCCCCATGGCGGCAAAGCTGTGGTTCAGGCGCTTCCAGTCCAGAAAGTTCGCCGGAGAGACCGGAGCGTCCCCGTCGTGCAGCAAGGTGACCAGGCGGTCCGGGTGGTGATAAGAAAGCGGCTTGAGAAGCACACTGCTCACCACGCTGAACATGGCCGCGGTGGCGCCAATTCCCAGGGCCAGCGTTCCCACTGCTGCGATGGTGAAGCCGGGACTCTTGCGAAGCATTCGCAGGGAAAAGCGGAGGTCCTGGAGGGCGCTTTCCACCCAGCCGGTGCCACGCGCATCGCGGCACTCCTCCTTGACCTGCTCCATCCCGCCGAATTGCAGCCGCGCCTGCCGCCGCGCCTGGTCCGGGTTCATGCCGGCGCGCATGTTGTCTGCTACCTGCCGCTCCCAATGATCCGACAACTCGGCGCTCAAGTGTTGCTCCAGACGCTTTCCGCCGGCCAGCCGCCGCCACCAGTTCACAGCGTCTCTCCGCCCGCGGTCGCGAGAATCAGGCCGATGGCTTCGGTGAGACGCGCCCAATCGGCAGTCTCGCTCTTGAGTTGCGCGCGGCCCTTGGCGGTGAGGCGGTAGAACTTGGCATCGCGACCGGTGTCGGATGGCTTCCACTCGGCGGCCAGCAGGCCCCGGTTCTCCAGCCGATGGAGCGCCGGGTACAGCGAGCCCTGTTGGACCGTCAGAACCTCGCGGGAGATCTGCTGGATTCTCTGGGCGATGGCGTAGCCGTGAATGGGTCCAAGGTTGACCACTTTCAGGATCAGGAGATCGAGAGTGCCTTGGGGGAGATCGGACTTTGCGGCCGGCATGACGGATACCTCGTACTTCTACATATACATCAGAATATGTAGAAGCGCAAGGTGTGTGTACATTTGGCCCCTTGGTGTGTTATCTGCCTATTGCCGGAGGCTTCTGCACCATGGAGAGCAACAAGCAAAACACCACTAAAACCGCGAGTCCGGCTGCGACCATCATTGTCGAGTCCCTCTTCTGACATATCGGCAATGCAATTCAAGTGCCGTAGCGTGCGCAGCGGAAATATTTTATTCCGGCGGCTTACAGGCCCCGATTTTTACGGCGAAGGCGGCGCGGGAGATCCAACGGTCCCCCAGGCGGCGCTCCAGGGCGAAGGACTGCGTCGGGGCATCGGCGCGGACCCGCCATTCGGCAGGCTCGGCGGAAGCCAGTTTGAGGTGCAGGGGCTTGTTGCTCTCCTCTTTGATCTGCCACGTGTCGCCGCCGTTGGGCGATTCGAAGAGTACATAACGGCCGGCGCCGCCTCCCTGTCCCCGGTCAATGATCGCGCCGCCGCTGGTCTTGGACCCGAATCGAAATTCCAGAAGCGAGCCAAAACGGTTCTCGGCGTTTTCGTTGAAGATGTTTTGCTGATGCCACGTTTTGCCGCCGTCGGTGGTCAACAGCACGAACGGATCCTGCGGCAGAGGGAAAAGTTGCTGCCCGGCGGCCCACCCGGCTTCGGTGTCTACAAACTGGAGATGGTCGAGACCGGCGCCGCGGATGCGGGGATGCAACTCTCGCCAGGTATGGCCGGCATCATCGCTGCCGAGCAGGACCGAGTAAAGAGTCACCGCGAGGGAATGAATGTTACCCGTTGCGAAAAACTTATCGCCCGCCGAGGTCGCGGCGGTCAGTTCCAAAAAGATGGGGCAGGGCGTATCCTCCGAGCAGCTCAGGCCCGCCCATTGCACGTCATCCGGTGTGCATGCGAAAGGCAGCACCATGGGTTTGCCTGAGTTTACGAGAACTACGGGCGCCGCGATCACCGGCGGACTGGCAGCCGGGACGGGAAGTTGGTCTTGAGCCCAGACCGAACACCCGGCGATCGCAAGAATGAAACAGGCGAGCCGCAACTGCATGCCTCCCAAATTGTAGCGTGAGATGAAATAGCCCTAAAGGGCTATTTGTTAATGGCTATATTGCTTAATGCGCAACCTGTAACTCGTCCATGGGTTAAGTCGTCTATTACGTAAATCCCCGTTACGACAGCGGGCGCACTCACCCCTATCACCCAAACGCGCCCGCTTCTTTCTTTTTGTCCGGCAATCGCCGGTTCGGGTCATTCGTCGAACAATCCCTCAAAGAGCGATGTGCTCAAGTAGCGCTCGGCGGCATCGGGTAGGATGGTCACCAGGGTTTTGCCGGCAAACTCGGGCAACTTGCCCAACCGAACCGCGACGGCAACGGCCGCGCCGCAAGAAATGCCGGCCAGAATGCCTTCCTCTTTTGCCAGACGCCGCGCCATTTCGAGGGATTCCTCGTTGGTCACCAATTCCACGCGGTCCACCAGCGAAAGGTCGAGTGTATCGGGGATGAATCCGGCGCCGACACCCTGGATCTTATGCGGCCCCGGCTTGAGCGGTTGGCCGGCCAGGTGCTGGGTGATGACCGGACTGGCGGAGGGCTCGACGCCCACCGAGAGAATCCGCTTGCCCTTTTCTTTCTTGATGTAACGCGAGACGCCCGAAATGGTTCCGCCGGTGCCGATGCCGGAGACCAGCACGTCGATCCCGCCGCCGGTATCTTCCCAGATCTCGGGACCGGTAGTAAGGAAATGGATCTCCGGGTTGGCGGGGTTCTTGAACTGCTGCAACAGTACGAAGCGCGCCGGATCGGAGGCCACCATTTCTTCAGCCCGGGCGATGGAGCCGGCCATACCGAGCGAACCCTCGGTGAGAATCAGGTTGGCGCCCAGCGCCTTGAGCACCTTGCGGCGCTCCACCGACATGGTTTCGGGCATGGTCAGAGTGATGGGGTATCCGCGCGCGGCGGCCACAAACGCCAGGGCGATTCCCGTGTTCCCGCTGGTGGGCTCGATGAGCGCTTTGCCCGGTTTCAGGATGCCGCGCTTTTCCGCGTCCCAAACCATCGAGGCGCCAATCCTGCACTTCACGGAGTACGCCGGGTTGCGGCCTTCAATTTTGGCCAGCACGNNGCACGGTGGCCTTGCCGCCATCGGTCACTCGATTCAGGCGAACCAGCGGCGTGCCGCCGATGCTAAAGGAATTGTCTTCAAAGACTTTCAACTCAGATCTCCCAGTTCAAAACGAACTTATTCTGTTTCTCGGTCCAGCCGCGCTGCAGATCGGCGAAAGTGGTTCGGTCGACGATCTCCGCCACGGCGTGGTCCACCTGTAGCCACAGTTCGGAAAACGGTGTCTCCGCTTTGCGGCGGGGGCGCGTTCTGCCCTGGTGCGGCCCCTCCACGAAACGAGTCACCTCGCCGACCGTGATGGAATCGGCGGGCTTCGCCAGGAGGTAACCACCCTCAGCGCCCCGCCGCGATTCCACAAAACCACCCTGCTTCAGCCCGGCGAGAATCAACTCCAGAAATTTCTGTGGAATTCGTTGGCGGCGTGCGATGTCGGCAATGCGCACCGGTTCCCCGGTGCGCTGCCCGGCCAGATCGAAAATCGCCTGCAAGGCGTATTCAGCTTTGACGGAAATGTTCATGTAGCCTGTGAGAGGCCAATCCCCTCTGTCCCAGTAGAGATTGTAGGCCGAGGGGCCATGAAGGCGCAACGGGAAGGCAGCTTAAGAGGCTATTAGGGAGAAAAAAGGAACCTGAATAAAGAAAGGATTGAGAATCAAAGGAGGGGACTGGATTGCCGCGCAGGCTGTGTGGCGCTACGCGGCTTCCCAGCAAATTTGGCTCGTGGAAGCCACGTTACTTCTTGTCGGCAACCTTCTTGGGGGCCTTGGTGCCCTTGGTCTTGGTGATCTTGGTGCTCTTGGTGATCGTGGTGCTCTTCGTCTCACCCTTTTCCTGGGCATACACGGACACTGCACCGAAAGCGAGCGCGGCACCGATCATCAGCGTCATCAGTTTCTTCATTTGGCGGTTCTCCTTTGGATTGCGACCATTTAAGATCGTCTGGGCTAATCATAGCGGACGGCACATGAAGTATCCCTTAAACCGTAATTAAAATCACTTCATCTGATTGCCAAAATGCCGGTCACAACTACTTCTACACTTTTTGATAGCCGGAAGGAGTCGTGTTTTGAATGAAGTATGGGCTTGGATCGGGAAACGCCAGCCGGCTTCCGAACACCCCGCTGCTACATTAAAAACGGATGAAGAAGCCTGATATTGCCAAAAGGATGGCTCGCCGGGCCGGCGTCAGCCAAGCTGAGGCAGCCGACGAACTGGATCGCATGGTCCGCCAGATTCTTTCCGACCTGCGTGCCGGAAAGGACGCCGCCCTGCCCGGGCTGGGCAAGTTTACGCAAGGCCCCAATGGGCGCGTAGCGTTTCAACGGGACGAAGGCGGCCCCCGTGGCTGAATACTCCGCTCTGGAACAACTGGCGCAGGTCGTAATCCGGGGACTGGCGGCCGGTAATGCGGTCGAACTCGACGGATTGGGTTCGTTTCTACCAGACGCTGTCAATGGGTTCCGCTTTGAGCCGCGCCGGCTTCCTCAGGTATTCGTCGCCTACGTTAAAGAGGATGCGGAGCACGCCGAGCGGATCTGTGACGCTTTGGAAGCTGCCGGCTTCAGCACCTGGATGGACGTCCGCAAGCTCTTGCCCGGGCAAAACTGGCCGCGGGCCATCGAAGCCGCCATCGAGACGTCGGATTTCTTTGTGGCCTGTTATTCCGGGAACTCCGTCAGTAAGAAAGGCGGATTTCAGGCAGAGATTCGGTACGCATTGGACTGTGCCCGGCAGATTCCCCTGGATGAGATTTTCATCGTGCCGGTTCGGTTGAACCGTTGTCCCATGCCGCGTTCGATCCAGCGGGAGTTGCAGTATGTCGACCTGTTCCCGGATTGGAGCCGCGGCATGCGCCGGCTGGTCACCATGATGCGCCTCGCCATAGCGCGCCAGAGAGCGGATGTTAAAATGTGCGGCGATGCCTTCAGCGAAACGTGACAAGCTGCTGGGTGTGGCGGCGGGTGCTCTGGTCCTGGTCTTTCTGGTGCAGGCATTCCTGGAGAGCCGGCTGAAGAGCCCGACTTCCGACGAGCCTCCGCACATTGCCGCTGGCCTGTCGTATTGGGAAACGCACACGTTTCGCGCAAACCCTCAGCATCCGCCGCTGATGAAGGAATTGGCCGGGCTGTCACTGCTGGTGGGCGGCATCCGTTGGCCTCACAATGCGGAGACCGAGCATCTGATTCACGGTGAACTGAAGCGGGGAGAACAGCCGGAATGGGCGATCGGCGACCAGTTGATCGCCGCCAACGGTCCCGACCGCGTGATGATGTGGGCGCGCGCGCCGCTGCTCCTGGTGGCGGCCATGCTGGCGGCGGTGCTCTTTCTGTGGGGGCGCCAGATCACGGGCGGCCTGGCGGCGGCCGGCGCCGTGTTGCTCTACACGATGGATCCCACCATCCTGGGCCACTCCTATCTGGTCACGACCGACGTAGGGATCACCGCTTTCCTGGTGCTGTTTCTCTTTGCGCTGTGGAACTATGTGTTGCATCCCGGGAAGTACCGGCTGGCCCTGTGCGGCTTGGCATTGGGAGCGCTGTTGTGTACCAAGTTTTCGGCGGTGCTGCTGCTTCCGGTAATTCCGGTGCTGCTGCTGGCAGCCGTGATATGGCCGGTGGAGGGGGACGCGAAAGCGCCCAAGGCTGCGGCGCGTTACCGCGCCGGCCGAAACGATCCGTGCCCCTGCGGCAGCGGCAAGAAGTTCAAGGCGTGCCACGGCGCAGCCGCAGCGGCCAAGCCCGCTTCCCGTCTCGGGCCGGATCAGCTCCGCAAAGCGATTCCATTCCTCTATGCTTTCCTGGCGATGTGCGTGGTAGCGGTGGCGGTGATCCAGGCGGTCTATCTGTTTTCGAGCGATCCGCTCCTTTATGTCAGGGGCCTCCAGCGGGTCAATGCCGACCACATCAAGGACTACCCGGTTTACTTCGGCGGCCGGATTCAAGACCGATTCCTGAGTTACTTCGTGTTCGCGTGGCTGTTGAAGGAACCGCTGGCGACCATCATTCTGGCGGCCATCGGCCTGGTGGCGCTGATTCGCAGCAAGAGTATTTCGATTACCGCGAAGCTGTTTCTCCTGCTTCCGCCGGCGGCCATGTTTCTGGGCGCCATGCTTCTGGCCGACGAAGTGGGAGTGCGGTACGTCATGCCCGCATTTCCGTTTGGGCACCTGCTGGGCGGCGTCGGTGTGGCAACGCTCTTTCGGATGACGGCCGGGTGGGCGCGCACCGCTGCCGTGGTCCTGTGCGCGTGGGTGGTGGTGGCAGCGGTGGGAGTCTATCCGGACCACCTGCCGTACTTCAACGAATCCGCGTGCCTGTTGCGCGATCCCGGCGAAATCGGACTGGATGGAGGCACACGCTGCGGGCCGCTCTGGCTGGACGACAGTAATGTCGATTGGGGCCAGAGTCTGAAGCAGTTGAAGACGTGGCTCGACCACAACGCGCCGGGCCGCGAGATCCTGCTCTCGAACACGTTCGGCTTCCCGGCGGAGGTCTACGGCATCCGGTATCACAAGGTCGAGCCCAACGACCTGGCGATGGGGCCGCAGCCGGGATTGTACGCAGTGACTGCGCACATGGTGGCGCGCATACCCGCGTACCCGGGAGCCAGCGACTGGCTGCGCCGCATGCCGCCTCTGGCGATCGCCGGCCACTCGCTATACATTTATGACACGACGCGGCCGGCGGGATCCCGGTAGCGCGCCAACTCCACGGGCATCGCCGGGTGTATACTGGATTCCGAATCCGAAGATCCTGGGCAGTACCCCGCAGCACGCCGCGGCACCAGGACTTCGCTCATTGACGCCCCAGCTCGGGAATCCATTACAACTGGGTCACACGTCGCCAGAATCAAGGGATAAGTACGCGCTGTCTGAAAGTCAAACATGAGAAAACTGCGTATCGGGATTATCGATATCGTGTCCAAGGGCCCTACGCGGGCTCTGTACGCGCGCGTAATGAATGCCAGCCTGGCCAGCATCATGCCTCAAGTGATTGGCGTCTGGTGCAAAGAGGAGGGACATGAAGTTACCTTCGTTTGCTATACCGGGTTTGAAGATCTCCTGACGGAGTTACCGGCTGACGTCGACGTGGTTTTCATCGGCGCTTTCACCGAAGCTGCTCACACGGCATACGCCCTGAGTCATCTGTTTCGCGGAAGGGGAGCGGTCACAGTCATCGGTGGGCCTCACGCCCGATGCTACCCGGAAGACTCGGCGCGGTACTTCGATTATGTATTGGGCTTCACAGATAAGGACACGCTCCGCGATGTTCTGCGGGACTGCTCGCAACACCGGCCGATGGGTGTGCAGATGGCGGCCAAGCAGCAGCCGAGAACCTTGCCCGGGGTGCGCGAGCGCTGGCAGTTTATCGACCCGACGCTCAAGAAAGCGCCACTCCTGAAGATGGTTCCCATGCTGGCCAGCTTGGGGTGTCCTTATACTTGCAGCTTTTGTATTGATGCGACGGTGCCCTATCAGACCATGGACTTCGAGGTGCTCCGCGAGGATCTGCGATTCCTGCGGACGAAGTTCCGGCGGCCGCTGGTCGCATGGCACGATCCGAATTTCGGAGTGCGCTTCGACGAGATCCTGGACATGGTCGAAGATGCCGTACCTCCCGGCAGCATCGACTTCGCAGCAGAAAGCAGTTTGTCGCTGCTCTCCGAAGCGCATTTGAAGCGGCTCAAGAAGAATGGGTTTAAGGCCGTCTTACCCGGCGTGGAATCATGGTTTGCCTTGGGCGATAAGTCGAAGACAGGAGCGCGGCTGGGGATGGAGAAAGTCCGCCAGGTATCCGAGCACGTCAATTTGATTCTGAAGTACATCCCATATATACAAACCAACTTCGTGCTGGGACTGGATACCGACGAAGGGCCGGAGCCTTTTGAACTTACGAAACGGTTCCTGGATATGACTCCGGGGGCGTTTCCAGGCTATTCGCTGCTTTCCGCTTTCGGCCGCGCCGCGCCGCTCAACCTGGATTACCAGCGCAAGAACCGCGTGCTGCCCTTCCCGTTCCACTTCCTGAACAACAACGGGGCGATGAACGTTAAACCGAAGAACTATTCGTGGCAGAGCTTTTACGAAAGGGTCATCGATCTGACCCAGTACTCATTTTCGGCGCGCGCCATTTTCCGGCGCTTCCTGGCGACGCAAGGCGTGACCGCGCGTTGGATGAACGTGGTGCGCGCCGTTTCGACGGAAGGTTTCGGCAGGGTCAAATACTATCAGGAGATTCGGAACAGGCTGGACAGCGATCCACAATTCCTTCCTTACTTTGAGCACCAGAGCGGCGAGCTTCCCCAGTTCTATGCGGACCAGGTGCGAAAGGACCTGGGCCCGTTGTGGGAATGGCTACCGGAAGGCGGCCTGGAACACGACCCCAACGCCTACCTAAAAACCGAGCAGGCCCGCACCACGGTCGCGATCGTTTAGACGTCACTTACTGAACGTCGCTCACCTTCCCATCCGTGAAGGTGATCTTCATGTCCTTATACACGTAGATTTTCTTTGCTCCAAGATCGACTATCTTCTCGGGTTGGCTCAGGATTGCGACCACCTCCTCGATGGTCTGGCCGTAGGAGATAGTAACAGGCCCGTTGGAACTTTCCGTGGTGTTCGCTTGATTCACCACATCCTGCTCTGTCCGGTCGGCTTCCTGCGCTACCTGTGTAAGTTCGGTAGCGACGTTCGCATCGGGAGTCACGCTCGCGGCGAAGGACGCATTCACTACGCCCTCGGCCGAGGGAGGCAATGCGGGCAGTCCACTCTTACCGTGGCGGGCCTGGAAGTCCGCCAGACCCTGGTCGATGGTCGCGCGCATATCATTCTGCATTTCCTGCAGGCCTTGGATTGGCACTGAAGCGATGCTACCCCGGCGGCAGTCCGTACCATTGCTGGCCAGCACTACGACATCGGCGGTATCCGCGGTGGAGGGCGGTGCTCCGTAGAGTTGCAGCACATCGCCTGCCGAGATCATGCACTCTCCCCCGCTGGAACTCACCTCCAGGGCATCGGAGACCACAAAGACATGGCGAGCGTTGTCGGCAAACATGGGCAGAACGTCGCCGGACGCCGCATTCTGCGATTGGCCCTCGGACCTCTCCAGATCGAGCTGCCGGCGGACTTCATCCGCGATCGCCTGCTTCACATCCGGTGTAATACCGACCTGGCCGCCAGCGAAACCAGCGCTGTCCGTTCGCGCCTCATAAGCCTGCTCTAACACCGATCCAATCAGGTAGTCGGTCAACCAGAGCGTGGGGCTCGCATACGACGGGTAGGGCGTGAAGTAGCCCCTGTAGTAGCCATACCATGGTCTGCCGGACCACGCCCAGTCATAGAAGATTGGCCTGGCCCACGGGTTATACAGGTACGAGTAGAACGCGGGCCGATAATAATGCATCGGAGTGTACACGTGCATGGACACTCCCCGGTATGTGACCGGCCGAAAGACCCGGGCAGAGACCACGCCGTGGACGGAGTATGTCCGTTGGATATACTGCCGGTTGGAAACCATGAGCGGCCGCTGGATGTAACCGCCGCGCCCGTGGGCGTTGGTGACGATGGTCCGGTTGCCGGGACGCGCCATCTCAATGCGCCGGGAACCGTCCGACCGATGAGTGATCACCGCTCCTCCTGGCGTGTGTACCTGGCGGACTTGACCACCCGCGTCCCTGTGGACCATTCCGCCGTTCGATGTGCGGATGGTCTGCGGCCGGGGGCCTCCGCCGCGTGAATCCGGCGGGTGCTGGCCTAGGTTCTGGTGTACGTTTTGGCCGGGGTTCTGAAAACCAGGTCGGCCCTGGTCGCGACCCGGTTGGATAGTGTTCGGACGATCGGGACGTCCGAGATTCTGCTGCGTGCCCTGGCCCAAGCCCGAACCGCTCGAACGGCCGGCATTCTGCTGCGTGCCCTGGCCCAAGCCCGAACCGCTCGAGCGGCCGGTATTCTGCTGCGCGCCCTGGCCGGAGCCCGGAGTGCTCGAACGGCCGGCATTCTGCTGCGTGCCCTGGCCAGAGCCCGGAGTGCTCGAACGGCCGGCATTCTGCTGCGTGCCCTGGCCGGAGCCCGAAGTGTTGGAGCGGCCGGCATTCTGCTGAGCGCTCTGGCCGCTCCGTGCGTTGGCCGCGCCGTGGGGCTGGGGGGCGGTTTGAGCGGCGTTACCGGCTGGCCGAGTTGATTCGTCCTTCTTCTTTTTGTCTCTCCCCTCTTGGGCGTGTACGATGGCGGTGCATGCGAACAGCAGAATGACAACGGCTGACCCGATCCATCGGCGGAAAGTGGCTGTGTCGGTTTGAAGAGTATTCATTGCAGTTCTCCCATGGCTTGTCAAAATCGTTCGTGAAGTCTACTGGACGTCGGAGACCTTACCGTCTAGAAACGTGACCTTCAGGTCTCGGTAAATGTAAATTTTCTTGCTGCCCAGATCCACCACTTTGTCGGGTTGGCCCAGACTGGCCGTCACGTCGTCCGCAGTCTGTCCCAGCGCGATCCTCACAGGCTCCGCCCGGGGCGCGGGTCTTGGCTGCGGTGCGGGCTGCGCGACTGGGGGCATGGGCGGATCCATGTTCGGCTGTGCGATGGTGCTCCCACCGTCGGCGAAGGTGAATACCTGGCCGATCGTCCGCTGGATCTGGGCGAAATCCGTGGTCTCCAAATACCCCTTCGGAAACTGGAACGTCAGCGACGCCCGGTAGGCCATTTGTACAAGATCGACCTCGGACCCATCACAGGCGATGCACGACTGCAGGCTGAAGACGATGCCGGAATCCTTGACCTCGGTCTTTAGCAGATACACTCTCTCTCCAACCTCCAGTTCCCTCGACGTTTTTGTGTCGTGAATGAGAGCGCTGGCAACGGAGCGTTTGATCCGCCCGTCCTTGTAAGTGTTGGTGAAGGCAAACTCATTCAGGGGACTCGCGAACATGCCATTCATTTGAACCAGCAGGACCGAGCCGGGCTGGGCGATCCGGAGCTTGTCGCCCCCCAGTTTCGTCGGCGGATACTGCGATTGCAGTTGCTGCTCGATATTGAGCTTTTGACTTTGACCCTCGGGCGCAGCGGGCAGGGAAGCTGGAACTGATCCTGCGATCAGGACCGCAGCAAGAGTTGTCGCTCGCATGGCTCTCACCAACGTATTCTCGGAAGTTCGAACGCTTCGGCCATGCGATTCAATTCTCCGCGGACGATGTCCCATTGGCGCTGGACATCGGGATCCAGCCGCCGCCTGATCATGGTTCTGTTGATACTCTGGCCAACGGCGATTGCGTCCCCCACAGAGCGGCGCGTCCGGGAAGGGTTATGTTCGAGGTTCCAGGACTCGCGGACTCTGTTCATCGCCTGTTCCAACCGGCTGGCATCCCGATTCAGTTCATCCTCACGGCTGGTGTTATTGAGCGAACTGCGGTCCAGCGCCATCCGCAGCGACCTCTTGAACTCATTGGTGCGGCCCTCGCAGTCCGCGATGACGCGCGAGATGTTGCCGATCCGTTCCGACCCCTGCGGCGGGCCTTCACGGCGGGGCTGTGCCGAAAGAATCCGGGGCAGCAGCGCGACCGCAATCGCCAACCACACACACTTCTTCATAACCTGCCTCCTCCCGTGCAGCCCCATACCAGGGACCGACGAGCAAGGTATACACCAATCGACTTTCGCTTTCAAGTAGT
>PLZX01000074.1:0-568 GCA_003152325.1 Bryobacterales bacterium | reverse complement strand
GCCTGTTGAGCCCTGTTGGAGTCGGAGGCTTTGGGCAGCTACAAAATTATCTACAGTTGGCTTTCCGCCGCCTGATGTCCCTCAGGTCAGCCCCAGGACTGCGGCCCCACCGATGAGCTTCTGCACGCCCGCGCGTTCGCGGGCGCACTGTGTTCCTACCCGATGGCCTGATATCCTTTGAGCCGCTTCTCATGCACCTGACACCAGTCGTTAGGGTTGTTCAGGGTTGAGGACGGCGAAGCCTTCCAGAGTCGCAACCTCACAGAGAACTTTGTCTGCGGCCACGAAGGCATCTAACCCAACACGATCTTGCACCTCTAATGCCACGGCAAGTTGGAGCGCGTCCAAGGTTCGCAAGCCCTGCCGGTCGCCGTATCGGATGATAAGACGCTCCGCCGCCGGATAGTGGAAATCGCTAACCGCGACGAGCGCGATTGCGCCGCTTGCGACGTCATTGAGAAATCGAATACGCAGGGCGGCGGATCCTTCTCTGTCCAGATGACCCGTGCGCGTTTTCAGCGCCAGGGCGGAATGCAACTCAACTCCGCCGGTCCGGCCCGCCAAACAT
>PLZX01000286.1 GCA_003152325.1 Bryobacterales bacterium | reverse complement strand
CGCGAGATTTCCCAGGGCGAATCGCAGGGCGACTACATGCTGCTCGAATACGCCGCCGGCGCCAAGCTCTACGTCCCGCTGACCCGCATGGACCTGATCCAGCGATTCCGTGGTGGCGAGACGAAGCCCGCGCTCGACCGCATGGGTGGCGTCACGTGGACCCGCACCAAGACTCGCATCAAGGCCAAAATGCGCGACATGGCCGACGAGCTGCTCAAGCTCTACGCCTCGCGCCGCATGACCGAAGGCTTCCAATTCTCTCCCGACAGCAACTGGCAGCGGGAATTCGAAGACGCCTTCGAGTTCGCGGAAACCCGCGATCAGCTTACCGCCACCGGGGAAATCAAGCGCGATATGGAAAGCCCGCAGCCGATGGACCGCCTGCTGTGCGGCGACGTCGGCTTCGGCAAAACCGAAGTGGTGATGCGCGCCGCCTTCAAGGCGCTGGGCGACGGCAAACAGGTGGCGATCCTGGCGCCGACCACGGTTCTAACCTTCCAGCACTTCGAAACTTTCAAACGCCGCTTCCAGCCGTTCCCGGTGCGGGTCGAGATGTTCAGCCGGTTCCGCTCGCCCAAGGAACTGAAAGCGTCGCTGGCCGATCTAGCCGAGGGCAAAATCGATATCGCGATCGGCACGCACCGGCTGCTTTCCCAGGATGTCGTATTTAGCGACCTCGGACTGGTGGTGGTGGACGAGGAACAGCGCTTCGGCGTGAAGCACAAAGAGCGGCTCAAACACTTGAAGAAGACGGTGGATGTGGTGGCCATGAGCGCGACCCCGATTCCTCGGACACTACATATGTCATTGCTCGGGCTACGAGATATGTCGGTGATCGAAACGCCGCCCAAAGACCGGCTCTCCATCCACACCGTTGTCGCGCCCTTTCAGCCCGAATTGATCCGCTCCGCCCTGGAAATGGAGCTCGGGCGCGGCGGCCAGGTCTATTTTCTGCACAACCGCGTGGATTCCATCTGGGCGCGTGCGGCAATGCTCCAGGAGTTGGCGCCGACCGCTCGCATTGGGGTGGGCCATGGCCAGATGGGGGAGGCCGATCTGGAAAAAACCATGCTCCGCTTCATGCGGCACGAGTTCGACATCCTGGTTTGTACCACAATTATAGAAAATGGTCTCGACATTCCGCTGGCGAATACCATGCTGGTGGAGAACGCCGAGCGGTACGGTCTCTCCGAGCTCTACCAGTTGCGCGGCCGGGTGGGCCGCTCGAACCGCCGCGCCTATGCCTACCTGCTGGTGCAGCCGGATACCGAACTGACCGAGATCGCGCGCAAGCGCCTGGCCGCTCTGAAGGAGTTCAGCGATCTAGGCGCCGGCTTCAAGATCGCCGCGCTCGACCTGGAACTGCGCGGAGCCGGCAATCTGCTGGGGGGCGAGCAGCACGGCCACATCAATTCAGTCGGCTTCGACACCTACACCCGGCTGCTGGAAGAAACGGTCCGCGAATTGAAGGGCGAGGAAGTGATTCCGGAGATTCATTCGGCGCTCAACCTGGGCCTGGACATCCGCATTCCAACCGACTATGTGGCCGACGAAAACCAGCGCCTGCGCGCCTACCGGCAAATCGCCAACGCGGCCGACGCGGCGGCGCGCGACCGCACCGAAAAGGAACTGGCGGATCGATACGGTCCGGTGCCGGAAGCGGTTCGCAATCTGATCGAATACTCGGCGCTGAAAACCGCCGCCGAACAGATCGGAGTGGAAGCCATCGATCGCCGCCACAATATTTTGAACGTCAAGTTCCACAAAGAGGCGCGCGTCGATCCAGCGCGGCTGATGGGAATCGTCGCCAAAACGCGTGGCGCCCAATTCACTCCGGCGGGCGTGCTGCTGCTGCCGCTGGCGGGGCAGACCGCGGCCGGCGACATCCTGAAATTCCTGGGCGAAAAGCTGCGGCAATTGCAGGCGTGAAGGGCGCCGACGGGGTGTGCCGAATCGGTACTGCCGGACCGATGCGGCCCAGGGCGGCTTCGGAAATCTGTCGGGAACGTGGGGCGGGTGGAAGTGGCAGGCGTCTTGCTGGTGTTGGCTGGATTGGCCAGGCGTCCCCGGCGACATCCGGCAGTTGGTAAGATGGAGATCTCATTATGTTTTGGAAGTTTGTAGTACTTTGCGGGGCGGCGGTGGGCGCTGCCTCGGCCCAGACGCAGTCGGTGCGCGTGGTGGAAGAGATCGCCGCCAAGGTGAATGGCGATATCGTCACCCGCGGGGAACTGGCGGAAAAGAACAAGCAGATCGAAGGCGTCCTGCGCCAGCAGGGTTTGACCGGAACGAAGCTCTCCGACGCCCTCCGGGACGAAACCGCCAACGCGCTGCGCGATGAAATCGATCAGCTCCTGCTGGTGCAGAAGGCCAAGGAGATGCCCAATCTGAACGTCGACGCGGACATCAGCAAATACTTTTCCGAGTGGCAGGTGCAGGCCAAGATCACGGATCCGGACAAGTTTCACGAATGGTTGCGCCAGCAGTCGGGCATGACTTTCGACGAATTGAAGGACCGCAAGAAGAAAGAGCTGATGGCGCAGCGCGTGGTGGGGTATGAAGTGGCCTCGCGGGTTGCCATTCCGGAAGGGGATCTGCAGAAGTTTTACGACGAGCACAAGGCCGATTTCGTGCGCGAGGAGCAGGTCTTTCTGAGCCAGATTCTGATCTCGACGGAAGGCAAGACGGCGGAGCAGGCGGTGGCGGCCGAAGCCAAGGCCAAGGACCTCTCGGCGCGGGCGAAAAAGGGCGAGAAGTTCAGCGATCTGGCTCGCGACAATTCGGACGATATCGGGACGGCTCAAAACGGCGGTTACCTGGGCGCGCCGAGCAAGCGGGGCATGATGCGGCCGGAACTGGAAGCCATCGTCTTCAAGGAAAAGAAGGGGTTCGTCACCGATCCGATCAAGCTCAACAATCCGCCGGGCTACCTGATTCTCAAAGTGGAAGAGCACTTCGAAGCCGGGCAAGCCTCCTTCGAGGAAGTGCAGGAGGATATCCACGACATCCTGGCGAGGCCGCGGCTCGAGCCGAAAGTGCGTGAGTTTCTGACGCAACTGCGGCAGCAAGCCTACCTGCAAATCAAGGACGGATATGTGGANNTCTTATTCGTGCCGATTCCGGGGACCAGGGCTGCCCTCAGGGCGCCGAAAGAGCCCAAGGCGGCCGATGATTTGCAGGCGGTGAACAACCCGCCGCCGCGGCCCAGCAAGAAGCCGCTGCCCGCAGCGGCGGCCATGGCGCCCATCAAGCAATGAAGTCGCCCTACGTGAACGACCTCCTCGAGCCGGCGAAGGAGCCGATCACCAGTAGTTTCCTGGTCCGCGCGAAGGAAATCCGCCAGAAAAAAACCGGCGAGTTGTACCTTTCCCTGATGCTGGGCGACCGCACGGGCGAACTCGACGCCAAGATGTGGGACAACG
>PLZX01000277.1 GCA_003152325.1 Bryobacterales bacterium | reverse complement strand
TCCTGATAATGATCGGTGGGCGGCACGGGGAAGTAGCCTTCTTTGTAGCGCGGCCGGTAGCCCAGGTTGTTCTCCCGCCGCCCGGAGTTCCAGCGCCCTTCCTCGGCGTCGATAAAGTAAAAACCGCAATGCTGATTCTGGTCGAAACTGACGTTATCGAAAATGAAGAACTCGGCTTCCGCGCCGAAGTAGGCGGTGTCGGCCACGCCGCTATTCTTCAGGTAGAGTTCGGCCTTCTGCGCGATCCAGCGCGGGTCGCGCTCGTATCGCTGCTTGGTGATCGGGTCCTTGACGTCGCCGTACATCACCAGCGTGGGGAACTCCGCAAAGGGATCCATGACGGCGGTGTTCGGATCGGGGATCAGGAGCATGTCGCTTTCGTGGATCGCCGCCCAACCGCGGATACTCGATCCATCCATGCCGAAGCCTTCTTCAAAGCTGCTTTCGCTCAGCTCGCTGATCGGGTAGGAAACGTGATGCTGCAAACTCGGGATGTCGGTAAACCTCAAATCGAGTTGCTTGGCATCGTTTTTCTTGGCAAATTCCAAAACTTCGTGCGGGCTCATTCATCCTCCAGGAGGGGATTCAGATTGGTGGGATTGTCGCAGTCGCAGGNNGTAGAAGGCTCTCAGCGCGCGGCACACCTGTTCGACATCGTCGTTGGAGAGTTCGGAGTGAACCGGCAGCGCCAGAGACTCTTTGGCCAGCCGCTCGCTCACCGGGAAATCGCCGGCTTTGTATCCCAGGCTGGAGAAACATACCTGCAAGTGCAGCGGCAGCGGGTAGTAGACTTCGGTACCGATGCCGTTCTCTTTGAGATAGGCCTGCAGTTGGTCCCGGCGCTGGCACAGGATCGAAAACTGGTTGTAGATGTGGCGCGTCTGGTAAGGCGCGGGGACGGGCGGCGTGACGGGGATACTCATCTCCGCCAGCACCTTGCGATAGAGCGCGGCGTTGCGCTGCCGGCCCTCGGTCCAGGAATCCAGGTGGCGGAACTTCACGCTCAGCACCGCGGCTTGCAGAGCATCGAGGCGGGAGTTCACTCCCACCCAATCGTGGTAATACTTCTTCTTGCTGCCGTGCACACGCAGCGCAGCCAGGCGTTCGCGCAACGCGGGGTCATTGGTGGTGAGCATGCCGCCATCGCCGTATCCGCCGAGATTCTTGCTGGGGAAGAAACTGAAGCAGCCGATATCCCCGATGCTGCCTGCGCGGCGGCCTTTGTACTCCGATCCAATCGATTGGGCGGCGTCTTCGATCACCGGGATTCCGCGCTCACCCGCCAGGGCCATGAGCGGATCCATGTCCGCGCATCCGCCGAAGAGGTGAATGGGGATGATGGCTTTGATCTTTGGGTGCCTGGCGAGAACGCCGGCCACCTGGTTCATGTCCATGTTGAAGGTGGCGGCTTCGACATCCACGAAAACCGGCACGGCGCCGGCGCGATGGATGGCACCGGCGGTGGCAAAGAAGGTGTAGGGCGTGGTCAGGACTTCATCGCCGTGTTGAATGTTCAGGCCCAGCAGCGCCAGAAAGAGCGCGTCGGAGCCGGATGCGCATCCTACGGCGAACTTGGTCGACGAATATGCCGCGATCTCCTGCTCGAGCTTCTGCACGTCCGGTCCCATGATGAACATCTGGGAATCGATGACGCGGGTCACTTCGGCCAGCACTTCGTCGCGGATCTGGCGATGCTGGGCCTTCAGATCGAGCAAGGGAATCGGTTTCTGTTTCACTGCGTCCATGGTTTTCCTCCGTTATTGCGCCGGGCTCATCAGCGATCCTCGCTTCACGTACCGGGCGCCGCAAGCCGCGCATTGACCTTTTTCCCGCTCACCATCGGCTTCCAGCTTGAGTTTGATGCCGCAAGCGCACATCCAGCCTTGGATGCGTGCGGGGTTGCCCACCACCAGGGCGTAGTCCGGCACATCACGCGTGAGCACCGCACCGGCGCCGGCAAATGCATAGCGTCCGATGGTGATGCCGCAAATCACCGTCGAGTTCGCGCCGAGAGAGGCTCCCTGTTTCACCAGCGTGGTCCGGTACTCATCCTTGCGGATGACATGGCTGCGCGGGTTGATCACATTGGTAAACACCATCGACGGCCCGCAAAATACGTCGTCTTCCAGGATGCACCCGGTGTAGATGGAAACGTTGTTCTGGATTTTGACGTTGCTGCCGATCACCACATCCGGTGAGACCACAACATTCTGGCCGATGTTGCAGCCGCGCCCGATGCGGCAGCTCTTCATGATGTGCGAGAAGTGCCAGATCTTCGTGCCGGCGCCGATTTCACAGGGCTGGTCGACGTAGGAGGACTCGTGAACGAAATAGTCCGGTTGATCCATAGTGTCCTCTCATAACCTCAGTAGATTCTGCACGGCGGTGGCATCCACCTGTACGGGCTCGCCGTTCATTTGCAGGGACCGCTGGCAGGCTTGCAGCACTTGCAGCACGCGCACGCCTTCGTCGCCCGTGGTGAGCGGCTCACGGCGCTGGGTGATGCAGTCGATGAAGTGCTGGCACTCTCGGCGCAAGGGTTCTTCGGGATCGAATGTGACCGGCAGCCCCTGGCTCTTGGCCCCTTCGATGACGCCGTTCTTCCATTCGATCCGTTTGTCGTAAAGGATCAGCTTGTTGTCTGGACGGGAGTCTTCAAAAACTGCCATCTGCCCGCTCCCAATCACCACCAGGCGCTGTTCCTTGTAGGGGTGCAGCCAGCTCACGAAGATGTGCGCGCGCGCGCCCTGGTCGAAGAGGAGGTGAGAAACGGTGACGTCGGCGATGTTGGGCTGCAGGTACGCTCCGCCGGTAGCGACCACCTGAATGGGAAGGCGGCCCATCAGCGCGAGGATCACCGAAATGTCGTGGGGCGCGAAGCTCCAGAGGGCGTTTTCTTCGCGCCGGATTTTTCCCATGCTCAGGCGGTTGGAGTAGATGTATTCGATTTTGCCGAAGGCCGGGCCGGCCACCAGTTCTTGAACTTTCAGGACGGCGGGATGGTATCGCAGCAGATGGCCCACCATCAGGATGCGGCTGCATTGCCGGGCCGTTCGCACCATCTCCGCGCCTTCCTGCCAGTCGAGGGCCAGCGGCTTCTCGACGAAGACGTCTTTGCCGGCGCGCAAGGCTCCGAGCGCCATGCGGCAATGCTCTTCAGCCGGCGTAGCCAGAACCAGAGCGTCGAGATCGGGATCGGCAAGGGCCTCCTCCAGCCCGGAGTAGGCTTTGGCGGCCGGATAGAGCTCGCTGAAGGATTGCCGGCGCCCTGGATCGCTCTCGCAGATGGCGTACAGGTGCCCGAGGTTAAAGAAATTGCGAGCCAGGTTCTTGCCCCAGTGGCCACACCCGGCTACGCATATATGGCCCCGCCGCGGGGGCTGGCTGGTCGCGGAAGACATGGCTTTACAGACTCCTAGGGTAACAAACGGCTTTGATGGGCGGGAGGCTTACCGGAAACTCTCATTTCCATGTACAGAAGCCAAGGGTGCCCTCCGCTCATTTCACCCGGTAAATCTGCAGGTCTCCGTAAAAGGGGTCAGGCACGTGGCCAATTAAATCGGCGTGTGTCTCGACGAAGGCGTTAGCGCGCTCGCGCACTTCCCTCCAGTCTTCTGACCCGAATCCGCTGCCATTCACCAGCACCCGGTCGTTCAAAATCAAATAATTCACGCCCAGCTTTATTGCGTCGTCCAATGTGCCGCGGTTCCAGGCATAGTAGGTATGGTCGTGCAACGCCAGGAAAAAGGTAAGAGCTCCATAGACCCGTGCACCGGCAGGGATTATGGAGCGTAACTGGCGCGCCACGGAGTTATAGTCGGCGCTCCTGGATTTGGCTAAGATGATGGCGTTGCCACCGGCCTGTGTGATTACCGCCAACAGGCACCACAGCGCGAGCAACCTCCGCCATTTGGGCGTTTCCAGGGCCGTAAAAGCCATGCCAACTGCGAGGACCAGGTAAGGCGTGACGACCACGAAAAAGCGAAAGGTCGGGTTGACCTCCTTGGGCCACATCAAAATGCTCGGGAGAATCAGCGCCAGGAGCTTCCAGAAAACCGGCCGCCGTTTCCAAGCCAGGATAGCGAAACCGGTGACGTAGAGAAGCACCACGTGCAAGCGCAGGGGGAGAGGAAAGGGGATGAGACGAAAGCGCTGGTTGGCGATGCCGATGTAGTCCTTGTATCGAATCACTTCCCAATGAACGATGTTTGCCACGGTCTGGGTGCTTCCGCGGCCGTAGAGGAGATGGAATGCCTGCATGCGTGCGGGATCGCCCTGAAGCCAGACAAAGAAGGGGATCAGCATCGCGACGCAGGTCAGGACAATAGCCCAGGCGCGCTTCTGGCGCCATACCGAAAGCCCGAACTCCCCCAAAAGCAGCAGGCCGATGGACGCTGCGATCCCAAAGCCGTTGACGTGGTAGTTGCAGGCGATTCCCAGAGCCAACCCGCAGAGAATCGCCAGGCCTGTGGATTGGCGCTGCTGGGAAAGGAAATAAAGAAGCACGGCCGTCGCCCCGAATAGGGCCACAAAAGCTTCCGGCCGGACGGTCCGGCCTGCCATGAATACCGTTGTCTCCACACTCACGAGGAATGCGGAGATTACACCCGCCTCGGGCGATCCCAGGGCTTTGCCAATCCAAAAAACCAGGGGAATCAGGGCCAGGCAGGAGAGCCAGCCCGGGAACCTTTCGCGCGCCGGTCCAAAGCCCAGGGTCGCCATCGTGGCAGCAAGCGTTGCCGGCATTGCCAGGGGCCGCGTATCGGCCACAGACTCAGGCTCGGTCGGTAGGAAAGCCACATTACGAACCTGGCCCTCGTGCAAGAGGCCGAATCCAGTGGCCGAATACCAGCTTTCATCTTCCACCCAACGAAAGCTGAGCAGCGGCAGAGTCTGCAGTACGAACAGCAAACAGGCCAGAAGAATCAGGGCTGTGGTATTGATTTTTGGGGTCACCATACTGGCACAAGCAACCTATGTTAACCGATTTACAGGAGACAGGCATCTCACGTTCCTGTCACCGTGATGGCTTGCGGGCGAAGTGGGCGTATTGGCCGCCTAGGGGGAACTTGCGAAGCAGGGATTCGCATGAGGGGAGCTTGTTATATAAGTTCTCGGGGAGGTAGAGGAAGTAGGAGGATTCGAGCGGCTGCAGCCTCGCCTCGCGAGAATAATGGCCGGCTTGGCGCTGGGTTAGGAGATGGGCGTCGACGTCCACTGGGGCGCGGCTGACAATCAGGCGGGTCACGGGATTGTACGGGTTGTGCTCGATCATGCAGAACACCCCGGTTGGTTTCAGGACGCGGTGAACCTCACGGGTAAGCTCGACGCGGTGCTGTTCCTCGACGTGATGATAAACGCAAACGGCGGTGACGAGATCGAAGACCTCATCATCGAATGGTAGACGGTCGGGCGCAGTCTGGAGATGGACTTCGAGGCCTTGCGTGTGGCGGACCATCTCGCCGGAAAGATCGCAGCCGGCGACGCCGGCGAAATGGGGTCGGCCGTAGCCAAGCAACTCACCTTTGCCACAACCAACGTCGAGCCACTTCATGCGGGCCGGGTCGAGAGAATGGCGCTTGAGGAAATCTGCGATAAGAATCCACTTGCGGCGGTGAAAGAAATCGCTTTTGGTAAACCGCTCGCGCATCGGATCGCGGATCAGATCGTCGTAGTTGGCGGCATAACGGTCGAATTCTGCGCTAGGCTTCATCACTCACCGGCCTTTCGAGCTGTGGCCCCGGAATCGGTCCCGGCGGCGCGGCGGGGCAGGAGCATGGCGTTCTAAGAACCTTCGATGTGTCGAAACTAATCCAACTAAAGATACCACTTTGACCAGGAGCCGGTACCCATCCGACAGTCAGGCTCACCGGGACGTGGAACGGGTTTTCCGGTTGATCGTGCGAGTGACATAAGCAGGCTTATCGAGGAGGCGAAAGTGCATCCTCGCCATGTATTCGCCAATGATTCCGATCGCAAATAACTGCACGCCGGAGAAGATAGACAAGGTCGAGGCCAAGAAGGGGAATCCGGCAACCGGTTCGCCGTGAATGAAGTAACGCGCCAAAACAAATAGCAGCAGGCAGAAACCAAAAAACGCAAATACGAACCCCGCCAGACTCGCAAGCTGCAACGGCAAGGTCGAAAAGCCGGTCACCATGTTCATGGCGTGTATGATCAGCTTCCGGACGGTAAAGGTGGATTTGCCGATTGGGCGCGGTGGATTGCTGACGGGAATGGCCGCGAATCGCGATGTGCCCCAACTTAATAGCACGTCGACCGAGACAAATGCGCCGCGATAGTCGGTAAAAGCCTCTCGGAGCTGTGAGCGGAAGGCTCGAAAATTACTGACCCGGTTTGCCACTTCGATCCCCATGGCCGTCTGAAGTGTGAGTTTGGTAATCCGCGAGGCGAAGTCGCGCCACAACCCATGACTCTCCCGCCGCGGAAAGCCATAGACCACGTCGAAGCCCTCGGCAAGCTTTGCCAGGAGCCGCGGGATTTCTTCTGGGGGATTCTGGAGGTCGTCATCCATCGTGACGAGGGTCTCGAATCTTGCGCTCCGAATGCCGCACAACTGGGCATTCTCTTGCCCGAAATTACGCATCAGATGAATTCCCACCACCCAGTCGTGCTCCTCGCAAGCGCGGTCAATGGCCGCGCCGCTTCCATCGCGGCTCGCATCATTTACGAGAATCACCTCGAACTGCGGCGCAAGCGTCGGAAGCAGCAGACTCAGTTGCTGCAGGAGGACCGGCAGGCTGCCCTCCGAGTTGTAGACAGGAACAACAATGGAAAGCGATTCCGTAATCATTAAACTTGCATCACCTTTGTCGCCGCCTTCCCGTCGCTACAAACATTGCGTATTGGCCGCCAAGTGGAAGCTTCTTGCAAAATTCCCTCCAGCGCCTAGCCTTATCATAGAATATCAATAGACTGCAGGCACTTTTGGTCTGGACGGGTGGCTGTAGCCACGCTAGCTTCCTTAGGCTTATGAATATCGGGATCACGGGTTCGAGAGGATTCATTGGCGCGTACCTTTCGCGGCGTCTGCTCGCCAAACACTCTGGACCGGTGCGCCTGCTGGTGCGCAACACCTTGGGTCACGGCAGTGTGGATGGTGCTGAGATGGTTCATGGTGACCTCTGCTCCACAACCGATTGTGACCGGTTTGCCGCTGGCCTCCATCTGATCTACTATTTGGCGCACACCAACTCCCCCGTCAATTCGGATCGCGACCAAGCGACCGACGTGATGATGAACCAGGTTCCCCTCTTGAACCTCATCGCTGCGGTGGAGCGCCTCGGAACCAAACCCCACATCGTCTACTTCAGCAGCGGGGGTGCTGTTTACGCGCCGAAGCACGACAACATTCGCTACCGGGAAACTGACGCCTGCGCTCCACTGTCCTCCTATGGAATTCAGAAGCTTGCCGCGGAACACTATCTGCGGCTTGCCGCGCACAAGGGCCGTCTGACGGCAACCGTCCTGCGAGTGGGGAACGCCTACGGCACTCTACTGCCCCAGCACCGGATGCAGGGGCTGATCGGCGTCGCCGTCAATAGCGTCTTGCACAACAGACCCGTCCGCGCGTTCGGCAATCCAGGAAACGTTCGCGATTACATCCATCTGGAGGATCTATGCAACATGGCGGACCGGGCAGCCATTCCGAGCCGGCCATTCAACATCGTAAACGTCGGAAGCGGTTCGGGACATTCCGTAACGGATGTCCTCCGGCTGATTGAAGATTGTTACGGTGTTCCCGTCGAGATTCAGACGGACGTGAGTTGCGGGCAGTGGTTGGCCGACTGGGTCGTACTCGACACCACCAAAGCCGAGCAGGAGTTTGGTTGGTCCGCCGCCATTGACTTGCGGTCCGGCATCCTCGGGATGATGGCGGAATAGTCTCGCGAGCCCGGCGCGACAACGGCGACGGGATAAATGGTCTCTTCGCAATCGAGCCCGGCGAGTGCATCTTAACCGCGGTTCCAGCACCCGGGCTTCAAACGGGGGCGGGTGACATGTCGGAGGACCGGAAAGCACACAGCAACCAATTGACGTGTCCGAATTGTGGCTCACGCGACGTCCGCCGCTCGAAACAGGAAGGGGTTTTCGCATTGCTCCAACGCACGTTCGGGCGACACCCCTTCCGCTGCCGAAACTGCCGGATTCGGTTTTTCCGCAAAGCGGACCTGCCGAGCGAGAAGGATAGTCACCCATAGCTGGCGAAAGCGGTTGAAACGATTATGCGCGGGGGCTCACCCGAATTCGACAGCTCGCCGGCCGCGCGCAGCTCACCGCCGAAGTCCGCCGCGTCCTGCTTCACGGCGGAACCTTCGGCATCATTGAGCACAGCCCGTCGAATCCCGCGGCCCGAACCATCGTGAGCCCACGCTCTGCAAATCCCCGTTTTCCCCAAATACCACAATCACAACTATTTTTCATTGGTAACAAAAGGCTTCCCCGCTTTTTCGCGACCTCCCGGAAATGCTGGTTGAGCGATAATGAATCATGAGGAACAGAGCGTGATTGACAGAACCGTGAAGCGCATTCTAGCTCTCGCCTTCTTGGTTCCCGCAGTTTTCCTACAGGCCCAGACCACGGTTTACGTCCGTTCCAGCGGGCCTGCCGGGACTTACGTCACGGGAGCGTCCAAATCTGGGGTCTCTCCATTTCACCTGATCGTTCACGATACGGCCGGGCTGGCTGGCGGGGACCTGATCTCCGTTTCAGCCGTTTGTGCAAACGACGGCGTGAACTACATCAGCGTGGCGAACGGCATCCGAAAGATTGCGTCCGTCAACAGCGGTACGGACCTCACCATCACCGATCAGGCGGGAGGGGCGCTGACCAGCAATGGAGATTGGTGTACAGGAGGGGTCAATGCAATTGGGATGCCCAACGGCGGCAACGGAGTTGGGAAACTCACGCCTTACACCTTGATGAGTGCGCCGCGCGGTTGGTTCGATGGGCCTACCGGAACACTCACCCGGCAATTTGCGCTGGGCACTGCGAACGGCCTGTACCAGAGCGGCGGTACGGGCGGACTCGTCTGCAACGGAAAGGTCTGCACCGTGACCACCACTTACGCTCATGGCGTTCAGGCCGGATATCACATCACCGTCTGGGGCACAACCAGCTCCACCTTGAACAACGGGCGCGCCGTGACCGCCGATTACGTGGTCAACTCCAGCGGGCTGACATCCACCGCCTTCACCTTCAACTCAAATGTTTCGGCCGGCGACTACACCACCAATGCGGCGTGCGGCCCGGGAGCCACGCCCAACGGCACGATTCAAGGAACTGATAATTGCGTGCGGATTTCGCAGTTGGCTACACAGAATAACCCGAATTGGGTGAACACTTGGCCGGGGTATGCGCGGGGGTATATAGCTGGAGGCCAGTACAAGAGCATCCTCGAAGGAGGCTACGTTGGTGCGGGTACTGGAATTGAGCCTGCGGTACAAAACATTTGGGCGCCAATCGCTATCTTATTCCTGGTGGATCAGAGCAATGCTCCAGCGCTCTCCGCCGTGCAGTACATGCTGAACAATGTGGAGAGGCTGGGCGGGGCAGGGTTTCTGGCAAATGAGTCAGTGGCCGAGGGCGGCGGGTCCGAACTGGGAGATTACGGCTCCTATGTGTTCCGGTGGCTGGCGCCAGTTTACCAGGCGGGATCGGCGTACCTGACCCCGGCGCAGAAGACGGCATTTCTGGACAAGATTTACAACGACATCTCAGACCCGACCCCCTGCACCAAAGGACTCTTTCAGCGGAAGGTGCTGGCGACTGGAGCCGCAGCGGGGGGATCGAGCACTACGATCACCCTTGCAGCAGACCCGGGCCAGGGAGACGGCTATTACAACAATAACGTGATCGTCGCTGTGGTCGGCGGGGCGAACTCCTACGGGCGGGTGACGGGATACGTGGCGGCTACGAAGGTTGCCACGGTGGCATCGTGGTCTGCTGGGAGTCCTACCGGTGGCACCCCCTACACGATCTACGCCACCATCAGCCGGTCTGGCACCACCATCACCGGCTACAATACGACCTTCATAGCCGACGTGGCCTATGGGGATGTGGTCTATGGAGCGAATAATTGGGCGGCCGAGATCAACATGCCGTCGATGATGGGATCTTACGTTACCAGCAACCCTCCGGTGAGCGACACTTCTTTGACAACGATCAATGGAGCTTACCCCGTTGTGGGGGCCACGCCTGAGATTTACTGGCTGGGAAAGCATCAGACCTCGAATGCTCAATGCGGTTTCAAATGGTTACAGAACCATTGGGCCGGAAGTATCCAGGCCCAGCCGATCAGTTATCCTCCAGACGGAGGAGCGCAGTCATCCTATGGGGGTCTATCTACTGCTGCTGGATCTAACAACGGAAACACCTTTGCCAACGGCCGGACGTTGCTGGATCTGGTAACCGCCGATGATGAGCCTCGCGCGATCACCGATCTCGCGCAGATTGGCACTTACTGGTGGGACAACGAGATGGCCTTCTCCATGACCTACACCACCGGGATGGCGCAAAGTGGGAGCCATTATTCCTGGGCGAGGACGCTCCAGGACGGACCAGCCACGGCTTGGAATTTCATGCACAGCATCGTCGGCTTTCCCAGTTTAGACCCGGGCGGTCCTTGGATTATTGCGCCATCGACATTCAAAGTCTTCTCCGCGCTGCCGGATACGCCATATTCTGCTGCTATCGGTGGAACCTTCACTCAGTTCGCGGGCGAGTTTGGGCAGATTTCAGGAGACGCGATCTATCCCGGAGGGCAGGCGGGGCCGAATTGGCTTACCGACATCGGCAGCGCCTTCAATCCGACCGCGCTATCCACCCAGTATCTTCAGCACTGGTTTGGAGTGCGTTCCGCCCAGGGATGGGCGCATGGAAGTCCGGTCCCGGAGACAGCGCTGTTTATCAATCCGAATTCGCCGATTTCGGCGTATACCGCACAGCCACACCAATACCTGTTTGGCGGATCGAGCGGCACCAGCTACGCAGCCTGCCAGACCTTGTTTGGCGGCGCCTGCCCCTACCCTCGGACCATGCGGGGAGACGGCTTCATTAGCCGAACCGGGTTCTCCTCCACCTCGGATGCGTTCCTGTTCGTGCAGGCGAGGGCCTTTGCTGGTGACCACGACTCGCCACAACCGGGAACGATTCAGTTGTACCTGAACGGATTCCTCCTGGGGAACGACACCACAGTGGTTGGCGGGTCTGACCCGGATGGAGCCACGGGATTGTATGACCCCACCAAGAACGACGTAGCCTTCGAGTTCGGCGGGACCAACACACTCAAGATGAGCCTCGTTCCGGGGCATCCGGAACAACAGATGATCTCCAACATCACCCGCTGGTCATCGGCCAATAGCGGGACGTGGCCCGCGGCGTACGGCGACCAGAACTCCAACTATGCCTGCGCCATGATCGATTTCACCGGAGCGTACACGACGGCGTACGCTGCCGCGCAGAGAACCATCTGCGACTTCAAGAAGCCCGGCACGGAGCACGTGATCGTCCAGTACGATTATGTGGACGCGACCGGTCATGCGACGGCCATTCGCAATCAGGTCCACTATAACCAGAACGGCGAGACGGTCGCGGGTGAGCGGTGGGTCTACTATGACGAAGGGACCACAACCTGCCCTGGCTCTGGTGGTTGTTCCTCGCTGAATGCCAGCCGCGTCATCCTGGAACAGCAGACTGGGGTTGCGGACGGTCACGGCGATCCAACCCCGCAGTACAACCTCATTACTAATTTTCTCTCCCCTCCTGGCACAACTATGACTGTTCGGTGGGATGGATCGACTTATACGGGGAGCAATCATCATACGAATCGGGTTAGTCTGTGCGGTGGCTCGTCCTGCGGATCAACGGTCAGTAAGTTCGAAGATCTGATCGTGCACAAGGTGGCCACTCAGCCGGATACAACCTTAACCGTGAAACCGTTGAATCCGGACTCGAAGTGGACAGGGGTGCAGACGAGCGACAAGGTTGTCCTGTTCGCCCGATATGGCAACACGCCGTTGACCGTCACATTCCAAACCGACCATCCCGGCACGGCACAGTACCTGATCGCAGGCCTTCAGGGTGGAATGGTTTATGGGGTCCACAAAAACGGCATATCTGGAATGGAAGGATTACGGCGGGAGCCAGCGGGCGAGATCGCTCGGCAACTGGTTTCCGAGGGAGACAACACTCTGTATTTCGAAGCGCCGGCCGGAAACTACACGATTGCTCCGGAAAGGCTGGCGAACCTGCTCATCGGCGACGATCTGAAACTCATGCCAGGCGTCGGCTTCAATACGGAAAGGCTGACGAAGCAGCTCATCGGAAGTCTGCCTGCGGTGCAACCGGTTGACCCGGTGCCGGCCATACGGCACCAGTAGTCGGCATGCCTCCGCCACCGGCCAGCGATTTGCCACGAGTGCAGCCGCGCAGGCTTGAGGATCTCCGGACCGCGTCGCGGCAGAGGCGCACTCGTATTCTGTCCGGCATACGTGTTCCACAGTTCGGGCCTGTACCGTATTGTCCGGTCCACGAACTCTGGGGCTGATCCGCACCCATTTGTTATAATTCGTGGCTGGTAGCCCTGCCGGGCGGCAGAGCTGCTGGCCTGACGCTTCCGGTCCCGGCTTCCGATCGAGCGACAGCGGATGGGGTGAAACACGCGCATGGACGGATCAGCCTTTCGGAGCGAACTGCGTCATTTACTGGAAGAGAATTGCGACAGGGTCCTCCTGCGCATTGCCCTTTCTCCGGAGCTCGGCAACCCGGTGGAATTGACGGGAGCCGACATTCTCAGCCGCGCCCAGGAACTAGCGAAGAAGTTCACGGTGGCATCGGCATCCCAGGTCGTGCTGCTTCTGCTGCCGCATTCGCTCGAATTGTTTCTGCTGCACCTTGGCTTGGTTCTCACTGAGCGGTTGCCGGCGATTCTACCCTGGCCCACCACACGCATCGACCCCGAGAAGTACCAGCGCAACCTCTTACACCAACTGCGCCATTTGCCGGCGCGCCAGATCATAACCCTGCCACTGCTCGCCAAGAATCTATGCCCGGGCTTGCCATACCCCGCGACGGCCTGTGCGATCGACGGCGGGGCGGAATATGAAAAAGGCCTCGCCATCAGTTTGCCGCTGGAGCTTGGCGAACAACCGGACGCCGCGGGCGGAACGGGCGAGGTTCCGCCGGATGCCTTGTTTCTGCAGTTCTCGGGAGGCACCACGGGCGCGCAGAAGTCGGTGGTCGTGACGGCGCCTATGCTTACGGAGCAACTGGAACGCCTGCGGCAGATTCTGGGGTATTCCGCGAGCGACAGCGTGGTCTCCTGGCTGCCGATGTATCACGACATGGGGTTAATCGCCTGCCTCTGGTTCCCGCTCTGGCAGCGGACACCGTCTCTGCAATTCAGCGCCAGCGACTGGCTGCTCAAACCGGACCTACTGTTTCGCTTCATGGAGCGCTACGGCGGAACGTTCTGCTGGCTACCCAATTTCGCCTTTTCGTACCTGGCCGCGCTGCGGGGGCGCATGAAGGAACAGCATTCCCTGGGACATGTGCGGGGCTGGATCAACTGCTCCGAGCCTGTGCGCTTGCGGTCCACGAAGAGTTTCGCGGAAGCCTTCGGCGAATGGGGCGTGGGGATGGAATCCCTTCAGGCATCCTACGCCATGGCGGAAAATGTATTTGCGGTGACACAGACCACGCTCGGCCGGGCACCCGCCACGTTTCCGCGTGCGCACCTGCGGCATCGCGCGGCGGAGCCGGACCAGCATGCTTTTGACTTGATTGACGATGTTTATGTTTCGAGCGGGCAGCCCCTGGCGGGCATGGAAGTGCGGATTGTCAACGATGCCCGTGAAGTCTTGAACGACGCTCAGCCGGGCGAGATCCAGACTCGCACCGGGTGTTTGTTCGCGGGCTACTGGGGGAGCAAGGGCTTCATTACCACTTCGCTTACCGCGGATGGATGGTACTCGACGGGGGACTATGGGTTCATGGCGGGCGGGGAACTGTACGTGATCGGGCGACTCAAGGACATCATTATCGTCGGCGGGCAAAACGTATTTCCGGAAGATATCGAAGCGGTGGTGAACAGCGTCGAGGGCGTCTATCCGGGGCGGGTGGTGGCTTTCGGCATCCAGGATCCGGAGTATGGCACCGAGAACATTGCGGTGGTGGCCGAGCTGCGCGGGCTGTTCGACGCGAAGGCCGCGACGGCGCTGGAACGCCAGATTCACAAGTTGGTGATGGCGACGGCGGGCATTGCTCCGCGGCACGTGGCCGTGGTGCCGGAACGGTGGATCGTCAAGAGTACAGCAGGAAAGATCTCCCGCCGCGATACACGCCAGCGGTTCCTGCAGGAACGCCTGCCGCCGCGCTCGCAGCCAGTCTGACGGGGTGCGGCGCACTCACTCAAGAAAGTGGATTCAAAATGCCTGACGAAAACGCAATTCGCTCCGCCGCCCGGGAGGTGGTCGCGTCCATGACCGGCGCACCGGTTTCCGACAGCGATCCGCTGATCTCCTCCGGGCTGATCGATTCCCTGTCGATTCTGAAGCTCATCTCGAAACTGGAAAGCAAGCTGGGCATCGCCATACCCACCGACAACCTGCAGCCGGACGATTTCGAGAGCGTCGACTGGATTGTGGAGACGGTCCAACGGGTAGCCACCGCGTCATGAAGCGGGCGGCTTCTGCAGCCGGCGTGTTACTCAGCACGCTGGCCCTGTTTTCGCTCCTGGCGCGGGTGCAGCCGTTCGATTGGGCCTCTGCGTTCTTAGACCGTGCCTTCCACGCAGCACCGAAATGGACGAACGTCGAGAACTTGTATCGCGATCCGGAAACGCAGGAAATCAGCCGCGGGGATCACCCCCTCGCAAGCTTCGCCGTCCTGGCGAAATACTGGGAGGCGCACCCGGGCGTGCCGCGCGCGGTTTTCATTGGCAACTCGCAAATGCTGACACTGACGCTCGGGCCCGGCGAGGCGCCGGATCGCGAGCCGGGAAAAACCTTTGTCGATCTGATCGCCGACCGTGGCCGGCAAGACGGTAAATTCCTAGCCTACCGCCTGTCCGCGGGAGGCATGAGCTATGAGGAAGCGCTGTGGTACGTCTACTACCTGCTGACCGTTCCGGAAATCAAGCCGGACGCGATTCTGGTTCAGATCAACTATCAGTTCTTCGCGCAATACGGCGTTCGTGACGGCATGCTGGAGCTGCTGAAGGATAGGCGTTTCCTGGATAAGATCGAACAGGCGGCGGCCGCAGGGATGCCGTATTCGCAGATTTTCGCGGTATCTCTGGCGAGATTCCGCAGCCTCGTGGAACGCGCCACTTCGGTGGCAACCGGCGGTGGTGAAAGCGACGCCTCGCATGCCGCTCCATCCACCAGCGGCAGGCTGGCGGGCAAACTGGAAAATGCTGTTCGGGACCGGTTGCAAAGCCTGCCGGAGTTGAAGGGGAGCGTAGCGGGGAAGAAGTCCTTCCTGGAAATGCTCTATCGCTTCCGACTGTATATTTTCCGGGTCGCGCCGAGCAGCGCACGCTCCATCAGCGGACCTCGCCTTTTGCAGAGTCGATCCTGCCTGGAGGCCATGGCTCAGATATGCCGTGACGATCACGTACGGTTGATGCTGTTCCACGCGCCGCTGAACCCCGACGTTAAGCTGTACGGCACGCCGCAGGATAAGCGGGAGCACTACGCGTTCGTTCGTGATCTGGCAGCTCGTTATCAGATCCCGGTGGGGGAGTTCGAGGAAGCCATCCCCAGCCAATACTGGGGAAAGATACTGAACGGACCCGAAGTATTACACCTGGGGCGAGCCGGGCAAACAATACTGGCGGATATGCTCCTGGACATGTTGGCGAAGAACGCGGGCGGGAAATGGACTTATGCAGTTCAATAGCTATTCCTATTTGTTACTGCTCTTCCCCGTGGTGGCCCTGTATTGGGGGCTGCCGGCCCGTTTTCGCGCCACTTACCTGCTTGGGTTGAGCCTCCTGTTCTACGCCTGCTGGAAACCTTTGTATCTCATCCTGCCTCTGCTGGTCTGCGCGGTCATCTACGTCTGCGGGCACAAAATACTCGCCGCTCCCGAAAGCGGCAAACGCCGTTGGATGTGGGGCGGCGTCGCCTTCGTGCTTTTCACTTTGTGCCTGTTCAAGTACGGGCAATTCTTCATCGACAACGTAAACGCCCTGTTGGCAGGCCTGGGACAATCTCCGCTGGACGTGCAGGTAGGTCTCGCCCTGCCACTGGGCATCTCGTTCTACTCGTTCGAGGCGATCGGGTTTCTGATCGATGCCCGGCAGGGCCGCGTCAAATGGTTTTCGCGCTCGGATAGCGCGCTGTTCCTGATGTTCTGGCCAAACATCGTCTCCGGGCCGATTGTCCGCTTCCGGGAGCTGATGCCGCAGTTTCGGGCGCACCGCGCCTTCGAGCTTGCCATGCTGTTGCGTGGCATGGACCGGCTGATTTGGGGGCTGGTGCAAAAAAACCTCATCGCCAACAACATCGCCGGGTGGGTGGACGAGGGCTTCCTGTCGCGAAGCGCGCGAATGAACAGCACTCTGGATAACTGGACGCTGGCCATCGGATTCGGCTTGCAGATCTATATGGACTTTGCGGCCTATTCGAACATGGCCATCGGGTCGGCGCAACTGTTGGGAATCACGCTGCCAGAGAACTTCCGGTTTCCTTATCACGCACTGAATCCCTCGGACTTCTGGTCCCGCTGGCACATGACGCTCTCGCGCTGGATCCGTGATTATCTGTTCTTCCCGATCAACGCCCGCTTCCGCGGGGCGCCAGGGCCGCTGTATTTAAGCCTGGTGGCGATCATGGCGCTGGTCGGACTGTGGCATGGCGCGGGCTGGGGCTTCGTGTTGTGGGGAGTCATGCATGGAACCTATCTGGCGCTCCACCGCATGTGGGAACAGCTTCAGGAAAGCCGCTTTCCCGGTCTGGGATCGTCGCGCTGGATTCGCTGGGCGTGGCGGATCTTCACGCTGCTTGCGGTGATGGCGGCATGGGTGCCTTTCCGCGCCGGCAGCGTGAGGCAGGCTTTGGACATGTTGCGTACCATGTTCGTGTCTTTCCGTTTCGGCACCTCTTACCAGGCGAATCTTTACCTGTTGATTCTGTCCGTGGGGGTGCTCTGCGTGGTTGAGCCGTACCTGGTTCAAGTTCTCACTCGAGTGGAGAACGCGCTGGCGAAACGGCAGGCTACGCTGGCGGCGCACATTTTCCTGCTGCGGCCGCTGTTGTATGCCCTAGGTTTGCTTCTGTTCGTGATCTTCGACGACCGCAACGCTCAGTTCATCTATTTCCAGTTCTGAGTGCACCATGGATGCCTTCTTCTGTGCAGGATTCGAGGGAGAACTCTTTGTGAGAGAATACTGTTTCCAACGCTCTTACGAACCCCTCGACTGGACCGTATGGGGACGGCCAACCCGCAAATGCCGCTCATCGCTGTCGTCACGCCACTCTTCCCCCTCCCGCACCAGCCTTATCGGGGTCGCTTCATCTATGAAACTGTCCTGGCCCTGCAGCGGTATGCCGATGTGCGAGTGTTGTGTCCGATCCCGGTATATCCCGCATGGTCGACGGTTTTCAGGCCGCACCTTCTTACTCGCCTGGATACCAGCTACTCCCCGCCGGGGGTGAATGCGACTTATTTCTCCTATCCGGCCTTGCCGTTGATCAGCCGTCCCTGGAATGGCGCTGTCTGTAGCCGCCGGTTGCACCCCTATCTGGAGAAGTTACGCCCGGCGGTTGTCCTCAGCTACTGGCTGTATCCGGAGGGTTATGCCGCGGTCAGAGCCAGTCACGCTCTGGGAATCCCGGCTATCGCCGGAGCCCGTGGTTCGGATCTTCGGCGCATTCCCGATCCGCTGACCCGGCGGCTGGTAGCAAAGACTCTTCGGGAAGCCGATTATGTGTTGACGGTCAGCCGGGAATTGCGCAGCCTGGCGCTCCGCCTCGGAGCCCACGAAGATCGTAGCGCGTCGATTCTCAACGGCTGTGACAGCAACGTTTTTCACCCCACAGACCGAGCGGCCGCCCGCGAAAAACTCGGCATCCTTCCCAGCGAGAAAGTGATTCTCTACGTGGGCCGCTTCGTGAAGGCCAAAGGCGTCCCGGAGTTGACCGCGGCTTTCTCCGCGCTGCGGAACGAGCTTCCGGAACTTCGGCTGGTGTGTGTCGGAAGCGGACCACTCAAACCCGACATGGTATCCGCGTCTGACCGCATCCTGACGCCGGGCGAGCAGTCTCCGCCCGAAGTGGCGCGTTGGATGGCCGCGGCGGACCTGTTTTGCCTGCCTAGCCATTCGGAAGGCTGCCCGAACGTGGTGATCGAAGCTATCTCCTGCGGGTGTCCGGTGGTTGCCACCGATGTGGGAGGAACACCGGAACTGGTGACCCCGGAATGTGGCATCCTGGTGCGTGCGGAAAACGTAGCGCGCCTCACCGAAGCGCTGCGGGCGGGTCTGACGCGCTCGTGGGACCGCGAGGCCATTCATTCGATGTTCAGCCGCACCTGGGACAATGTGGCCCAAGAGACCTACGCAACGTGTCAAAGAGTCATGAACCGATGACGCAACCGAGGGCCTCAAAAACCCGTTCACAACATATTTACCCAGTAGGATCAATCAGTTGCAGAAATTTGGCTGCCTCGTGCTGCTAGTCTGGGGTTGAGGGAAAAAACATGTCATCGTCACTCAGACCAATTCTGGCTTCGCAGGCCAACGGAGCCTCTCTCCACAACCTGCTCCTCATGCGCACCCACGCCGTACCAAACGAACCCAGTCCCATTTCCGAACACTCGGGCAGGTTGCCCTAGAGACCTCCGCCACGTGTCAAAAAGTCATGAATCAACGACGCAACCGAGGGCCAGCATCCTGATGCTGACGTATAACCGGCCGCAACGGATTAGCAAAGCTATTGCCAGCGTCTGCGCCCAATCCTTTCAGGAGTGGGAACTCATTATCGTGCAGGATGGATCCAATCCCGAAACCCACAACCTTTTGCAGGAGTGGCTGGCGAAGGAGCCGCGCATCCGCTACTTCCCCAGAGGAACGGTCGGCAGCATCGCGGAAGCCTCGAACTTTGGGCTGGCCCAGGCCAGGGGCGAGTACATTGCCATACTGGATGACGACGATGAGTGGTGCCTGCCCGATAAGCTGACCCGCCAGATCGATTTTCTGGACCGCAATCCAGAGTACATCGGCTGCGGCGGTGGCTATATTGTAATCGACCAGGATGAACGTCAACGCGGAAAGTTCCTCAAGCCGGAGAGCGATCTGGCCATCCGCGCCCGCGCCCTCCTGGCAAATCCAGTTGCGAACTCTACAGCGGTATTCCGTCGCGAGGTGAACGGACAACCGGCTCTCTATGACCCCTCCATGCGCCAATTTGCCGATTGGGATTTCTGGCTGACCATGGGAGCCGGGGGTAAGCTGTATAACTTTGCCGACTATATGGCGCATTACTGTTTGTGGGAAGGCGGTAGTTCGTTCCAACACCAGAAGGCTAATGGCCGCGCGGCGATCCGCATTGTGCGTAAACATCGCGACCGCTATGAAGGATTCGCCGGCGCTCTGGCCCTGGCTTGCCTGTACTATCTCTATGCGTGTCTGCCGGCTTGGGTCAGGCGCTTATCCTATGGAAGCCTTTCGGCCCTCAAGAAAGCTTTGGCCAGCTCCCGCAAGGCGCCGGCGCCCCCGGCATAGCCAGTCAGGCCGGAGTTTGCCGTCATAGCAGGGTGCTTCGCTCCTGAGGTATACTTTGTTGGCAGACTGTTCCCGGCAAGCCTTCAACTCGCGTACCATGGCCCTTTTCCTGACATTGCTGAGCATCGCATTGTGTTACTTCTCGCCCGCCGAGTTGGTGCCCACGCTGGCGCCATACCACATCCAGCAGTTCATTATCGGGTTAGCGGTGGTGGTTTCGCTGTTCGTCTTCAACCCGGCCCGCGGAGGCATGAAGTCGCAGCAAACCGCTTTGCTCATGGTGTTTTGGTTCGCGGTTGTGATGTCGGTGCTGTCCAGAGGCTGGCTCCGTCCGTCGCTCAGCGCTTTCCTGGCCTTCGGTTTGGTGGTCTGCATCTATTCTCTGGTTTCGCTCAACGCGTTCTCCGTGGCGCGCATCAAGATCTTCTGCAGGGTCATCTCGCTCTGCGCAATGGTGATGGCGGTAGAAGGGATCCTGGCGTACTTTGCAGGCTTTCAGGCCGAAAAGCTGATGATCGCAGATCGCGTCCGTGGCTACGGCGTTCTGAACGACCCCAACGATTTCGCCCAGTTCCTGCTGATCGGTTTGGCTTTCCTGGGACTGTCGTGGAAGAAATATCACCTGCTGGGAAATTTCGTCACTGTACTCCTGCCCGCGTCCGTTTTGATTTTTGCGATTTATCTGACGGGTTCGCGCGGGGCGATCTTCGGCCTGGCCGCACTCGTCTTTGTGGCGGCTTCCACGCGCATGGGCAAGGGCAAGGCCTTTCTGATCGCCGGCGTTATTTTCGCGCTCCTGGTGGTTGGAAAATTTGGCGGCGGGCGTGACATCTCGTTGCACGAAGGCTCCGCCGGCGGACGCGTCGTGGCGTGGGGGTCGGGCATTTCGCAGCTCAAAACCAATCCCCTGTTCGGCGTCGGTTTCCAACAGTTCGAGGAGTACAACGACCTGACCGCTCACAATTCCTTCGTGCTCTGCTTTGCCGAGCTGGGGTTCTTCGGATACTTCTTCTGGCTGGCACTCCTGGTCACCACCGCAACGGGACTGGAGGTATTGGCTAAAATCCCTGCCAAAACTCCGGAGGACGCTGATTTCTCAAAGTGCGTGACGGTAGTGCGTGCGGCACTCTACACCTTTCTGGCCACATCCTGGTTTCTGTCCCGCACCTACCACGAGACTCTTTATATCATCCTGGGGCTGGCGGCAGTCCTGATTACCATGCGGCGAAATGAGATTCCTTCACCCATCATGCCGATGGTGCGCTGGGTACCCATAGCATTCGTTTGCATGGTGACTTCGGTCCTGGTGATTTATGGAACCATCCGGTTCAGGAACTTCTGATTTCGCACGGTGTCCAATCCGCTGGTTCGACGGTCAGGCTCCGGGGGGTATCGGAACGGGCTGTAAAGCGGCCGTGATCTTCTCGATTTCGGGACAGGCAGACCAAAAGTCATAGCAGGCGGCCCCACAATGTCCTCCACCGCGCGCTGGAGACGACGCCGGCGATATTCCTGACCGTCTTGGCTGAGAGCGGGCGCGACTGCTTGGTGCGGCGGCGGTGGTGGAGTATACTCGTTCGTGCACTTCGATTCAACGATCGGAGGCAGATGATTTTGGGAAGGAGCCATGCGCGTTCTGGACGGTGCCTTGAGTCTGTTCTTTTCATCCCTCGTGTAGGGAGGGTTGGGGGTGCTTCTGCCTAGCGGGCAATCTCGGGAAGCGGTCCTAGTGGTGACGTACCAGTTTCCACCCAGCGGCGGCGTGGGCGTGTCCCGTTGTCTGAGCTATGTCAAGTACTTGCCGCAGCAAGGGTGCGGCGTGTCCGTCCTCACGGCGCGCAAGCCTGCTACCGCTTGGTACGACCCAGAGCTTGTCAAACAGGTTCCGCCGGAGACCCACGTCTTTCGCGCGTTCAACCCCGAAATCTCCTACGCTCTTCGCGACCGTATCTGGAAAGGTATCAGTTCCAGTTCCGGAAAGGAACACCAGGCGGCGTCATCCGGAAACTGGAAGCGCGCGCCTAAGGAATTGATTCAGCGAGTCTTCTGCCCCGATGTCCAGGTGACCTGGGTGCCTTTTGCGATTCGCGCGATGCGGCGCATCATCGCCAAGAACGGGATCACCGCCGTTCTCGTGAATCTCCCCCCTTATTCAACTCTGCATATCGCCGCCGCCGTCAAGCGATATTTCCCGGGAGTCAAACTGATTCTCGACTTTCGCGACGAGTGGATCGACAATTACTCACTCAGCGATTCCGCTTTGAGCCGCTATAAGGTCGATATGGCCCACCGTCTCGAGCGAAAGGCAGTCGAACCGGCCGATTACGTAGCCGCGGTCACCCGCTCGCAGTTGCAGCAGATTCGCAGGCGCTACCCTGAACAGCCCGACAGCAAATTCATTTATGTCCCAAACGGGTACGACCCGGACTTGTACCGCGGCTTCACCCGGCAACCGCACCCCCCAGGCAAGATGATCGTGACTTATTTCGGCACGCTTTACGCCCACGGTGGCTATCGACCGGTGGCGGATTATCTGGATGCGCTCGAAAAATTGCCGGAGAACGTTCGCAACGCGATCGAAACACGTTTCATCGGGCGAATTACCGAAGAAGCGGAAAAATTCCTCCAAGGGCGAACCAGTTCAATTCGCCGGCTCGGTTTTATGAGTCCGTGTGAGGGGCTGCGCTACCTGGCAGACAGCGACTATCACCTGATGCCGGCCGGGAATCCCACCACACACGCAGGCAAACTGTTCGATTATCTGGCGACCGGGATACCGGTTCTGGCTCTTGGTTCGGAGCGGAGTGAAATCGCCCAGTTGCTGCGTGAAACCCGCTCGGGTATTTGTGTGGACCCGGCGGATCCCGCCGCGCTCCAGAAGGAGATTCTCGCCGCATACCGGCGCGTCACCGGCGGAGAGCCCGCCGCGGAGCCCGATTGGGAGGCGATTGGCTTTTACCGCCGGCCCAATCTGGTCGAGCTCATGGCAAAACTGACCGGCTTGGGCCTGTATCGCCAACAGTAGGCAGCATGACTGCCGAAGGGCAGCGGCTGAAGTGGTACGATGGTCGGCGTGGTAGGCGGCCAGCGGAGGAGGAATCACGGATGGCAGGGTTATATCGGACCATTGCGCTTTCCAATCACTGGTTCGCCCGGCTGCTGCGCCGGGGTAGGCGGGCCGTGCTGAATTTTTCGGTCCCGGCGCCTCGCGCACTGTCGCTCCCGTTAGTTCACACTTTCCTGATAGTCCGTTCGGTTTATTACTTCATCATACGAGTCTTTTTCTGTGAGCCATTCTTCAAGGCTCACTGCACCAAGTACGGCAAGAACTTACACACTGGCGTCTTCTTTCATTGGATGAGCGGCCGTGGTGAGTTGATAATCGGGGACAACGTCACCATCGACGGTAAGTGCGCATTTTCGTTCGCCTTCCGCTATTCGGCTTGTCCCACTTTGGTTATTGGAGATAACACTGGCATTGCACACAACACCCACATCACCGTTGGAGAACGGATCACGATCGGACGATATTGTAGAATTTCGGGTGGAGTAGTAATCTTAGATGCTCCCGGACACCCGCTGGACCCGGCAATGCGGCTGGCGGGGAAGCCTGCCACAAAGGAGGAAGTGAGACCTGTTGTGATCGAAGACAACGTCTGGATTGGACGCCACGCCGTTATCCTGCCCGGCGTTACTATAGGCCACGGCAGCGTTGTAGCAACCGGTTCTGTAGTGATGACCGCGGTACCGCCGAATGTCTTAGTGGCTGGCAATCCGGCACGACAAGTGCGATCGCTGGTGAGCTCCGCGCAGGTGTAACCAGCCCGCAAAGGTAAGCCTTATATGTCCCCGGCAACAAACGATGCGGCGAACATCCTCTCAGGCGTCATGGAGATCCTCATCAGGAATGGAAACCTTGATGGCCTGACGCCCGACCAGGATTATTACGACGCCGGGGTCACATCCGTAATGGCCTTGCCAATTCTTCTGGACCTGGAGGACTGCTATCAGGTCAGCATTCCAGATGATCTTTTCATCGCCGCGAGGTCGCCGCGCGCGGTGGCGGAGATCATCCTGGGGCTGCGACTGGCCGTCTAGAATAGGAGGCCATCATAGAGAATTTCACTGTTCGACTGACTTCGCCGGCACATGAAATGGCGCGCGAGGAGATCCTGAAGCAGGCGGCGTTCTTATCCAAGCACATAACCGGGATTCACTTTTCGGGGGACGGCTCCGAGATTGTTTTCTCGGCACCGGTGGAGCGGGGCCCGGAGTTGTCCACTGCGGTGCAATCGCTGGCCGGTCGGATTCAACGCTCCTTGCGGAGTCTCCAACGCAAAGTAGTATTTCGCAGTCCTCAGATGGACGACCCTCACTTTTCCGGGCATGTGGACCTGTCGGATGTGCATTTTCTGGGCGCGGGACAGGTAGCCATGGAGGGTGTGCCGCTCGCGCTTTTCCGGTATTTCGATCGGGTTTTCGAGGGATTCGGTTCCCGCTGGCATGCGAAGCCTCTGATGACGCCGACGCTGATCCCGGCGCGTGTTCTGGCGCGATGCGATTACCTTCGATCGTTCCCTCAGTACGTGACGTTCGCCGCCCATCTGAAGGAGGACGTAGAGGTGATTGACGGCTTTCGCGTCCGGCATCAGAATGCCGATGACGTCGATGATGCAGCACTGGCCGACATGGAACGCCCGGAGGCCTGCTTGTCGCCGGCCGTTTGCTATCACGTTTATCACCTCTACGAGGGTAGAACCATCGCGCCATTTGGGGCGGTCCACGGCATTTGTGGCAAATGCTTTCGTTTCGAATCAAGTAACCTATCGGACCTTCGGCGGCTCTGGGATTTCACCATGCGCGAGGTGGTATTCATGGGAGGGCGGAGCGAGGTTCTGGAGGCGCGGGAACGATCGATTGAAATGATGGCCGATTTTCTTCGTGAGCATCGGCTGGCCGGCGAGATCCGGACCGCGAGCGATCCGTTCTTTATTGCTCCGGATGCCGCGTCGAAGACGTACTTTCAACTGAGTTCAGACTCGAAGTTCGAGGTATCGCTGCTGCTGCCCGGCGGAGAGCGGCTCGCCGTCGGCTCCCACAACTATCACTCGGATTTTTTCGGACGCGTATTCCACATTGACATCGAAAGCGGCGGCCCGATGCACAGTGTGTGCGTCGCATTCGGCCTCGAACGCTGGGTGTATGCATTTTTGCAGCAGCATGGCGACGACCCCACGAGTTGGCCGGACCCGGCTCGGCATGCCCCGGAATTTGCTCCTGCGCACCTGCCCTGAGGCCAGGTTTCATTGATCGGCAAGGCGGAAGCCGCAGACGCTCCCCAGCGCGTCGTGCTGGATATGATCGTCACCTTCCACGCTATACTGTGGGAAGAAGTTGTGGCATATTCCGAAGTCATCTCGCTCATTGAAGCCAGCCTGAATGAGATTCTGAGGGCGAAAGGCGCTGGTGCGATTCGCGTCGCTCCCGAGACGAGATTGATTGATGGCGGGATTCCGATTGACTCGTTGGATCTGGCGCAGCTACTCCTTGAGCTGCAGAACGGTACCGGAAAGGACCCTTTTGCGAACGGCTTCATCAACTTTGAGTCGGTTGATGAATTGAGCCGCCTGTTCAGTTGCTGACACCCATGCCTTCGATCCGTCATTTCCTCGAGGCGCGTGCCCCCGGTGAGGTTTGGCTGTTCCAGGGCCAGCGCTCGACAACCGGCCGCCAGATCATTGATCTCGGGAATTCACTCTTGGCAGAGTTGCGCGAACATCACAGCGCGGCTGTACTCTCGATTGCCCACGATCTACGGTTTTTGCTGGCTCTGGCCAGCATCGTCGAGGAGTATCCGTTGCAACTGGTGCTGGGCCGCGATGCTGACGCACGCTCTCAGGCGGAAGCCTATCTGGCGCTGGACGCCATCCTTCACCCTGACGGGAAGTTCGAATGGTGTGCGCAGCGCCCCGTGCCCGCACCAGGGGAGGCAGGCGTGCTCCTGTTTACCTCGGGAACGACCGGCAGAGCAAAACTGGTCCATCATTCCTGGGACGCCCTTATCGAAGGCGTGTTCAGCCGTTCGTTGGAGAAGAATCGAGGCGCGCGCTGGTTAGTCACTTATCAACCCCATTCCTTTGCTGCCTTGCAGGTGGTCCTTTCAGCCGTTCTGTCCGGCAGCAGCCTGGTAATGCCAGAGCGCCGCGATCCGAATGCCTACATAGAGGCCATGGCCGACCATGCCCCTACTCACATCAGCGCTACGCCAACCTTCTGGCGTGCGTTTCTCCTCGCGGCCGCCGGACGGACATTCCCTTCCATCCAGCAGGTTTCCATAGGCGGAGAAGTGGTAGACCAAGCAACACTCGATCGCTTGAAAACAGCCTTCCCTTTGGCTCGCCTGAGCCACATCTACGCTTCTTCGGAGGCGGGTTCCGTCTTTTCTGTGCATGACGGCGCCGCCGGCTTCCCCATTGAGTGGTTAGCCCGGGAGATCCACGGCGGAATCCGGCTGCGCATTCGTAACGGCGCGCTCGAAATCCTGACAAGACGCCGCATGCGAGCTTATGCCTCCGGACATCCGAGCCCGGTATCGGACGACGGCTGGGTCATCTCGGGTGACTTGGTTGAGCAGCGCGGGGATCGCGTCGTTTTTTGCGGGCGGACCGATCGCATCGTCAATGTGGGCGGTTTGAAGGTATCTCCGGACGAAATCGAGAGTTTCCTATTGACCCATCCCGACGTCCGCGAAGCGCAGGTCTATTCGATCCCCAGCCCACTGATGGGCCAGTTGGTGGGCGCGCGGGTGGTGCTTGATCCGGAATCGGACCAAGTGTCTGTTCTCGCCGACGTGCGAGGGTATTGTGTGGCGAACCTTCCTCCACACAAGCGGCCCCGCAGCATCGAGTGTGTTGCCCACGTCGCCGTGTCCGAGTCGGGGAAAAAGCTTTGACACCCATCAAGCATGTAATCGTGACAGGAGGTAGCCGAGGGCTGGGCGCGGAAATGGTCTCGGGGCTGCTGGCGGCCGGTCATCGTGTCTCCACCTGTAGCCGTACGCCCAGTGCGTTCATTGAAGAGCTATCGAACGGACCGTTGAGCGCCAACTTCCGTTATTCCCGCCTGGATATGGGAGATCTCACCGCCTACGACGCTTTTCTAGAAGCGTCCGTCGCATGGGGCGGTCCCCTATATGGCCTGGTTAACAACGCGGGTATGGCCATGGCTGGGTTGCTTGCTTCGTCCCGCGATGCGGACTCCGAGCGCATTCTTCGTGTGAATCTCCTCGGCCCACTAGCCATGTCACGCCTTGCCGCAGGCTGTTTCCTCAGGCAACGGACGGGCGGCCGCATAGTAAATATTAGTTCCATCATCGGATCGCGGGGCTATAAGGGCCTAGCGGCCTACTCGTCGTCTAAGGCTGGCCTCGATGGGTTGACTAGGGCACTTGCGCGCGAGCTTGGCCGCCTGCAGGTGACCGTCAACTCCATCGCCCCCGGTTACATGAAAACGGATATGTCTGTCGAGTTTACACAAGACCAACTGGCCCAAATAGTGAACCGTACACCCCTAAAGCGCCTGGGTACACCCAAGGATGTTGTTGGCCTGCTGCTCTTCCTGCTCAGCGACGCCGCCGCGTTTATCACTGGGCAGGTCATACTCGTCGACGGCGGGCTTAGTTGTTAGGAGTAAATTATGGCACTTCGACTGGAACAGGTAGATGGTGCGAGTTTCGCCCCCGAGGCCAGCAGCCTTCTCAAGGAAGCCTGGGCGAACCAACCGTCCATGGAGTACAGCCCGGAATATGTCGCATGGCAGCTCAGCTTTCCTGGCCCGATTCCGCCCGTCGCCGTCGCGGCGTTCGATGGGGCCGAGCCGGTCGGGTTTGTCGCTGCAACGGTTCGGCGACTCCGGCTGGACTCAAACGAGACAGACGGTTTCGTTGCCTCCTTTTGGTGCATGCGCCCTGGCAGAGGCGGACCCCTTGGACCGCTCTTGCTGCTTGAGAATCTAGTGAAGAAGCTTCGCTCATTTGATACCCCGGTCCTGGTATTCGGATTGCACGACGGCCGCGGTGAGCGACTCTTTCCGCCGATCTATGCTCGCGCCGGCTTTCTCGCGACAGGGCTCGGCAGTCTGCCTACATACGCCTTTCTCGTCCGTTCCGATCAAACTGCTTCTGATTGGATCGTGACGGAGTCGGATTCCACGGCAGTTCTGTCGGAACTGGTCTCGCAGTGCGCCTCGAAGGATCCGACGCTCCTATATCTGTCACCCGACAGTGCGCAGCTGGATCATTACAGCGGAGATCCTCGGGCGCGTCGTCTTCTGGTGGCCACGGATACTAAGACGGGTTCAAGAGCGGCTGCTTGGGCCATTCGAGCCAGTTTCCGCAACGCCGGAGGGGTTGTCTCTTCTGCCCCAACTCTCGACAGCGTTATCCTTGAGAGGTCCCGTGCCGATGCCCTGCCTGCACTGCTAAGAGCAGCCGCTGAGCCAGGCTCTACGGCCACCGCTCATTCAGTGGTTGTCAACGCCCCGAGCCTTGCCGGTTTCAACGCCGAGGCTTTGCAATCCTTTGGCGTCCGCCAAGTCAGCAGTGGCTTTCAGGGGCATTTGTATCTGCCGCCATCGCGAACCGACTGGCAGTCTGCGAAGGGGACTGCGAGTGAGATCATCTGACTCTGCCGGCATAAAAAGTGGACCCTGAGCAGGAAGTGGTGGAGTTTGTCCCGAAAGCACCCGATAAAAACCGAGAATACCGGGCCTACAGGCTCACCGGACAACACCCGGACCATCGCGCACAACTCGTTCTGGTTCGGTCTCGAACTGCTCTTCGGCCTGGTCGCCACCTTTTTCACATCGGTAGCCGTGGCGCGCATCGTGGGGCCGGATAGGCTCAGCTACTACCAATACATGGTGTACCTGACCTACGTCACCATGTCCGTGGGCTCTTTTGGTCTGCCGGCCACCACACGCAAATACATGGCCGAGTACCTGAACCGCGGGGAGCCCGGCGTGGCGCGTGCCACTTATCTGGCCACCCTAAAGATCCAGAGCGGCGTCGCCCTGGGTCTTGTCGCGGCTGCGCTGGCGGTGGTGCTCTGGCGGGGAGACCCGCGTTACCGGGCGGCCTCGGTGTTGCTGGTTTTGGCCATTGCGCCGCGCCTGGTCGCATACGTTCCGTCTCAGGCCAATAACGCCGCCGAAGTGATGCGGCGGAACACCGGTCCGTCCTTGGCTGGCGGGATGGTCACCACCGGCCTCACGATCTTCAGCCTGCTGGTCGGCTGGGACCTCGTAGGGTTGGCTGCGGCGCTTCTTGTGGGCTCCCTTCTGGAATGCGGCTTGAAGCTGCGTTCGGTGGAGCGCTGGCTGGGCGGCGTCGCTCCGGGAACAGTCTCCCCGGAGTTGAGGAGGCGCATGTTCGCTTATTCCGGCCAGGGCCTGGCCCTCCTGCTGCTCAACGCAGTGGTTTGGGACCGCTCCGACATCGTGATTCTGAAGGCGCTGAACCACGACCCGCGCCAAATCACGTATTTTTCTATAGCCTTCAGCGTGGCGGAACGCATCCTCATAATTCCCAGTTCGTTCGTCGAATCGCTGGCGGCGACCATGATGGCTCAGTACGGCCGCGACCGGGCGCGTTTGAAGGAAATGACGGTGGACGGCGCCCGCTACGCAATGCTGGTGACGCTGCCGCTACTGCTGGGTATTGCATGCGTCAGCCGGCCGCTGGTGCTCCTGTTGTACCGCGAACCGTATCGGCCCCTAATCGCCACCCTGGCCATCGTTGCAGTGATGGCCATTCCAAAGGCGTTGGTGGCGGCACCCACCATGTTGCTGCAGGCCACGGAAAGACAGGGCTTTCTCATCGTGTGGGGGTGCCTCTGCGGGGCAGTCGACGTAGGGCTGGACATTCTTCTGACCCCGCGTCATGGCGCCAATGGTGCGGCGTTCGCCAACGGCACCGCCCAGGCGATGGCCGCCCTGGGGATTTGGATCTACGCCTGGAGAATCTCTGACCTCGAACTCAAGCTCCGGGACTTTGGCCGGATTATGGTCAGCGGCGCGATCATGGCGGTGGCCGTGCTCGCGTTCACCCGTGTGGCACCGGGCTACGTGGGCATGTTCGGTTCGATTGCCATCGGCGCCGCCATCTGGATGATCGCGCTTCGCGTCACCGCGGCATTGAGACCGCAAGATGTCCGCCGGTTCCTTTCGGTTGGCGACCAGTTCCCCGCCTCCTGGCGGCCGCATTGGAAACGGCTGATCGCCTGGCTGGCTCCGGCGGGCGCGGCGGCTTGAGGACAGCCGCTTCGGGGATTTCGCCGGCAAAGGCCGCGGCAGTTGGCCAACTAACNNCCGGCGGAGTCGATGGTAGCGGTGATGCCGTCGTTGGTTGAGCGCAAAATCCAGCGCCGGTTCTCGGCGGCGCGCATACGCACCAGGTTGAGATGCTGGCGCCGCGCGGCGCTCCGCCCGAACCAGCCGTCGTTGGAAATGTTGAGCAGCACCTCGGCGCCGTTATCGGCGAACTGCCGCACGAATTGCGGGAAAACCGATTCGTAGCAGATGAAGGCGCCGATCTTGTGTGCGCCTACGGGCGACACCACCACGCGCTTGCCGGCGGCGAAATCGCCGGCCTCGGTGGAAATCTTGCTGGTCAGCCAGCCGAAGGGCCACGGCACGAACTCGCCGAAAGGCACCAGGTTCACCTTGTCGTAGCGGCTGACCAGAGAGCCGGCGGACGAAACCAGGACGGCGGAATTGAGCGGCGCTCCCTGCGGCGTGTGGCTCACCTCGCCGGTGAGCAGGTAAGCGTGGGCGGTGCGCGTCAGGGTGGCGATGTAGTTGCGCAAACGCTCGTCTTCGGCGTAATAAAAAGGCGCGGGTGCCTCCGGCCAGACCAGGATGGACGGCGGCTGCTCGGGGTGCGCCAGGGCGCTTTCGAGGGTCAAGGCCGCCATGCGGCGCTCCGTGCGTTCGAGCGATTCGAAGGTCCACCGCTCGGTTTCCGAGATGTTGGACTGCACCAGTAGCGCCGTATCATGGCCCGGTTCGGCGGGTGGCAGGGACGGCAGCACCAGCAGAACGGCCAGTGGAGCGAGCCACAGCAGTTCGATGCGCGGGCGGCGCAGCGCGGCCAGCGCCATGGCAACGGCCATCATCGCAAACACGAAAGAGAGCCCGTAGACGCCGGTGTAGGGAGCCAGGCGCATGGGGATACCCATGTCGATGCCCGCGTTGCCGAGCGCCAGCCACGCGAAGCCCAGGGGACCGTGCGTCACTTCCACCGCAACCCACAAGGCGGCGACTCCGGGAATGGCCCACCAGCGGCGCATCAGGATTCCCGCCAGCAACGCGAAGAATCCCATGTGAACTGCCTTGGCGGCACAAAAAAGAAGGAACACCAGCCAGCCCACCGCGTCGCCCATGCCGCCGTGGAATGCCAGCACGAACTGGATCCAGTAGCAGACGCCGAACCAAAAAATCACGCCGGCGCTCCAACCCAGGAGGAAACGGCGTAGCGGCCGGCGTTCGCGCGCGAGCGCAACCAGAATGGGGGTGAGTGCGAAAGGAGCCAGCCACGCGAACTCGAACCGCGGGAAACACAGGATCAGCAGCCCCGCCGAAGCGAGCGAGAGCAGAAAGTTCAGCACAAGGTCCGTCTGGCAGCTTCGTTCAAAGCGTTGGCGTTGACCTGGTCGGCCATATAGGAACTCCGCACCAGCGGCCCGCTGAAGACCATCTTGAAGCCGAGGGAAAGACCGTAATCGCGGTATTCCTCAAAGACGCGCGGCTCGATAAAAGCGGCCACCGCCAGGTTGCGCCGCGTGGGCTGGAGATACTGGCCGATGGTGGCGACGTCGGCGCCGGCGGCGTGCAGGTCGCGGAGCAGCGCCCGGACTTCCTCTTGGGTTTCGCCCAACCCGACCATGAAACCGGATTTCGTGAGACCACCGCCCGGGTGGCGGTGCGCGAAGGCCAGCACATCGAGCGACTGCCGGTAGTCGGCCTGCGGGCGCACGCGCGAATAGAGCCGCGGCACGGTTTCCATGTTGTGATTGAAAACGTGCGGCGAGGCGTCGAGCACGCGTTCCACGGCTTCGAGCGAGCCGCAGAAATCCGGCGTGAGCACTTCCACGCGGGCATCGGGCAGCGCGCGGCGCACCTCACGCACGGTTTCGGCGAAATGGCGCGATCCGCCATCCTCCAGGTCGTCGCGGTTGACGCTCGTGATCACCACGTAGCGGAGCCGCATTTCGGCGGCCATGCGGGCCACGTTGGCCGGTTCGGCCGGGTCGAGCGGCAGCTCCTGGCGCGCCGGATTGAACTTGGGTACCGAGCAGAACCCGCATCCGCGCGTGCAGCGGTCTCCCAGGATCATGAAGGTGGCGGCGCCGCGATGGAAGCACTCGTGGATATTCGGGCAGCGCGCCGATTCGCAAACCGTGTGCAGGTTCAGGCGGCGGAATCCGGACTTGAGGTGGTTGAGGGATTCGAAATGTGTGCGCTGCTTCCGCGCCCATTCCGGAAGCCGGGGCCGGATGGGGGCTCCGAGTTGGACCAGGGAATCGTTCACGGCTTCCTGATGATGGGGTTGAATCCGGCCTTCTCGAGTTTGCCCTTCGCTTCGGCCAACTGCTTTCGCTCGGTATAGGGGCCTACCCAGACGGCCGTGAGATTATTCGGACCGGCACGCAAGGTGGCGGGGAAACCGCTCTCTTTCAGAGTCTTCATGACGCCTTCCGCCGAACTCTTCGAAGCCTGCGCGGTGACTTGCAGGTATGAGGCATTGGGAGGATCGGTCTCAGGCGGCGCAGCGGAAGTGGAGACCGGCGGCGCGGCTGTGGGCGCCGACGGGTCGCGCGCGGGATGCGTGGTGGGCTGCGGCGGCGCATCGGTCGCGGGAGTAGCTCCGGCCTGGGCGTCTTCCGGTGGAGTGGCCGCCGCCGTTGTCTCGGGCTTGGGCACGGCCGGAGAGGCCGGCTGCGGGCGGTTGGGTGCACCGGTATTGGTTGCGACCGCCTCCGTCGCCAGCTTGGTGGACCGGGGAGAATTCTGCCCCAGCACGTAGCCCATCGCGAACACTACGGCCAGCAGCAGGACTCCGATAAAGAATCCGCTGAGCAGTTGCCGGTCGCCCACCACCAGTTCGAATTCGCCGGTCTCCTTGTTGCGCATGTTTTACGACTGAGGGGTGCCCGGTCCGTTGCCGATGCCGTGTCGGTCCAGGGCGCCCTTGAATGATGCAATTATATCCAGCGGAAGGGGGAAAACGATAGTCGTATTCTTCTCCGTCCCGATTTCGACTAAAGTCTGGAGATACCGCAACTGGAGGGCCATCGGCTGTTTCTGAATGACCTCCGCCGCCATGGCTAGCTTTTCCGACGCCGAGTACTCTCCCTCGGCGTGGATGATCTTGGCGCGCCGCTCGCGTTCCGCCTCGGCTTGCCGCGCGATCGCGCGAATCATCTGCTCGGCCAGATCCACCTGCTTCACTTCCACCATGGACACTTTCACGCCCCACGGCGACGTGTGCTGGTCGAGAATCGCCTGCAGCCGGATGTTCAGCTTTTCGCGCTGGCTCAGCAGTTCGTCCAGTTCCACTTCGCCCAACACGCTGCGCAGCGTGGTCTGCGCCAGTTGCGAGGTGGCATAAAGGAAATTGGAAACCTCCACCACCGCCAGGCGCGGTTCCACCACCCGGAAATAGATCACCGCATTCACCTTCACAGTCACGTTATCGCGCGTGATGACGTCCTGCGGCGGCACTTCCAGGGTATCGACGCGCAGCGAAACGCGCACCATCCGGTCGATGGGCGCGAACACCAGGATGATGCCCGGACCCTTGGGTTGCGGCAGCAGGCGGCCGAGACGGAAAATGACGCCGCGTTCGTATTCCCGCAGAATCTTAATGGAACTGATCAGGTACAGTACGACAATCACCACAATGATCGTGGTGAAACTCGTGACATCGATATTCATTTCAGCCTCCTGTTTGATCCGGAACCGGTTCTACCGTGAGTTTCAGTCTATCGATGGCCGTGACGCGAATGTGGGCGCCCGCGGCCACCGGGCGGAGCGAGACCGCATCCCAATACTCGCCGTGCACGAAAACCTTGCCTTCCGGCGCCAGTTCGGTGACGGCCGAGCCGGTTTGGCCGATCATGCCCTCGCTCCCCGTCTCCACCTTGCCGTGGCGCGCGCGCACCACCAGCGAAAGCAGCATCACCGTGATGGCCGCGAAGGGCACCGCCAGCGCAATCGCGGTTCCCCAGTGAATGCGCATTTCGGGTATCGGGCTATCCACCAGCATCACCGCCCCCAGCACCATGGACACCGCGCCTCCCACGGCCAGAATCCCATGCGCCGCGAACTTCGCCTCCAGCACGAACAGCGTGAACGAAAGCAGCAGCAGCACCGCGCCCAGCCAGTTAATGGGAAGCACGGAGATGGCGGAGAGCCCCAACAGCACCAGGATCGCTCCCACCACGCCCGGCGCGATGAGCCCCGGGGAGTGGAACTCCAGGTAGATCGAGAGCGCGCCGATCACCAGCAGCACCAGGGCAATATTGGGGTCCGCGATCGCACTGACGATCTTCTGGCGGAGCGACTTTTCGTAGACCTCCACGGTTGCGCCGGCCGTGTGCAGCGTCTGCACGCGGCCATCGAAGCGCGTGACCGTGCGGCCATCGAGCGCCGCCAGCAGTTGGCTTTCATTGGCCGCAATCAAATCCACCAAGTGCTGGTCGAGCGCTTCGCGTTCCGTATACGACTTGCTTTGCCGCACGGTACTTTCGGCCAGTTCGCTATTACGGCCGCGCTTGGAGGAAATGCTGCGGATGTAGGCGGCCGCGTCATTCTCTACCTTTTGCGCCATCACCGGGTCCATCTCGCCGGTCAGGGCCACCGGATGCGCGGCCCCCGTATTGGTGCCGGGTGCCATGGCGGCCACCTCGCCGGCCTCCAGCAGGAAAAATCCGGCGGAGGCCGCACGCCCGCCGCTCGGCGCGACGTACGTGACCACCGGAACCGGCGAGGCCAACATCTCCTCGATAGTTTCCCGCGTGGCGTCCATCAGGCCGCCGGGTGTGTTGAGGCGCACCAGGACCAGGGAAGCGTTTTCCGCACGGGCTTGCGCAATCGCACCGGCGACGATTTCAACGGTGATGGGATGCACTACCCCGTCCACGTCCACCGCGATGACTTTCGGTGGCGCGGAGGCTGCCTGCGCCAGGAACGCAAGCAGAATTCCGGAAATTGCGCATCTCCGCAATCTAGACCTTAGTATACGCTACCGAGACAAGTGGGTCTGAAAAAGGCCTCGTAATCCGATTGATAGAAAGTTTTGATGGGACGTTCACACACAATCGGATAAAATGAAAGAAACCAATCCACACAGGAGATATCAAATCTAATATGGCTAGAAAGCGCGTCTCGGAAAAAGAAATCGTGGTGTCGGCCCCCGCGCCGGTTCGCCACAAACCCGCAACCCCCCGGCCTCCGCGCCGTTCGGTCGTCGCGGCAGTCGCTCCCGAAACCGCCACTCCTGTTCTCGAACAGATTGCTCGCCTGGCATACTCCTATTGGGAAGCTCGCGGCTATCAGGGCGGTTCTCCCGAGGAAGATTGGCTGCGCGCCGAACAGGAACTGCGCGCTGAAGCCTCCGTCGCCTAACCCGCTACTTGTCTATTTGTACTTGCGCAGCACCGCCAGCAAGCGGCCCTGAATCTGCACGTCGCGTGCAGGCACCACAATCGGTTTGAGCGTCGAGTTGGCCGGCTGCAAACGCACCATGCCGCCCGCTTCACGGTAGAACCGCTTCAGCGTAGTTTCGCTGCCGGCCACCAGCGCCACCACGATATCGCCGTCCCTGGCCTCAGGGACGCGCTCCAGCAGAATGCGATCGCCATCGCAGATGTGGTCGTCAATCATGGAATTGCCGCGCACCTCAAGCGCAAAGGTGTCGGCGTTACCCACATAATCGGCGAAATTCAAGGTCTCCCGCTGCTCGACAGCCTCGACGGGTGCGCCGGCCGCGATGCGCCCCAAGAGCGGGATTTCCATGGCCGCCGGCCGAGGGCGCTGGTGCTCCTGCAGGTATTTCGGCATCAGCTCGATGGAACGGCTTTGGTTGAACCCGCGCTTCAAGTAACTCTTCGTCTCGAGAACCGAGATGTGCTTGTGGACCGTGGCGAGTGAGGCCAGATCCAATCCGCGGGCAATTTCTTCGTAGCTCGGACAGTAGCCGTTCTCATTGAGGAAGCCGGCGATAAAATCCAACACCTGTTTTTGCCGTTTCGTGAGTGCCATTGATGAGCCCCTTCCTATTGTGGGCGAACAAAAAGGGAAAATCAAGGAAAACTTGCAGTAAAGCTTTGGAGGTGGGGAGCCGATACAAGGTATGAGAGTCAAAACGTGATCTGGATTCGAGAATCCTCGACCCCTCCCAGCCGCCCAACCGAAGAGCCCGGCGTGGCCCTCGAGTGCTACCTCGCAGCCATTCAAAATATTGCTCACTATGCCGTCGAGCTGGACGCTGAGATTACCGGGCCGTACGTCAAGTATCTGGCCGGTTTGGCGGCTGAGGTTCAGGCTGCGCCATCGCAGGCCCTGCCGGAGAGCCGCTCCACGCTGCGAGGCTTGCTTCGGGACTATCGCGACAAGGCGGCCCAGTTCCTGGGCAGGTTGCGCCAACAACTGGAGAGCACGGCCAAGGCTTTGCAGGAAACCGTGGAGGCGCTTGCCCAGTCCGACGGCGATCACTCCACGCGGCTGCGTGACACCCTGAAGGAGGTGCGTGCAGCGGCAGCTACGCCGGAGGGTGCGCCCCTGCGTACGATACTGACGGCCGCCGTGGATTCCATCGAAGGGGATCTCGCCCAGATGCGCCGGGAGCAGCAGTTTACGATGGCGCAACTGCAAACCGAAGTCCGCATCCTGCATCGGCGCGTCGAATCTCTGCAGAATGCCGCCGCCATGGACCAGGCCTCGAAGTTTTCCAGCCGCCGATCCATCGAAGAATACATCGAATCCCTGCCGCCCGCGGGCTTCATGGTTCTAATTCTCAAATCGCACGGCCTGGCGCAGGCCAGAGCGAAGTACGGCGCCTCGATCGCCGACGAGTTGGTGGCCACTTTTGCCCGGCGGATGCGAAACTGCGTCCCCAGGGATGCCGTGGTTGGACGTTGGAACGAGCAAGATTTCCTGGCTGTCCTGCCGGTCTTCCAGGGCAAGGGAAGAGCCGACCTTCAGGCCGTTTCCGATCACCTCTCCATGCCCTACGCCTGCATGATGGCGGGGAAGGTGGTTCGCATTTCGCTGGAGGTCTCTGTGGAAGTTTTGCCGGCGGCCGAGGGTCCGCCGGAGACCATGCTCCGGTGCGTTGAAAAAGCCTTCGGCGGTTGACCGCTACATCAAGGTCAGCGGGTCGACGTCGATCACCAGCGCGGTGGCGCCCCACTTCCGGTCCAGCGCGAACGCACGCACCCGGCCCAACAATTCGTTGAGCGCCTTGCGGCTGGCGGCTTTCACCAGAAACTGGTAGCGATACTCATTCTTGAGCCGTGGCACGGGCGCTTCGGCCGGTCCCATGATTTTCAATTTCTCCAGCGGCGGTGAGAGCAGCAGTCCCAATTCGGAACTCATTCGCATAGCCATCTCTTTTTTTTCGGCGCGCACCAGCACATTTGCCATGGCACTGAATGGCGGGTACTGCATCATGCGCCGGAAGTGCAACTCCTTTTCGTAGAAGGCCTGGTAGTCCTGCGCGGCCGCCATGCGGACGGCGTAGTGGTCGGGATTGATGGTCTGAATCAGCACGATGCCTGGCACGCTGCCGCGTCCGGCGCGTCCAGCCACCTGCGTGAGCAGTTGAAAGGTCCGCTCGGCGGCTCGAAAATCCGGCATGCCGAGCCCGATATCGGCGGAGATCACGCCCACCAACGTTACGTTGGGAATATCGTGACCCTTGGCAATCATCTGGGTTCCCACCAGGAGGTCGAAATGTCCGTCGCGGAAATCCTGGAGGATGGTTTCGTACTGCCGCTTGCCCGTCACGGTATCGCGGTCCAGCCGCGCGATGCGAGCCGCCGGGAACGCGCGGTGGAGTTCCTCTTCTACCTTCTCGGACCCCACGCCCAGAAAATAGATATGGTCGCTCGCGCACTTGGGGCAGATGCTCGGCACCTTTTCCGCGTAGCCGCAGTAGTGGCACAGCAGGCGCCGGTCGCGCTTGTGATAGGTCAGCGTCAGGGAGCAATTCATGCACTGCACGCGCTCGCCGCACGCGCGACAGGCGACGAAACTCGAAAAGCCGCGGCGGTTCAGCAGGACGATGGTCTGCTCCCCGTTCTCCAGGCGCGCCCCGATGGCATCCACCAGTTTGCGGGAAAGCGTCGCCTGCTGGCGCGTTTCCAGAAACTCCTGGCGCATGTCGATCAGTTCCACCGCCGGCATGGGCCGCTCCTCAATGCGGCCCGGAAGTTCGAGCAACCGGTACTTGCCGCGTTCGGCATTGTAGCGGCTCTCCAGGCTGGGGGTCGCCGAACCCAGCACCACGCACGTGCCGGCCGCCTGGGCGCGCACCACCGCCACATCGCGGCCGTGGTACCGCGGCGTTTCTTCCTGCTTGTAACTCCCGTCGTGCTCTTCGTCCACCACGATCAGCCCCAGATTGCGCACCGGAGCGAAAACGCCCGACCGCGTCCCCACCACCACCGAAGCCGCGCCGGACCGGATGCGCCGCCATTGCTCCGACCGTTCCAAATCCGTGAAGGCGCTGTGCAGGATGGCCACGCGGTCGCCGAACCGCCCGAAAAACTGGCCCGCCATGGCCGGCGTGAGGGCGATTTCCGGCACCAGCAGCAGCGCGCCGCGCCCTTCCGCCACCGCAACCTCAATCGCGTTGAGGTACACCTCCGTCTTGCCTGAGCCCGTCACGCCGTGCAGCAGAAACGTTTGAAACCGGTGCGCGCGGATGGCGCTCGCGATCTCGTCGCACGCCACCTGCTGCGCCGCGTTCACCACATGCCGCGCGCGGATCGGCCCCGACTTCACCACCACCGTCTCCGGCTTCAGCGTCACCAGTCCCTTACGCCCCAGCGAGCGCGCCGCCAGACTCGCGTTCCGAACCGTCCCTTCCAGCTCTTTAAGGTTGTGCGACCCGGGGTGCAGTTCCAGAAATGCCCGCAGTTCGCGCTCTGGCTTGTTTAGTTTGGTATCGCCGAGCTTGGCATCGCCCGTCTCTCCGCGGAGTTCCACCCGCAGCCGTTCCGATGGCGCGCGGAGCGGGTCGCGTGCCGTCTCTACCTGCTCCACCACGATGAAGCCCTTGCGTTCGAGCGAGCGCATGGCTTTGTCGGCCAGCGGCAGCGCTTTGGCCAGATACGCCTGCGAGAGCGGCCGCTTTTCCAGCATGTGCAGGATCTGCGCCACCGGATCGTCGGGCGCGGCATCGAGCAACAACTGGCGCGCCGCATCGCGCCCGGAGTCCGTCAGCGACCAGATCTTGCCGCGCCGCATTTCCGCTGCGAGCGGCAGCATCCCGCGCAACACATCGCCCAGCGGCGCGCAATAATAGCCGGCGATCCAGCGTCCCAGGCCGAGCAATTCGGAATCCAGCACCGGGACCGCATCGATCAGCCGGAGCGCCTCGCGCGTGGCCATGGCCGGCGGATCGTCGTGGCACCGCAGAATCACGCCCGTCATCTTCCGCGACCCAAACGGCACCACCAGCCGGCAGCCCGCCTGCACGCGGTGCCGCAGCGTCTCGGGCAGCGCGTAGGTAAACGGTTGGTCCATGGGCACCGGCAGACTCACGTCGCAGTAAAGGTACGATCCCTCAGGCATGAAGCTTCAGGATAGCGAAGATGGACGGCTTTTCTTATCAGTTTTGTCGCGATCGCGAAGCGCCCTCCGCGGCGGGCGGTGTGAGCGTGAGGGAAAGCTGAGAGAATTGGGATTTGTGGGCTTCCGATGAACGATAGCTCCGCGCTTTGGACACCCGAGACTCCCGGGGGGAATTGGCATCTGGACGAACCGGGCGACACGTTGGAAAATGTAACAAAAGCTTATTCCGTGTTTCTTGAGGTTTGCGCCGCCGACCAGCACACCGCGTTTTTGAACAGATTGACGTCCGCCCCGGACGCAGCCAAAGCCGAAGCAGCAGTTTTTTCGTGGCTGCGGGCCGGAAAGCTGGCCCCGATCATAAATGAACAGGTCGGACGAGGAGGCATCGATTATCTGTGTTCACCGCCCAACAGCATTCCCTTTCTGCTCGAAGTTACGAGCCTCAGTAAGGCGGCGGTCGTCAGCAAATCAGGATGGCCTGACAGCCTCGACGAAGTTGCTCAAGCCTTTAGCGTGATCACGCCCCAACTCGCGGGCAAGGGACAGAGTAAAGCTCCGCAGCTTGCGACCGGGCAAGTTGGTATCCCGCGCGTTCTCGCTATCTGCCTCGCTCACCCCGGCGCTTCGGCTCTGCTGAGCACGTTAGCCGCAGAGTGGTTGATGGTATCCGATCCGGTAATTCAAATGCCCATCGCGGCCCAGGGAAAGGAACCCGGGCCAGCTCGACTTGCAACCGATCTCAAACGCTCGGTTTTCTTCGGCCCTCGAGACGGCGTTATCGTTCCGATGCGCGAAAGCATATCTGCGATCCTACTGGTTGCCCTTTGGTACCGACAGCTTGATATCCTTGGCATGCTACATCCGAAACTAACCGTCCCTCTGGACTACCGAGTTTTTACGCGCATACCGTTTTTGCGTGTTGAATGGCCGCTAACGAGTCCAATCGATATGGAGTGGGTCATTGGAGACCCAGGCCCTCTGGTCGCGTATCACGTCGCGGTCGCCTTAACCGACAACGAATTGAAGAGGGAATAGGCAGTGTGGTTGCAAGACGTCAACCCCACGATTGGCGCTGGTTCCGCAAGTGTTTCGGTGAAAAGGTGACAGACGCATTTTTCCCATGTCCGTTCTGTCCGGCTCCGAAGAAGTCCGGAACCGCTTTGCTATGTGAGGTCGGGATAGATGCTCTCCCGGCTCATGGCCTCGTCGGAGAGAACCGGTGTGTTAGGGTCATGGCTGTCAGCCCAGGCGCGAAATTGCCGGGCCCACTCCTGGGGATTGGTTTTCTGCAAGTGCGCAATGGAAACTGGCTGCACATGCTGGTCGGCGACTTCCAGCATCCACTGCTCAAGACTTAACCCGCGAGCCTGCGCTTCGGCCTTGAACGCAGCTTCCTTTTCCGGTGGAAGATTGAGTGTAACAGTCATAATTGGGGCCCTGCGTCTTCAGGTTAACGCAATCACTCTCACATCGGGGGCCTGACAGCGAGAAAACCGACCAAGCCGCTCTCGCTACAATCAGTACAAGGATTCTGCTTTGGAAAATAAAGAAATCGCGCGCGTGCTTTCCGAGACCGCCGACCTGATGGAGATCGCCGCGGAAGATTCCTTCCGCATCCGCAGTTACCGCAACGGAGCAACCGCCGTCGAAGGCTATCCCGAGCGGATCGAAGACCTCCTCCGCAATCCGGAGCGTAAGGTGACGGACATTCCGGGGATTGGCAAAGGCCTGGCCGCGGTGCTGGGCGAGATCGTGGACCACGGCTCTTGTGAGCGCCGCGACGCGCTGCTCGAAAAGTTCCCGCGCGCCACCCTCGAATTCCTCAAGATTCAGGGGCTCGGCCCCAAGGGAATCGCGCTCATCCTGGAGCACTACCGCATCACTTCCATCGACGATCTGGAGCGCCTCTGCCAGGAACAGAAGCTGCGCGTGCTGCCGCGCATGGGCGCNNCGCCAGCGCACCGGCCGCTTCCTGCTCAGTTATGCGGACACCATGGCGCAGTCTCTGATCGAAACGCTGTCGCAGGTGCCGGGCGTCGACGCGGTGACGCCCGCCGGCAGCTTGCGGCGCGGCCGTGAAACCGTGGGCGATCTCGACTTGCTGGTCACCGGCCCCTCCGCGCGCGATGCGCTCGACCGCTTCGTCGCCGATCCGCGCGTCCAGGAAGTGCTCGGCCACGGCGAAAACAAAGCCAGCGCCAAGGTGGGCCGTGACGGCTTGCAGGTGGACGTCCGCGCGCTGGCGCCGGAAAGCTTCGGCGCCGCCCTGCAATACTTCACCGGCAGCAAGGATCACAACGTCGCCGTTCGCACCCGCGCCGTGAGAATGGGGTTCAAGCTCAGCGAGTACGGCTTGTTCCGCGTGGAGGACGATGCCAAAGTGGCGGGGGAGACCGAAGCCGGCGTCTACGAAGCGCTGGGCCTGCCGTGGATTCCGCCGGAGTTGCGGGAGAACACCGGCGAAATCGAAGCCGCCGCCGAAGGCCGTCTGCCGGAGTTAGTGGAACTCGGCCAGATTCGCGGCGACCTCCACATGCACACCACCGAAACCGACGGTCGCGCTACGCTCCTGGAAATGGCCGAAGCCGCGCGCGCTCAAGGCTACGAATACATCGCCATCACCGATCACTCCAAGGCCCTCGCCATGGCCAACGGCCTCGACGAAAAACGTGTGGTGGCCTTCGCGCGCCAGGTGCGTGAGATCAACCGCGAAGGCATCGGCATCCGCGTCTTCTCCGGCATTGAGTGCGACATCCTCAAGGACGGCGCCATGGACCTTGCCGATGACGCGCTCGCCGAGCTCGACCTGGTCATCGGCAGCGTCCACAGCCACATGAACCAGGAAGGCGCGGAGATGACCGGCCGCCTGCTGCGCGCACTCGTTTGCCCGCACCTGCGGATCATGGGCCACCCCACCGGCCGCCTGCTGCTCGAGCGCGATGCCTTTCCCTTCGATCTCGACCGCGTGGCCGCGGAGGCCGCCCGCCGCGGCGTGTGGCTCGAAATCAACGCCAGCCCCGAACGTCTGGATTTGCATGGCCCGCTCATCCGTGCCGCCAAAGCCAAGGGCGCCGCCTTCACCATTTCCACCGATGCGCACCATCCCAACCACCTGTTCCACATGCGCTACGGCGTCGTGACAGCGCGCCGCGGATGGCTGGGGCCCGGCGACATTCGGAACACATTGTCCGCCGATCAATTCGCCGCCGCGCTGCTCACAAGACCATGAAAATCACTTCTTCCCGCGAAGTCTACCGATGCAGGATCTTCCACGTCACCGAAGATCGTGCCGCCGATCCCAAAACCGGATTCGAGATCAAGCGTTCGGTGGTGCGCCACGGCGGCTCCGCCGTCATGATGGCCGTGGACGATCGCAAGCGCATCCTGCTGGTGCGGCAATACCGACTGCCGGCCGCCAAGTATTTGTGGGAGCTGCCGGCCGGAACCTTGGACCCCGGCGAGAAGCCGTTACAGACGGCCCGCCGCGAGCTGATCGAAGAGACCGGCTATCGCGCCCGCACCTGGCGCAAGCTGGCCTCGTTTTTCGTCAGCCCCGGCTATGTGGCGGAACGCATGACCATTTACCTGGCTACCAACCTCACCGCCGGCAAAGCTGCGCCCATGGACGACGAGCGCATCGAAGCCCGCTGGTTCACCGCACCGGAAGTCGCCAGGCTGATCCGCACAGGCACCATCGACGACGCCAAGACCATGGTCGGTTTCTTTGCGTGGCGCAACGGCCCCATGCGGTAGCGTAGTGCGGGATTCATCTAGGACATCGGAGCAGGGTGGGGCAGGCGCTTTCGCCTGCCAACCACGGATTGGCGTTGAATCGATACCGCGAATCTTGGAGGCGGCGGTTGGCAGGCGAAAGCGCCTGCCCCACTTTCTCTTCGCGAAGCCCGTTGGAATGGCTATTTCTTCTTTCCGGGCAACCCGGCCGGGTTCTCGTGGGTGCGCTCGCGGAAGTTGCCGCGCAGGCCTGCCGCCAGCGAGACCGCCGATTCTCCGAAGCGATCGCGCATGCGGTCGGCGGCGGCCAGCGCCTGCTTCCACTTCTCGTGGCGGCCTTCGTCCATCAGGTCCAACTGCTCTTCGCCATCGGCCCATCCCGAAACGTGGACCCCCAGCAGCCGCACGGCTGCGCCCGCTTTCCAATTGCGGAGGAACAGTTCGCGAATCTCCGTGAGCAATTCCGTATCGAGTTGCGTGGCGCGCGAAATGGAATGCGCGCGCGTGATCGTGGAAAAGTCCGAATACCGCAGCTTGAGCTGGACCGTGCGGGCGTGCAGGCCGTGTTCGCGCAAGCGGCGCCCCACCATCTCGCAGAGCCGCGCCAGCGTTGGTTCAATCTGCGCCATGTCCGCCGTGTCCTCGTTAAAGGTGTGTTCGTGGCTGATGGACTTCGGTCCCTCCTCGGCGCCGATCTCGCTGTCGAACCAGCCGCCCGAGTCCAGGCCGCGCGACTTCCCGGCCAGCGCCATCCCCCACTTGCCGAAACGCTGTTCGAGGAACGCCTCATCGAGGAGCGCCAGGTCGCCCACCTTGCGTATGCCCAGCGTATGCAGGTTTTTCTCGGTCACTTTCCCCACGCCCGGCACCTTGCGCACATCGAGCGGCGCCAGGAACGCGGCCTCCTGCCCCGGAATCACCCATAGCACGCCATTCGGTTTGGCCTGGTCGGAGCTGATCTTGGCGACCAACCGCGACGCCGCGATCCCCACCGAGCAGTTCAGCTTTGTCTGGTCCTTCATCTTCTGGTGGAGCTTGTGCGCGGCGCGCATCGGCGGCCCGTGCAGACGCTCGGTCCCCGTCATATCCAGGTACGCCTCATCGATCGACGCCATTTCGACCAGCGGGGAAAAGGAGCGCAGCACGTCGTACACCTGGTGCGAGCACTCTTTATACCGTTCGGGGTGGCCGTCCACGAAGATGGCCTGGGGGCAAAGCTTGTAAGCCGTCCGCAGCGGCATGGCCGAATGGACGCCGAACGCCCGCGCGGCATACGACGCCGCCGAAACCACGCCGCGCTCGTTGGGCCGCCCGCCCACCACCACCGGCTTGCCTTCGAGCGATGGATCGTAAAGCTCTTCCACCGACACGAAGAAGGCATCCATGTCGACATGGAAATAAGTCTTCACTTTATGCCGAACCGAAAATTGAAATGCACGGCGACGTCATTGGCCGTCATCGCTCTGTACCAGGATACTCGCTGCGAAACAATCGCTGAGATCGCAGGGTTGACAGACGAAAGCGTCTGTCCCACTTTGGTGTGCAAGTACTTGCGTTCTTGTATTACAAGTTGTCTGAATGTTCTGTCGCTGCGAAGATTTTCGCTGTCTCACGTGGCGGCCTGTGGGGCAGTCCCCCTGGACTGCGCGCGACCCCCTGGTCGCGCTCCCGCTGGCCATCACGCAGCCCTCAATAGTTTGGTTGCGGCTCCGCCGCTGTGGGGCAGCCAATTCTGGCTGCGAGCCCGCTTTCCAGCGGGCTCAACCGGGCGCAGCCCGGTCTCCGGGCGGGCCGCAGCGCGCCCTTTGGTTGCGGCTATCCTGCTCAGTGGGGCAGGCGCTTTCGCCTGCCAACCGGTTTCTTCACGGCCTCGCTTCGGCGTGAGTTTTCGGTATCGCGGTTATCCCCAGAGTTCGTTCACGGGTAAATACGGCACCGGGTCACGCCCAACGCGTTCCACGATCAAGTCTCCGTGACGGTTCAATAGCCGGCCTTCGCGCACAGCCCGCGCTATGATACGTTGTCTTCAATGACCCGTGCCATCCTCTTTCTCCTATTTTCCGCCGCGGCCTATGCCGCCGCACCCTGCACCTCGGCCACGCCCGCCTGCACCGAATTCGTCACGCTGGGCGAAGGCGAGTCGCGCGCGCTGGTCTACCGCACCTTCTCCCTCGCCACAAAAAACGACAAGATCACCCGCGCGCTGGTGGTGATCCACGGCGCCAATCGCGATGCCGACAACTACTTCCGCTCCTCGTTGGCCGCGGCCTTTCTGGCCGATGCGTTCGAAGACACCATCGTGATTTCGCCGCGCATGGCCTCGGCCGCCGGCAGTTGTCACGACGCTCTCGCCGCGGACGAAGTGAGCTGGAACTGCAATCTCTGGCGATCCGGAGGCGCCGCGGCCAGCGATGCCAAGCTGACCTCCTTCGATTTCATCGACCAGATCCTCCGCCAGCTTGCCAACAAGGAAATCTTCCCCAACCTGAAGGCCATCGTGGTGGCTGGCCATTCGGCCGGCGGCCAGTTCGTCACCCGCTACGAAATGGGCAACCGCGTTCACGAATCCCTCGGCGTGCCCATTACCTACGTGGTGTCGAACCCGTCCAGTTACGCCTGGCTCGATTCCACCCGCCCAGTCGGCGAAGTCACGAACTGCGCCAATTATGACCGCTGGCCCTACGGCATGCAGAACATTTCCGGCTACGCCTCCAGGCAGACCGCCGAGGAATTGAAGAAGCAGCTCGCCTCCCGCCCCACCACCTATCTGCTGGGCGAAATCGACATTCTTCCCCTGGGCGGCTTTGATTCCTCCTGCTCCGCCATGGCCCAAGGCCCCACCCGCCTGGCCCGCGGCCAGGCCTTCGGCAAGTTGGTCAACGAGAAGTTCGGCGCGAAGCACGAAGTCACCGTCGTCCCGCTCTGCGGCCACAACGCCCGATGCATGTTCACCGCCGAAGTGGCTCTGCCGATTCTGTTTCCGAAGCAATAGAATGGAAGCCAAGCGGTACGCGGTTATCTGCGAAATTGCAGAGGGACAGGGATCAGCGCCTACGTGCCTGACATGCCCGGTTGTATTGCCGGGCCGGCGAAAAGCCGGCTGAGCGTCGGCGACGTCGGCGACCCCGCAGGAGGCGCGAACGTGACGGTCGCGTCCGCTGGCGGTGGCGACGGCTTGACTACAGACGGCGGGGACATCGAGGGCGATCGGCTGATCCGACGTGACGGTGATGAACTGCTGAACCATCGGGTCCGGCAGGCCGTTCCCCATCAGAGGCGGGTTGGCGAACGCGGCCACGAAGGCGGCGTTGCGCAGACTTTCTCACGGCGAGAGCGTACGCGTTCCCGCTCGCAAATCGGTAATTTTCAGGAGTGAATTTATCCCCCGGTTTTCTGAAGGCCCATCCCAACCCGTGCCCACAAAACCGCTTTCGAAGCCCGTTGCAATTCGTGACATGACAAAAGCCCCTATATCCTTTACGCTGGAAAGAGAGAACAAGGAGTACAGGCCATGACCATGATTCAGCTTCCCGATGAGCAGGCGGCGGCGCTGACGGCGAGAGCGGCGGCGCAGGGCCTCACGCTCGAAGACTGGTTGGGGAAGTTGGCCGCAACGGAGACGCCGGCCGGCCATGCCCGCCCCCGCGAGAGGCGCTACAACCTGGACGAACTGATGGCGCAATGCGACCCGAACGCCCCGCTATCGGCGGAAGACCGCACCTGGCTGGACGCTCCGGCCGCGGGCCGCGAGGCTCTATAAGGTGGAGCGCGGCGACGTTTACCACGTCGATTTGAATCCCACCCAAGGTCGTGAGCAGGCGGGCGCCCGCTATGCGCTGATCGTATCCCCGAAAGCGTTCAACGTCCTGGGGACCCCGCTTGTCTGCCCGATCACGCAGGGCGGGAGTTTCGCCCGCCATGCCGGGTTCGCGGTGTCATTGAGCGGCGCCGGAACCCATACGCAAGGCGTCGTTCTGTGCAACCAGTTGCGCGTCCTCGATCTACAGACCCGCAAAGCGCGGTTCATCGAGAGAGTGCCGGATTTCATCATGGATGAAGTTCTGGCGAAACTCCTCCCCCTGGTCGAATAGGTCATAGGCTTGCCGCTGGAGCAATAAGAAACCGCCATGTTGCCACGCCGTGCTTCTTGTGTTTTGAATTGTCGCCGCCCATCTTCGGTGTCGCCCATCTCCGGTTGCTTCTTTGTAACGGAAGTTTCATAATAGGCCCCATCGCTGCTTTTTTTCGGTCGCCAGACCGTAGAGGTATAGTGTTCCCTGGCGGCCTGGAGGCCTCATGTCTCGCATCGTTCGCTGTTCGCTGATCCAGGCTACTAACGCCGCACCACCCGATTCCTCGCTCGAGACCACCAAGAAGGCCATGATCGATAAGCACGTGGCCTACATCCGCCAGGCCGCTCAAGCCGGCGCGCAGATCGTCTGTCTGCAGGAAATTTTCTTCGGGCCTTATTTCTGCGCCGAACAAACCACCCGCTGGTACGATCTCACCGAGCCCATGCCCGATGGCCCCACCATCCGGCTCATGCAGGATCTCGCGCGCGAGCTCCACGTCGCCCTCATCGTTCCCATTTACGAGGTGGAACAGGAGGGCGTCTATTACAACACCGCCGCCGTCATCCACAACGACGGCTCCTTCCTCGGCAAGTACCGCAAAACTCATATCCCGCATGTCGCTCCCGGCTTCTGGGAGAAATTCTATTTCCGCCCCGGCAACCTCGGCTTTCCCGTCTTCGACCTCGGCTTCGCCAAGATCGGTGTCTACATCTGCTACGACCGCCATTTCCCGGAAGGCGCGCGCGCCCTGGGCCTGAACGGCGCCGAGATCGTCTTCAACCCGTCGGCCACCGTCGCCGGCCTCAGCGAATACCTCTGGAAGCTGGAACAACCCGCGCACGCCGTGGCCAACGGGTACTTCATCGCCGCCATCAATCGGGTGGGCGTCGAGGCCCCCTGGAACATCGGGGAATTCTACGGCTCCAGCTACTTCTGCGATCCCCGCGGCCACATCTTCGCGCAGGCGTCGCGCGATAAGGACGAAGTGCTCACCACGGACGTCGATCTCGACATGATCTCCGAAGTCCGCAAGACCTGGCAGTTCTTCCGCGACCGCCGTCCCGACATGTA
>PLZX01000282.1 GCA_003152325.1 Bryobacterales bacterium | reverse complement strand
ACCCACGAATTCTTCTGACGAACCTGATTGGTAGAGATCACCGTCTGTTGACTATAGTAGGTGGGGCTATTCGGGATTCCATAAGAACTCAGCCCGTGCTCGAGGGCCCAAATCGCGTTGGACACATATGTGCTATAGCTGGGCGACCCAAACCCGTTGGGTGCCACTGATGTGTACACATCGGTAGTGATAAGACCGTCGCCGTAAGCCGAGACAGTTAGTAATGCCAAGACACCTGGTAGAGCAAGGACTCTTTTTGCCACGAAGCTTCTCCTGTTTCATTCTGACTGTAAGTCTGATTCACGCGGCCGGTCTAACCTATGACTTTGTTCGGGCAGCCGACAATGATATTGTGCATGGAATCTGTTCAGGAATACAGACAAATCTGCCTGTAACTCTGAACTTCAGTACGGTTAGTCCGAGTTAGGGACTGAGGTTAGTACTGTACCGGTGCGCTCCGAACCCGCGCCGCGTCGCTCAAGGCGGACCCCTTCGCTATGAGGCTCTTGCAGCATTAAGCGCGAAACTTCCTGCGCGCGGCCGCGGCGAGTCCCAATAGACCGAAGCCGATCAGGCCGAAGGTTGCCGGTTCAGGAACGTCGGGAGCGTAATAGACGTCGTAGGGCACCGGGTTCGTAGTCACACCTAGGGTTGGATCGGCGAAGTTGTAGGCTTCGAGCAGCACCTGTGTCAAGGCGGCGCCACCGTGAGCCCCAATGTTGACGCTCCCCACCCCCACGCCGTTGATATAGTAGCTATATCCGGTGTTGGTGTACTGGATTTGGAGCGTGTTCCATTGGTCATACAAAACCTGCGCGCTCACAGGAGTCCAAGCGCCGGTAACATCGTTCCAGGTTTGGAAAGTTCCCGCCGTGTACAGGCCCAGCTCGTTGTTCGTTCCGAAATTTGAGAATCCAAGAATTCCATAGGCCGAATCCGCATTATTGACCCAGAGATCGGTGCGCACGTCGCCGTTGGTGGGACTGCTCCACGATCCGGGTATATAGAGGAGCACTGAGAGGTCGTCGCCCGGGCCGCCACTGATTGCGTTATTTTCGCCCTGTGTATTGTAAAACGAGGATTGGTAGGCACTCGGGCGGTTGGCAAACTTTCCGGTGGTACCGATTCCGAGATCGATAACGTTGTTTATTCCATTTACTGCGCTCAGATACGAAAATACCACTGGCGCATAGCGGTCAATGCTCCATCCTGGAAGACCAGGGCTCACGTCAGGCAGCAAGAGCCCGTCTGCCTTGCCGGGCACGACACCTGCCGTAAACGCCAGCGCTACAACGAGCGCAAGAAATAATAACCGTTTCCGCATCTATCTATCCCCCTACAAAGAATTAAACTCAGTAGCCAACATTAGCGGCATCAGCTAGACGTTGGAGCAGCCGCCAAAATGACATTGTACGGCGACTGTGCTTCATAAGTACAGATAAAGACACTTAGAACTCTCAAACTTCGTACGGTTAGTCCTGAGGTTAGTACTGTGACGCCAGTGTGCGACCAGGACTATCTCCAGGACTGCCGACAGCGACACTAAGTCCGCCGCACCCGTCACCGGCACGGGCGTGCCCGTACACTAAGCAGATATCAGTGGATTTCGACGCGCCCTGGCGGGGCCACTACTGGAAATAGTCTCTGCAAGACTTGTTGGCGCGACGACAGGTGCGAGTGCAAGGCGAAGGGACGCTTGCCGAATTTAATGTTGTCGCCGATGCCGAATGGCGGCGAGGCCGAATAGCCCCAGGCCGAAGAGGGCTATCGTCGTTGGTTCCGGGACCGGGCTTTGGTCGTGCGGTGTGCCCTCGAGGGATGGGTCCACGAAGCCTCCTGCCGGCGGTTGGCTCCAATACCAAAGGCCGACGTTGCTCGTAAACCCGGACGTTGTGGCTGGATTGTAGAAGTAGCGCATTTCCTCTTGCAGGACCGTCCCGTCCCACTCCAGAACGTCCAACGCGAAAGACGCTACAGAGCTTTCAATGTTGATGGTGTAGTTCATCCCGGCATTTCCCGGACCGCCGGTCGCCAGGGTGTATTGGTCATTTGGTTGGCTGACTATCCATCCGCCTGGCAAACCGGTGATAGCCGGTGTGGGGAAGGTGGCAGAAGGAGTCACCAGGAACAATTCGATTGTGTTTACGGAATTCGTGTCCAGATTCCACAACTGGGAAATATTGGTTGCCGTGGCCGGGATAACACCTGCCGTCAAGATTAGTATTGCAGCCAGCGCGAGCGAAATACGATGCACTTTATCCTCTCGGAAATAAATAGCCCGACAGTGATATTGTGCGCGGCGTCCGCTCAAAAGTACAGATAAATAGACTCTTACCTCTGAAATCTGGTACCGGCTACTGCTAAGGTTATGGTCTGGTACGGCCTAGTTCGCGACCGGAGATTTCTCCAGGCGGTCGATCACCAGTACCTCCACCGAGAGCTTGCGCGGTTCCAGCTTGAGGCCCAGCAATTCGATGGAGCTCTTGAGCGAGGCCGCGCTCGGATCCGCGGCCCCATCCACCGGAGCGCGGCCCGCTTCCCCCCCGCCAGGTCCGGAAACCGCCATGCCGGACGCTCTCGCCACGTTGAGTAACTCCTCGCGCGAAAGTTCCAACACGAAATCGTAGGCGCCCTTCAACTCCGTCATGTCCACCACGGGACGCTCCGTGAAGCGCGCCAGATATTCCACCAGCACCGGCATGGTCATCTTCTGGATGTCCAGGTGCATGCCATTGGGGCCGGTGGTCTGCCGTACGGTACCGTTGGGCCCGGTGGAGGTGACCACGCCTTTGCTGTCGAGTCCGGCATTGTACTGCAGCGCGCCCGTGCCGCTGGCGGCCGGCGCGTTCGGATCGGGTGCGGATTCCTTCAACTTCGGCCCGCCCTTCGCCGCTATCAGCGCGTAGGCGGGCAATTCCTTGGTGGTGCGGTGCAGCGTGAGTTGAAACCGCTGCTCCAGGAGGGTCTGCAGCATTTCCGGAACGTCGCTGCGCTTGGCCCCTTCCGGGAGCTTAGCTACCACGTCGAAACGCTCGGTGTTCATCCAGTCGGGACCAGAGAGTTGGTACGACTTCACTTTGTAGGCCGTGCGGATCAGGTCGCCCAGCGACAGGCTCCGGAGGTCCACGCGCGCCGCGTCGATGGTCACGCCGATGCGTTGCTGGCCCGCCGCCAGCTTGGCCGGGTCGAGCGAATCCGCCGCCTTCACCGACGCCACTTCGAATGCCGGGGGCGAGGCAGTCTGACCGCCCGCTGCCCCTGCCGCGAGTGCGACGGCCACCATGCCGGTTACCAACCTTGTCCCTGCGGAGCTCACTCCTGCACCTCCGAAGCTTTATTTTACGCCGCCAACGACTTTCTCCGTTGGCGTGGTACGGTCAGTTCCGAAGTTAGTACTGAGTCTTCTAGACCCCGATCGAGTAAGTGTTATCCTTTTGCGGAAAACGACTCCCTGGTACGATCGTGGCTCCGATCGGAGCCGCAAGCATACCATTGCGAGCGTTTATCCCGCCCCGTGGCACTTCTTATACTTCTTCCCGCTACCGCACGGGCAAGGATCGTTGCGTCCCACCTTCTGCCCCACGGCCACGGTCTTCGGCCCGGCGGAATCGTCGCCGCCCATTTGCAGCGCCGCCAGTTCCTTATCCTTCTTGCGCTCGATGTTGCGCGTGAAGTCTTCCATCTGCGCCTTGGCCGCGCGCCGCTGCTCCTCGGCTATGGCTTCCGCCGCCGCGGAGGGCCCGCCGTTGTCAGATCCGTTCCCTTCCCCTGCGCCTTCCTCCTGGTACGGCAGAACCGGCCCGGAACTGGTGCTCACTTGCAGGAAGTAGAGGTACCGCACCGTCTCGTCTTCGATCCGGTCCATCATCGCCGTGAACAGCTCGAACGATTCTTTCTTGTACTCGACCAGCGGGTCCTTCTGCCCGTACGCGCGATTGCCGATTCCCTGCTTCAGCTCGTCCATCGTGAGCAGGTGGTCCTTCCACTGGTTGTCGATCACCTGCAGCATCACAATGCGCTCGGTCTGCCGCATCACATCGGCGCCCACCATGTCTTCTTTTTCCTGATACTTCAGCTTCAGCCGTTCGAGCACCGCGTCGGACATCTCGGTCCGCGTCTTGTCGCCTAGCTCCGCCAGGTCGATCTTGGCTCCGAAGGCACTCAGGATGTCGTTGCGCAACGTGGCCAGGTCCCAGGTGTCGGGGTGCTTGTCGTCGGGGCAGCGCATATCGATCAATTGATCGACGATGCCCTGCACCATCTCCATCACCCGCTCCTTCTGGTCGATGCCTTCCAGCAACTGGCGCCGCATTCCGTAGACGGCCTTGCGCTGCTTGTTCATCACATCGTCGTATTCCAGCAGGTGTTTGCGCGCTTCGAAATTCTGCATTTCGACGGCTTCCTGCGCCTTGGCGATGCGCTTGGTGATGAGCCCGCTCTCGATCGGCACGTCTTCTTCCATGCCCAGTCGCAACATCAGGTTCTGCATCCGCTCGCCGCCGAAAATGCGCAGCAGGTCGTCCTGCAGAGAGAGAAAAAACTTCGAGCTGCCGGGGTCGCCCTGGCGGCCGGCGCGCCCGCGAAGCTGGTTGTCGATGCGTCGCGATTCGTGCCGCTCCGTCGCCACAATGTGCAACCCGCCCAGCGCTACCACTTCGTCATGCTCCCGTTCGGTTTCGCCCTTGTATCGCGCAAAAATTTCGTCCCACTTGTCGCGTCGCACGCGGTAGAACTGGTCGAGATGCGTGAAATAGTAAAAATGTTCGTCGGCGATATACTGCGCTTCGCTCTCCGAAAGCCGCTCTGCCACCTTCTCCTTCAGGCAGGCGTCCTTGGTCATGAACTCAGGATTGCCGCCCAACAGGATATCCGTACCGCGGCCGGCCATGTTAGTCGAAACCGTCACCGTTCCCTTGCGCCCGGCCTGCGCCACAATGCTGGCTTCGCGCTCGTGGTTCTTGGCATTCAGCACTTCGTGCCGCACGCCCATCCTCTTCAAAATGCCCGACAGCTTCTCGGATTTCTCCACCGAGATGGTGCCTACCAGCACAGGCTGCCCCTTCGCGTTGAGTTCCTTGATCTCCTTCGCTGCGTTGCGGAACTTCTCTTCTTCGGTCCGGTAAACGACGTCCTGATTCTCCTTGCGGATCATCGGCTGGTTGGTGGGAATCACCGTGACGTCGATGTTGTAAGTCTTCTGAAATTCCGCCGCTTCCGTCTCCGCCGTGCCGGTCATCCCCGACAGCTTCTTGTACATACGGAAATAATTCTGGAAGGTGATGGTCGCCAGCGTCTGATTCTCCCGCTGGATCTTCACGCCTTCCTTGGCTTCCACCGCCTGGTGCAACCCGTCGGACCAGCGCCGTCCCGGCATCAGCCGCCCCGTGAATTCGTCCACGATGATCACTTCCGGGCCTTCGTCGCCGTCCTTGATTACGTATTCCCGGTCGCGCACGTACAGCACATGCGCGCGCAGCGCCTGCTGCACATGGTGATTGAATTCGATGTTGTTCGGGTCGTACAGGTTCCCGATCGCCAGCAGCTTTTCCACCTTGAAGACGCCTTCTTCGGTGAGCGCCGCCGACCGGTGCTTTTCGTCGATGGTGTAATCGCCCGTCGTGTACTTTTCGCCCGGCTCCTTGCCTTCGATCACTTCGCCGCGAATCAACTTCGGAATGATGCGATTGATCTTGTAATATTTATCGGTGGATTCCTCGCTCGGTCCTGAAATGATCAGCGGCGTCCGCGATTCGTCTATCAGGATCGAATCCACTTCGTCCACGATGGCGTAGCGGTACTCGCGCTGCACGCAGTCCGAAATCCGGAACTTCATGTTGTCGCGCAGGTAGTCGAAACCGAATTCGTTGTTCGTCCCGTAAGTGATGTCGGCGCCGTAAGCCGCCTTGCGCTCCTCATCGTCCAGATCGTGTACGATCACGCCCACCTGCAGACCCAGAAATTTGTGCAACCGCCCCATCCATTCCGAGTCGCGCTTGGCCAGGTAATCGTTCACCGTCACCACGTGCACTCCCTTGCCTTCGAGCGCGTTCAGGTAGCAAGGCAGCGTGGCCACCAGCGTTTTGCCTTCGCCGGTCTTCATTTCGGCGATCTTGCCTTTGTGCAGCACCATGCCGCCGATCAACTGCACGTCGAAATGCCGCATGTTCAGCACGCGCCGCCCGGCCTCGCGCACAACCGCGAAGCTCTCAATCAGCAAATCGTCCAGCGGCGCGCCCTGCGCCAGCCTTTCTTTGAACTCGATGGTCTTGGCGGCGAGGTCGATATCCGACAATTGGCGCATGGCCGGCTCGAGATCGTTGATCGCCGCCACGGTGGGCTGCAACTCTTTGATCTCGCGCTCGGTTTTGGTGCCGAAGACTTTCGCCAGGATGGTATCAACAATCATGAATGGTCTCGGTACGGTGGGAGAACCGCAACTTCTATTTTAGCTTGTATGCAATGAAGACGAATCGGCCAGCCGACGCTTAGCGGCTAATTCCCCGACGGCTTCTCCACATGGTCGATCACAAAGACCTCTACGGGTCGCTTGGTGGCCTCCAGCTTCAGGCCGAGTTGCTCTTGAATCGCCGGAAAAATGGAAGGCCCAAATCCTCGTTCGTGGGTGTGGGAGACGCTTGCACGGGCGCAAAGTCCAAAGTGACGTCGTACCTGCCTTCGAGGCCCGTCTCGTCGAAAACCGGGTGCTCCAGAAGCTTCGTCAGCATGTCCGCCAACGCGGCCATCCCGATCCCCTTGCCTCTGATGCGGCGCGCGCCCCAGCTTGTGCTAATGGTTTCCGTCGCCTGCGGCATCTTGGGTCCGCCCTTCGCCGGCATCAACAGATAGGCCGCCAGGCTCCGGGTTTCGCGGTGAAACGTCAGATGGAACCGGTCCGCCAGCAGCGCCTGCAACATTTGCGGAATCTGCTCGCCCTTACCGCCCTCCGGCAGTTTGGCAATAATGTCGTATCCCTCCGTGTCAAAGCCTTTCGGACCGCCGGCGAGTTGGTTGTCGTTCACGGAGTACGCCATCTCGATGCAAGCTTTCACCGTGTAGTTGCGTAGCTCCAGCCTGCCGGGAAACGAGCGCATGCTGTAGCCGCCGAGGCTCGGATCGCCCGGCTTGATGGATGCCACCTCGAACTGTGCCTGCGCGCCCCAGGCCGTCAGTGCCACCGCGAGCACCGCCGCGCCGCCGATCTTTCGCGTGATCTTCAGGAATATCCCTCCAGGCCGCTACCCTTGATACCATCCTAGTATGGCTGGTCTGGCGCGCGACTGTTCGCGCAGAGGGTTCCTGTTTTCGGGCATTGCGACGGCTGTGCTGGCCCAGGAAAGGCCCGGCGCCAGTTTTCCCTCCGCCGTTAAACGATATCCCGACCCCACCACGGACTTCGACGTCTACCGCTTCACCGACCCGGCCTATTCCAGCACCCTGCCCGCCGCCTACAACCGCGCCATCGCGCACAACAGCGCGTCGATGCTCTTCTGTTGCGATCGCAACGGCTCGCCGCAGGCCTTCCGCCTCGATCTCAAGTCGGGCGAGACCAAAGAGCTCACCACGGTCGAGGACCTCGACGGCAGTTCCCTCACCCTGACTCCCGACAACCGCTCCTTCTGTTTTTTCGCCGGCCGGTCTCTATTCCTCTCGCTACTCGGCGGCCGGCCCCGCGAACTCTACAAGATCCCCGACGGTTGGGAACGCATCGCGGGTCTGAGTGTTGGCCCCGACGGCACGCACGCCACCTTCGCCGAACGCCGGACCGATGGCTCGCGCCTCCGCATGGTCTCGCTGGCGCAAGGCGCCGCCCGCACCGTCGTGGAGTCGCCCTTCGCCATGAGCCACGCCATCGCGCGGCCGATGCGCGCCCAGATCCTCTTCCGGCAGGGCGAAGACGCCCTCTGGCTGGTGAATTCCGACGGCACCCAGAAGCACTCGTTTAAACTCGCGGCCGGCCGTGTGGGTCCGGCCGATTGGGCGCCCGACGGCAAGACCGTCCTCTACCTGAGTTTTCCCGAGGATCCCAAACAGTTGACCGCCATCCGCGAGTGCTCCCCCGACGCCGCTTCCGACAAGCTCGTCGCCAAGACCAGCCAGTTCGCGGACTTCGGATTCAATCGCGATACTTCCGTATTCGTGGGCGCCAGCCGCAGCGCCGCCTCGCCCACCATCCTCCTCCTGCTGCGCGTCACGCAACGGGAATTGACGCTCTGCGAGCACAAAGCCAGCCACCCGGAAATGACCGCGCCGCGCTTTTCACCCGACGCCCAGCGCATCTACTTCCAGAGCGACCGCGACGGCAAGCCAGCCATCTACTGCATGCACGTCGAAAAGTTGGTCGAAAAGATTGACGCGGAATCCCGGTCCGGCGTTATCGGGGTGCCAGGTCTTTAGGCGTCGAAAGATAGCCCACGATCTGGTCTTTCCCGACCTTGTTGATCACTATTTCGTACGGCGTGTGCCCGCCCTTGGCGGTGTAGAACTGCACCGGCTCGTTGAGGCTCTTGTCCTTCTTCTCGGTGAGCTTGTCGTCGGCCATCACATCCACCGTGTACTTGTTCTTCTTGGCATCGACACTCTTCAGCGTCAGGGTGATGTCGGCGAACCGCTTGTTCTTGTCCTTCCTGGTGAGATTGATGTCCACGTAGTTGCGCTCGCCCTTCAGCTTCAGGGCGGCCAACTCAGTGCCATTGGTGGCGATCAAGCCGCTCTGCACACCCAGATCGCCGCGCGCGGACTTCAGGTCGGAGATGGTCTTCTGCAGTTCGGCATCCGTGGCGCTCAAATGCGTCTTCACACCGCCGACGTCGGTCGTTACATCGGCAATTTTCGCATTGGCCGCTGTGGCCGCCTGCTTCACGTCGCCGATGTCGGATTGCTGCGCCGCCAACTGCGTCCTCATTTTGGCTTCTTCTTCCGCAATCTGCCTGGCGAGCGCATCCGCGTGCGCCGTGGCTTCCTTCTGCGCCTGCGCCGACAGGTTCTTGGCTTGCGCCGCGTTCTGCGCGCGCGTAGCTTCCAGATCTTGCTTCAACGCCTCGATCCGCTTCTGTTGGGATGAAAGTCTTTCCGAGGACGAGTCCTTCTGGTTCGTCATCTCGGTCATCATCTTGTCCTGCACTTTGGCCAAGTCAGTTTGCAGGTGATCGATCTGCACGAACAAATAGATGACCGCAGCCAGCAGGGCGATGATCGCGCCGGCCACCAGCGCCGTCATCAGGCCCGAACGATCTTTTTCGTAGTGTGTGGGGCTCACGTAACTAGACTCCTTGTACTCTTCCAGTATAGATGGATCGCCGGGCGATTTTGGTTTCGCCTATTTCAACTCAAAACTCTGCCCGGGTGACGGAACCACCACTTCCAGCCCGCAAGTGGAGTGGAGTAGCTTCGCCAAAACCTCCGATTGTTGCGGCTCGCCATGCACCAGAAACACTTTGCGCAAGGAAGGCGCCAGCGGCTTAATCCACTGCAACAACTCCTGTTGGTCGGCATGGCCGCTCAGTTCGTCCAGGCTCGAAATCTCCGCGCGCACCCGCAGCGGTTCGCCAAAGATGGCGACTTCCGGCCATTTCTCCACTAACTTCCGTCCCAAGGTGTCCCGCGCCTGGAACCCCGTGATCAGCACTGTGTTCCGCGGGTCTTCAATGTTGTTACGCAGGTGGTGGAGAATCCGGCCCTGCTCGCACATCCCCGAGGCCGAGATCACCACGAACGGCCCGTGCAGGTCGTTCAGCTTTTTCGATTCCGCGGCCTCACGGACGTACTGCAAACGCCCGAAACCGAAGGGGTCCTCGCCGCGGGTCAGGTATTCCCGCGCCTCGTCGTCGAAACACTCCGGGTGGTCGCGGTGCACCTGCGTGACGTTCAACGCCAGTGGGCTGTCCACGAAGATCGGGATATTCGGAATCTGCTTCTCATTCGACAATTGGTGCAACAGCAGCACCAGTTGCTGCGTGCGGCCCACCGCAAACGCCGGCACGATGATCCGGCCGCCGCGCTTCGCCGTGCGGATCACCACCTCCCGCAGCTTGTTGATGACGTGACTGGCGCTCTTATGCAGGCGGCCGCCGTAAGTGCTCTCCATGATCAGGTATTCGGCCGGCGGCATGGTCTCCGGGTCGCGGATGATCGGCAGGTTGGGACGCCCCACGTCGCCCGAAAACGCCAGCCGCACCTGCCCGCCGTCTTGCTGTTCGTGCAGCACCATGCAGGAAGAACCCAGAATGTGGCCGGCGTCGTATGGCACGTACATCAGTCCCGACGCCAGATTCTGCGGGGAGTGGTATCCCACCGCCTGAAACAGCGGCAGCGTCCGCTCGGCATCCTCCG
>PLZX01000248.1 GCA_003152325.1 Bryobacterales bacterium | reverse complement strand
CGCCTCCTTGCCGCACCAGGAGCACTCCAGCGCGCTCTCCGCGTGTCCGAAGTGCAGGCACTCCGGGCAGAGGAACTGGGGCAGTTCCATCTGATCGTCTGGCCCGACCTCCCCAGGGAAGAGGAACCGCACCTCCGGCTTNNGTCGTCGGCGTCCTTCACCGTACCCGCCCACCCAGTCAATCCGCACTCCCGGCAGTGAATCACCGGCAAGCTGTGCTTCAGGTCCTCGGTTTTGAGATCCGCCGCGAACGCCCATCTCGGCTCCGGACCGACGCTGGAGACCAGCCGCGCCAACTCCCGCAGCCAGAACTGATACCGCACCTGGATCATCGGCTGGGGTCCGTTCGGGCCTTGAATCCGTGCCGCCGAAACCAGTGCCAGGAAACTCCCCAGCACCAGTTCCACGTATTCCGCATCCGGGCTGCCGTAAGCCGGCAAGGCGGCTCGCAGGCGCTCCACCAGTTCGGCGGATTCCATGGCAGTGGACGTCATGCAGGCAAGCAACCGGCGGAGGAAGCCGTGCGACCGCAACAAGCCCGCCAGCGCCAGTTGCCATTCCAGCGAGTCCGGCGTGCCGATTGCGTCGCCGAACCAAAGCCGCCGCTGTGCGTCCAGATATTCGTTCGGGTTGCCGTAGCGCAGCGGGTTGAGCACCTCTTTTGCTTCCGGACCCGGCGTGCCCGCATAGCGCACCCCGGCGCCGGCCAGAAACTCCGCGGGAGTCTGCACCGATTCGCCGATCACGCTTTCGGTGTCGAAGGTTTCGCCGAAAACCTTGCCGGCGTATTCCACCAGTTGCGTCGCGGAGACGGCGGCGTCGCTTCCCAGCGTCGCCGAGGTCCCCACGCAGATCAAGTGCGCCTTCGGTGTCCGCAGGCGTTCCTTCAGCCGCCGGATGAGACAGGCCACGTCCGCGCCCTGTGCTCCGTCGAACGTGTGCAGTTCGTCGACCACAAGGTAGCGAAGGGTATCTGGCCCATTTCTCCGCCAAAGCCCAAGATCCCGCGGCCGCAGCAGCAGGTAATCGAGCATCTTGTAGTTGGTGAGCAGAATGTCCGGCGGCGTCAACCGCATGGTGTCCCGGTCGGTGATGATGCGTGACTCCGTCATCGACACCGTGGGCACCTGGTCCTGCTCCCCAAGGTACAGCCCTGCGGTGACGCGCCCGCGCAACGCATCGCTGCGGAAAATCGCTTCCGCAAGGCGTCCCGCCTGGTCGGTGGCCAGTGCGTTCATCGGATAGATCAAGATTGCCTTGATTCCCCGCTGATTCCGGTTCTGGTAGCAGTAGTCGAGGATCGGGAAGAGGAAGCACTCGGTCTTGCCCGACCCCGTTCCGGTGGCAACCACGGTGCTCTTGCCGGCCTGGAAATCCAGGCGCTCCCACGCTTGCTCCTGGTGGCGGAATGGCCGGAACCACTCCGGCACCACGCCGGGGAAATACTGCCGCGTGTCAGGCGACGACGTGAATGGCAGCTTGAGCGAGATGTAAGGGCCCCGGAAGACCTCGCCGGGTCGGGCCAGCATTTCGTCCAGAGCGCCCGCGAAGTAGGGATTGGTGATCGGGAAGGTTGTGCGGAGGAACTCCTCGATCCCCCGCCGGACCTGTGCGCCGATGACGGATGGGATCATGCATTTCTCCGCTCGAACTCTGACCAGGCGGTGCGGTAGTCTTCCTCGCGGTCGCACTGGTCAAAGGGGGCTTCATAGACGATGGTGCGCTCACGGGGGCCAGTGGGCACTGTGTCGTCCGTGACGGTGCGTTCGATGGTTGACTGATTGCGCTTCTTCTTCCAGTCAGGGGTGGAGAGGCCGTATGACTGGTCGCCATCAAGGTAGACGATGCGACCGTTGCTGTCGTAGTATGTGTTGCGTTCGTACTGGCGCAGCACGGGGAACTGGATGCGGTAGATAGTGCAGAGCTCCTCCACGGTGAGCCCGAGCTCCATGGCGACAAGGACATCGATCTCGACGAGAGCCTGGCGACGTTCGTAATCGGTGCGAAGGGGGGTGTGCCAGGACCAGTCCGGGGAGAGAGCCGTGAAGCGGTCGTTACCGAGCCGCGGATCACACTTGGCCCAGCGGCTGGCGGTGAAATCGGCGTCCCAGCACTCGCGCCAGAGGTCGGTGTAGTGGCTGGTCAAGCAGTTGAGCAAAAGCGCGCGGGCGCACAGAGCGGAGGTACTGTTCGGCAGGGGCAACATGCGTAAGACCGATTCATAGAGGTCAGCCCGCCCGGTCATCTTGATGAAGCAATCGTACGGTAGTGCGCTGCTGTAAGCCGCGAACTGAACGAGATTCCGAGTGTCACTGAATGCCATAGAAAGCACGGTATGTATATGCCCGACTTTTTGAGGAACGATACACGAGATCAGTGTTCGTTCGGTTGATTCGTCGAGACTTCGTCGGAACACAACCCGACAGTAGTCAGTTACGCGCTTTTCTGTATCCCAAGGAACACCCGGCGCACGATCTCGATAGACCTCGGCCGGACAATCGGGGAAGTAGTTTGTCCGCGGTAGGTATTCGCCCGGCGTCAATGTCAAATCGAGTAGATCGTAGTCGCCGTTCTTCGTGCAGTCAGTGCGGGACGTCTTGACCAGGGGGTTGCAGACGTAAAAATGAGGGCCGNNTCCTATATCACGCCGGATTGTGCCGGCCTTGACCGCGTTCGTCTCATGCCACATTTCCGATGTCGTGTACTGTCCGGCAAGCTGGCCTAAACGCTTCGGCTGACCGGCGAACTTCCGTAGCACGTTAACCAGTTCGCGAGCATGTAGAGCCGGTAGCCGGGCTTGAAGGGCGGGTGTTCCGGGATAGTCGTAAACGCTCGCGAACAGTGCTAGGGTTTTCTCATCGACCTCGATAACGCGGTGTCGATGGCCGTCCTCGTTCCAGTCATTCTGATCGTTCTTGATGCCTGGTACGACTCCGTGACCATCATGACAGAGGCAGGCATCCACGGTGGCAGGGGTGAAGAGATTCGCTATGTGTCGGAAGCCGACGAGGCTCGGAGGTCCATACACGTTGGCACCGAAGGNNCCGAAGACTCGTGTGTGGCTGATTTCAGCGAACAGCTTCTTTTCGTTCTGGAAGTGCAAGTGATACCTGAGTCTCGGATACAGTTCCGCCCGTAAAGCTCCACCCTTCGGTTCATCGTACACGCCTTCGGGGTGCAGGAATCCCTGGAGCCCGCCCTCGCTCGCCACCGACCACGCCTTCGTGACAAAGCACTTAAATGTGTTGGACTGGCTCCCAAGTAATAGTGGATAATTCTGCTTTGCATTGAGGAATGCCTGCGTGCCCGCGAACTCCCCATACTCGTCCAAATAAAGCTTGCGTAGACCGGGGTACTTCGACATTGCGTCGACGCGCAACTTCGCCAGGTCCGGTGCCGAGAAATCGCGCAGCAGATAGAGCGGCTGCACGTCTCCCATCACCGCACCTTCATTCCACTCTATTTTGATCCAGGGTGGGTTGCCGAGGATCAAGTCGAAGCCGGTCGCTCCGGCGAAAACATCTGCAAACTCCAACTCCCAGTGCAAGAACCTGTACTTTTCAGCTATCTCGCGGACCAGCGTCAGACGCTCAGATCCCTTGCAGAACTCGTTGACGTCCACCAGGCCGTACTCGTCGGCTACCGTAAGGCTCGGCTGCTCCGGGCCGAACATCTCTCCCTGCGTGCGGCGGATGGACTGGGTGGCCCGGACCGTCCCTTCTAACACCGAGCCCACTTCGAGCAGAAACTCATGCCGCGTCGGCGTCAGGTGTGCCTTCTCGATAGGCCAGAACCAGAGTGCACACCAGTAGTCCATTACGAACCGCAGTCGCTGGTACGCGGTAGAAGGTCCCTGGTCCGGATGAATCGCTTTACGGAAGATCGCATCCCGCTCCCGCGTGGTCAGCGTCTGGCCCCGCTCGTCGCGGGCCGGTTGCCCCCAGACGGCGAAATCGTGCGCCGTCCGGCCGCGCGCATTCCGGAGATCATCCGCGTGGCGTGCCCAGAGGCGGTCTACGGCATCACTGAGCCGCACGAGCGTGTCGGCCTCGGCAGCATCGAACTTTTCGCAGAATGCTCTTCGCCAGTCGGAGATCCGCTTCAACTCCTTTGGGCACATCGCCTTTACGACCTTGTCCCCGTAGTTAGACATGTCCTTATCGGGCACAAGGAAATGATAGACAGCATCCTGTGGGCGGGAGTCGGCAACCGGGACCCGCTCCGGGACGGACTCCAACCAGGGCCTGGCCTTATCAGTCAACTGCCCGCGCCGGAATGCTTGTCTGCGTGCGCCGATTAGGCTGTTGCCAGCAGCAAGCTGACCGCCGAACCACGGAATAGTGTGGCCCTGGTAGATGGTATTGAGCCACAGCGATATCTCGGCCAGTTCCACTGCCACCGGATTTCGGTCCACGCCGAAGACCCGGTTATCCGCCAGGAATGCCTTTACCTTCTGACGTTCCTGTTCCAGGTCGCCTTCGGGAATGCGGCGGTCCAGATCCGCCTGCTTTCCTTTGAGGTACGCGTCTGCGAGTTGATTGATGGCTTCGTTCAGAAACGCCCCGCTGCCGAGCGCCGGCTCGCATACGGTGAGCTGCAAAATCTGGTCCGTCGTCTTGCCAATCAGCAATTCCTTCAGCGCATATTTAACCACGCACTTGGTCAAATCCTCGGGGGTGTAGTACGAGGCCGATTTCTGACGGCTGCGGCCGTTCAGACGGTAGATGAAGGCACCCTGAGGGTAGACCTTGGCGCGTCCGGTATCGCCGTCGTAGACGATCTCTTCGGGTTTGTACTGGCTCAGGTCCTCTTTGCTG
>PLZX01000034.1 GCA_003152325.1 Bryobacterales bacterium | reverse complement strand
TTGAGTTAACCCACTACCGAATCATGGCGTGACCGTCAAGAGCCCCGGAACGGGGCGTAAGACCAGCGACGCCCGCCGCCTTCGCGCTATCCTATAACGAATCCCCAGAGACCTGGAGCGTCTCTGACAATCGGAGAGAACCTCGCATGGGAATTGGCATCCGCATCGAAAATCTGCGCAAGGTCTACGACACGCCGCCGCCCTCGGCCGCCCGCGGCGCCGGCTTTTCTTTCATCTCCCAGCGCTCCGGGCCCAAAGAGAAGAAAGATAAAAAGAAGAAATTCGAAGTCGTGGCGCTCGACGACATCTCTCTCGAAATGCGCCCCGGCGAAGTCTTTGGCCTGCTCGGCCCTAACGGCGCTGGGAAATCGACCACCATCGGCGTCCTGACCACCCGCACCCGGCCCACCAGCGGCCGCGCCTTCATCGGCGAATTCGATGTCTGGAAAGAACAAGTCAAGGCCAAGCGCCTCATCGGCGTGGTGCCGCAGCGGCCCAACCTGGATTTTGCCCTCACGGCACGCGAAATCCTCCTCTTCCACGGCGCTTACTTCGGCCAAAGCTCGCGCGAGCGCGAGCAGCGGGCGCAGACGCTGCTCGAGCAGTTCAAGTTGACCGACCGCGCCGATCACATGGTGCGCGGCTTCTCCGGCGGCATGATGCAGCGCATCTCCATCGCCCGCGCCATGATGCACGACCCCGAAGTGCTGTTCCTCGACGAACCCAGCGCCGGCCTCGATCCCCAAACCCGCCTGCTGCTCTGGGAAATTGTGCGCGATTACAACCGCCTCGGCAAAACCATCGTCCTCACCACCCACGACATGGGTGAAGCCGATTCGCTGTGCCAGCGCCTGGCCATCATCGATCACGGCCGCATCATTTCGCAGGGCACGCCGCAGGAATTAAAAGCCTCCATTCCCGGCGGCTATCTGCTGCGCCTCCGCTTCAACCGCGCCCCGGAGGAATTGCTCGCAGCCATGCGAAGCCTGCCGGGCGTCACCGAAGTACGCTCCGCCGACCACGTTGCCGCCGACGTTTATGCCGACCGCGGCGGGCCGCTCATCTCCGGCATCGTCACCGCCGCGCAGGCCGCCCAAGCCGAGTTGCACGATGTCCACATTGCCGAGCCCAGCCTTGAAACGCTGTTCCTGCATCACACCGGAAGGAGCTTACGCGATTGAACTGGAAAACTTTTTACGCCTTGCTTTCGCGCGACGGTCATGTCGCCCGCCGCAATCTTCTCCCCATGCTGTTACAGAACTTGCTGCAGCCGCTCTTGCTGACTTTCGTATTCGGCCGCGTCCTCACCGCAGGTGGCGTGATGCAGGCCAGTTATAAGAGCATTATCCTGCCGGGTGTCATGGCCATCTCCATGGTGCTCGCCGGCGTGCAGGGCGTCGCGATGCCGCTCATCACCGAGTTTCAATTTACCCGCGAGATTGAAGATCGCCTGCTCGCTCCCATCGAGATCGGCTGGCTGGCAGTCGAAAAGATTGTCGCCGGCATGATCCAGGCTCTGGTGGCCGGCCTCGTGGTCATCCCCGCCGCCTACCTCACTGTGGGCTCCGGGGTGCATTTCAGCTTCCGCCCGGTGGAATTCGCCGTGGTCTGCCTGCTGGTCGCCATGTTCTCCTCGGCCGGCGGACTCGCGCTGGGCTGCAGTGTTGGGCAAACTCAGATTGGGCTGATGTTCAGCCTGGTGCTCGCGCCCATGATGATGTTCGGCTGCGCCTATTACCCCTGGAGCTATTTAAGAAGCTTCCCCGTGCTGCAATACGCCGTGCTCATCAACCCGCTGGTCTATGCCAGCGAAGGGCTGCGCGGCACTTTGACCCAGGCCGATCACATCAACACCATGGTGGTGATTGCGGCCCTCGCCGCCATCAACGTGGCTTTGCTGGTGGTAGGGCTGAAGAAGTTCCACAGCAAGGCGGTGAGCTGACAAAGCGGCTGTCCTGAGAAATGCTGCCATACGTTCACCTGGGCGCTTTGCACATCGGCTCACGAAGCATCTATCCGTTTGCCATTCTTGTTCTGGCCGGAATCCTCGCCGGCACTGCAATGCTGGTGTGGCGAGCCGGCAAACTGGGGCTGGACCGCCAGATCGCGTTCCGCCTTGCGGCGGTCCGTTTCGCTTCTGGCTGGACAGCTTGCACGAGCCGGGCGCGCCGCGTTTCCTTCTCACCCCCGATCAGGCGTGGGGATTGCTCGCGACCGTGGCAGGAGCCCTGATCCTGGCGAAGGTCTATTGCCGCTGGCGGCGGTAGCCGCGGGCCAGTTCCATGTAGACGCCGAGGTCGCGGTCGAGATCGGACTGGGAGCCGTCGAAGTAGAAATTACGGATGGGCAAGCCCCCCAGGTCGCGGCTGATGCGCGGGTAGATGGCTTCGCAGACGATGCCGTTCATGCAGGTAAACGGGCTGATGTCGATGATGCCGGCCGCACCCTTTTTGGCGAGGTAGACCACTTTGCCGACGTTCAGCACCATCTCTCCGAAGGCGCCTTCGCGCGGCAGGTAGGGCCGCGCGCACTCCAGGATTTCGTAGATGTCGGGCTCTTCACGGCCGGCGAAATCTTCGTGGAAGGGCGCGGCCAGTACGTGCTCGTCGCGCTGCTGCACGCGTTTGCGCACCCAGGCGCCGAGCGCTTCCATGCTCCAGAGGCGGCCGGTGAGCTTGAGTTTGCGGAAGTGCTCGGAGTTGGTGTACCAGATCCACTCGACGATGTCGGAGACCCAGGCTTCCGCGCCGTAGGCTTCCAGGCAGCGCACCAGGTTCTCATTGGAGAAGGTATTCAGGCGGCAGAAGATTTCGCCCACCACACCGATGAGGGGCAGGGAGCGGTCTTTGCGGGCGGACAGTTTGCGGAAGCGGCCGCGGCTGCGGACTAACGAATCGCGCAGCGCGAGCAGTTGCACGCCGGGCTCGGGGGGAGTTTGCTCCAGGGTGTCGCAGAGATCGGTCAGCGACTCTTCATAGACGGCTTCGGTATCGCCGCGCTGCTCTTCGTAGGGGCGGTAGAGGAGCAGCAGTTTCTGCAGCAGGTCGGCCGCGAGCAGCGCACGCCAGCCGGTGCGGACGAAGGGCTTGGCGAGCGTGCCGAGGCCCTGATAGGCGTTCTGGCTGGTGGGCGAAAGAATCTCGACGGCGCTGAAGCCATGGGTGTCGAGGATCTGGCGCAGGTAGGGAGCGTACTGGCCGAAGCGGCAGGGACCCTGCGCGGTGGGCATGAAGAGGGCCACGCGCGCGGGATCGATATCGGGGCGTTCCAGGACCTTCATGAAATCGCCGACGGTGACTTTGGCGGGATAGCATTCGTCGCCGGAAGTGTAATGGGCGCCGAGTTCCTTGGTGCGATGGTCGGGAGGCGGCGTGGGCTCGGCATCCAGGCCGATGGCGCGGAACGCCGACGCGAACGCGCGAGCGCTGCCATAGGCCATGGGCGGGATGTAGATGCGCTTCCCGGCTAGTGGATGACGGCCGGCTGCGGGGGCAGCTCTTTCGGCGACTGGTAGCATCGAAGGATTCCTTTGCTGTCGAGGTAGGCTTCGCAGCGCGTCATGTAGCCGGCGTCGTTGCCGTGGCCGTCGAACTGGAGGACCAGCAGCGGCGCGCCGGCGGCCTGGCGGGCGAAGTGCTTGATGTAGGAATCGGGCCCGCACTTGAAGTTGGTGATATAGACCAGGTGCAGGTTGGGGCGGGCGGCCGCGACGTGCGCGGCTTCCAGAATCTTGCGGCCCGAAATCCAGTACATGTTGGCGGCGTCGGCGACGGGCTCGCGGCCGGTCACCAGAAAGTCGAGCGGGATGACGTTGGCGCCGTAGCGGTGGCGCAGCTTGCGGGGGATATCGCAGTTGACGCCGCGGTCATAGAGGTTATAGCCGCGGCCGGCCAGCACCAGGCCGGGTTCGCCGGAAGCGTCGAGGGCTGCGAGCGCGCGGCGGCCGGCGGCCAGGAGCGCGTCTTGAAATTCGCGCTGGGCGGTATAGGCGGCGTCGACGGCGCGGTCGCTCGAGCGGCGCGTGACGCCGATGCGGCGCATGGTTTCGGCGAGCGCCTTCTTGATCTGCGCGGGGCCGAGTTGAAAGTGCAGGGTGGGGATGAGGAGCTTGTGCTGGTACGGTTCCAGCGCGGGCGCGGAGCGCAGCACCCAGGGGAGCGTCTGGCTCCACGGGCAGTAATGCGTGGGGCAGGAATCGCCGGCGGATTCGGCGTCGGCCATGACCGGGACGAAGATGTAATCGACGCCGGCTTCGACCAGCGCCTGCACGTGGCCGTGCGCCACCTGCACCGGGTAGCAGGGCTGGGCCACCGCCATCTCAATGCCGCTGGCGGAAATGCGCGGGTCGGTGACGGGAGAGAGCACGGTCTCAAGGCCGAGTTCAGAGAAGTATGTGCGCCAGAAGGGCAGTCGTTCGAACATGGTCATGGCGCGCGGCAGGCCGATTTTCAGGGGCCCGGCGCATGACGGGAGCTGGTTGAGGAGTTTGTCGCGGAATTCGAAGAGATCTTCGATGACGGGCTTGCGGCCGGTAGCGGAGGGCTTGCGAAACTTGTCGGAGCACTTGTCGCCCCAGTAGCTTTTTTGGCCCTCGATGACGAATTCCTTCATGTCGCAAAGGTTGGAGCAGGCCTTGCAGACGAAATCGCGGGCGGTGAGGCTGAGCTTGTGGAGGTCAAAGCCGCGGAAGCGTGTTTCGGCTTGTGTGGCCATTCTCCATTGGCGCGCGATGAGAGCCATGCCGACAGCGCCCATCACGCCGTTATAAGGCGGCACGGTGATCTTCTTGCCGAGCAGGCTGGCAAAGGCGGCGGTGACGGCGTCGTTGTAAGCGGTGCCGCCCTGGAAGTAAATCACGTTGCCGAGTTTGCGGCCGCGCACAACGCGGTTGAGGTAATTGAGCGCGATGGAGTAGGCCAGGCCGGCGACGAGGTTGGGGACGGTTTCGGCTTTGTTGAGCCAGCCGGTGACGTCTCGCTCCATGAAGACGGTGCAACGCTCCCCCAGGCGCGTGGGGAAGGGCGCGGCAAGCGCGAGCGAGGCGAACTCGCCCTTGATGGAGATGCCCAGCTTCTCGGCCTGCTCTTCGAGGAAGGAGCCGGTGCCGGCGGCGCAGGCTTCGTTCATGGCNNAAATCGACGACCACGCCGTTCTCGATGGAGATGAACTTGGAATCCTGGCCGCCGATCTCGAAGATGGTGTCGACGGGTTCGCCGCCGAGGGTGTTACTGATGTGGATCGCGCCGGTCTTGTGGGCGGTGATCTCATCGTTGACGACGTCGGCGCCGACGAATTCGGCGACCAGCTCGCGGCCGGAGCCGGTGGTGCCAGCGCCGCGGATCTGGAGGCGGCTGCCCCAGAGGCGCTCGACTTCGCTGAGGCCCTGCTGCACGGCCTCGATGGGGCGTCCTGCGGTGCGGAGATAGACATCGTGGATAACGGCGCCCGACTCGTCGATCACCACCACGTTGGTGGAGACCGAGCCGATGTCGAGGCCGAGGTAGGCGGGGATGGGCGCGCCATCGGGCGGCGGGACGTAGCGGCCGACGCGGTCGCGGAGCTGGACAACGTTGGCTGAACAGAGCGGCGTGGTGTCCTGCACGGTCTCTTCGGACTCATGCTGGCGGAGGCGGTGAATTTCCAGGATGGAACGTTTGCGCGGCTCTTCGGCTTCCAGCATGGCGGTGCCGATGGCGCCGCACCAGGCGAAGTGCTCGGGGACGAAGAGGTCGGCAGCGCCCAACGAGAAAGCTTCGCGCAGGGCACCGGTGACGCCGGCATTTTGCGAGACGGCGCCGATCAATGCGACGGGGGCCTGGACGGGACGGCCGCGGACGATGGCGCTCTTGAAATTGCGCGCCACGGCGTCGCAGAGGCCGCGCAGAATTTCCGCCGGCGAGTAGCCCTTCTGCTGGGCGTGAATCATATCGCTCTTGGCGAAGACCGAGCAGCGGCCGGCGATGCGCGCGGCACAACTGGCGGTGGTGACCACCTGACCGATCTCTTCGACCGAATACTGCATGCGAAGCGCCTGCTGGTCGAGGAAGGAGCCGGTGCCGGCGGCGCATTCGCCGGAGCGATCGTAATCGACGATGGTGGAGCCTTCGAGACGGATGTACTTGGAACTTTCGCCGCCGATCTCGAAGACCGTGCGGATGTGCGGATAGACCGTGCCGATCATGCGGGCGATGGCCTTGAACTCGTTTTCGAAGAACAGACCCAGGACGCGGGCGATGGTGCGGCTGCCGGAGCCGGTGACACGGATGCCTTCGACGCGATCTTCGGGGACAACTTCGTAGAGTTCGTGCAGCAGATCGTAGGTGGACTGGATGGGGCTACCGGCGATGCGACGGTATTCGGAAAGGACCAGAGGCTGACCGGCGAGTTCGGTGAGGCGGAACTGAGGGTGGGCGGAGCAGAGGGATTCGAGGATGGGCTGGTCGGTGGGCTTGCCGATGGCGGCGAGCTTGAGACTGATGGCGCCGATGTCGAGACCGAGATTGATGCCCATTTCGGTCCAGTTTGACAGGAAGTGAGTTTAAATTCAAGGAAATAAGGCCTGAATAGCTTGAAAATGCAGCGAATGGGGATGGTACGGGGGGCAACGGAGACCCCTGAAACCTTGCTCCATATGCAAACACCGTTATGTTTCTTGGTTATGGCGGTCCCCACCGGGCAAAACAGCCCGGTGCGTGCCGCAAGGCCTTAACGGCCATCGAAACCGTCAATGGGGGAGAATCGATGGCTTCGGGGCCAAGCCGAGGAAGGACCGTGCCCTCTTTCGAAGGCGGCACATCCGCGACTCCGGTTCGGGGGGAAAGACAGGCGGCACTTCCTTCGGCACGAAGACGTTGCGGTAGTAGTCCCACAGGGCATTGTTAGCATCGTCTACGGCCCGCGCATATTGGTGTATATAGTTTGCGGTATAGACTCCACCCGGCAACTTATCGAAAGCACCGCGTTCGATTGCCTCCAAGTACCGCAGACTGATCTTGGTTGTCTCGGCAATCTGGGGTAATGAGATACCCTTTGCCTTCCGCCATTCGATCAAATCTCGGGGGAGCAGTTCAATCCGATGCGTTGCCACATTTCCTGCCATTGCATTTATACTGCAAAACAACAAGGGCTTCAAGACTGCTAGTAGTTATGTGCTTGGCCCTTGTGCGGGTGTAGTTATTACGCTGCATTTTTGGGACTCGCGGGAGGCCCGAAGGAATTCTTACCTCTTAGTTAAATAAAGTAAGAGGTCGGGGATGTCCTGTTAGTGGGCAGCATGGCAGGTCGTCAGATATCATCGGAATGCTGACTAGAGTTAGGCTCACGGCGGTGGGTCAGGACGTTAGACTTCCAGGCGGCCGGAGCCCTGGCCGCGGAGACGGCTGGGGGCGGCTTGCTGGCGCAGGTCGAGGATTAGCGACATGACCAGTTTTTCGATTTGATCGCGGATTTCGCAGTGCTGGTCGTACTTCATGAAGACCGGGTCGTCGACTTCCCATTCGAGGACCTTGGTGCGGGAGGCGAGATCTTCAGGGACGGAACTGCCACTCAGGTTGACGACCAGGTCGAATTCGGCGCGGCCGAGATGGCGGAGACTCTTGGGAAACTGGTCGCGCAGATCGATGTTTTTTTCGCCCATGGCCTTGAGGGTGTCGGGGGCGATTTTGATGGCGGGGGCGAGGCCGGCACTGGCGGCGAGGAGGATATCGGCGCCGTAAGTGCGGGCGAAGGCTTCGGCCATCTGGCTGCGGCAGGCGTTACCGATGCAGAGGAACAAAACTCGTTTGCGCTTAGCGGCGTTCACAGTTTCTCCAGGAAGAGCGCGTGGACGCGCGGATCGGTGGTCAACTCGGGATGGAAGGTCGAGACGAGGTGGCGGCCCTGCTCGACTAAGACGGGGTCGCCGTGGTAGCGGGCGAGGATGCGGGCGGCGGGGCCGGTACGGCGGATGATGGGAGCGCGGATGAACACCGCTTCCATTTTACCGGGGGCGGTGCGGGCGAGGAATTCGGGCTCGGGTTGGATTTGGGCGACGCGGCTATCGATCTGGCGACCGTAGCCGTTGCGTTCGACCGCAATGTCCACGAGGCGCAGGCTCTCCTGGGCGGGGCCGGAGACTTCATCGGCGACAAGGATGGCGCCGGCGCAAGTGCCGAAGACGGGTTTGCGGGCGCCGAACTCGGCGACGGCTTCAAAGAGTCCGTCGAAGCGCATGAGTTTGAGCATGGTGGTGCTTTCGCCGCCGGGGATGACGAGGCCATCGAGCGAGTGGAGGTCGGCCGGCTCGCGGACGTAGACCGGCTGTGCGCCAGCGCGTTCAAGGGCTGCGCCGTGCGCCGCAAAGTCCCCTTGCAGCGAAAGGACTCCTACCTTCTTCATGGTTCGCTTACCAGCCGCGGGTTTGCAGAAGCTCGCCTTCGGGGATCTTGGAAATGTCGAGGCCGGGCATGGCTTCGCCGAGGGAGCGGCTGGCTTCGAGGAGTTTATCGGGATTATCGAAATTCTTGGCGGCCTGCACGATGGCTTTGGCGCGCGCAGCGGGGTCGGAGGATTTGAAGATGCCGGAGCCCACGAAGACGGCCTCGGCGCCGAGTTGCATGACGAGCGCGGCGTCGGCGGGAGTGGCGATGCCGCCGGCGGAGAAGTTAGGCACAGGGAGTTTGCCGTGCTGGGCGACCCATTCGACGAGTTCAAGCGGCGCGGCCAAGGTCTTGGCGTGCTGGTAGAGTTCTTCCTNNCGCCGCAGACGAAGGGAGTCTTAAAGCCGGTCTTATCGATATGGTGCTCTTCGTCGGCGGGCGTTAGGACTTCGCTCTCGTCGATGAAATCGACGCCCAGCGCTTCGAGAATGCGGGCTTCCATGAAGTGGCCGATGCGAGCTTTGGCCATCACCGGGATGGTGACGGTTTTCATGATCTCTTCGATGATGGCGATGTTGGCCATGCGGGCCACGCCGCCATCGCGGCGGATGTCGGAGGGGACGCGTTCGAGAGCCATGACGGCGGAGGCGCCGGCGTCTTCGGCGATTTTGGCCTGTTGGGCGTTGGTGACGTCCATGATGACGCCGCCTTTCAACATTTCGGCGAGGCCGACGTTGACCCGAAACTGTTCACTGGCAAATTGAAACATACGATTCTCCTGAAAGTTAGTGTCCTGTCTCCTGTAAGAATTGACAGCAATTGTGGGGCGGGCAATCCTGCCCGCAGCCGGCTTTCAGCCGGCTGGACCCGCTGGAAAGCGGGTCCGCAGCCTGAATAGGCTGCCCCACAGCGCGGCGAAGCCGCAACCAATGTGAGATGCCGCCAGGCGTCGACACGAGTGTCGACGCGGCACGCACGAGTGCGTGCGCCACGAGCGAAATGAAATCGGACAGCATACTAGAGTGCTCACACCATGGCGGACGAAGGGCCGGCGCCGTGCGAGGCGCGGGCGATTTCCTCCGCGACGATTCTTCCTAAAATAGCGAGGCCGCTCCGGATCTGGTCCGGGTGGAGGCCGGCAAAACTGAGACGCAAGGCGCAGGGTTCCTGGCGCGAGACGGCGAAATAGCGGCCGGGAATATACGCCACGCCTTCCTTCTGGGCGCGGGGCAGCAATTCGCCGGCGTCGAGCGGCTCAGGGAGGCGGACCCAGACGTTCATGCCGCCATGCGGGCGGGTGTAGCGTGTGCCGGGCGGGAGGAAGCGGCCGCAGGCATCGAGAGTGGCGGCAAGGCGTTCGGCGCCGGCCTGCAACATGCGGGCGCGGTGAGCGTCGAGGCGGCCGGATTCGGCGAACTCGAGGAGCACGGCCTGGGAAAGCTGGTCGGTATGGAGATCGGCGGCCTCCTTGGCTTGGCGGAGGCGATCGATCAAGGGCTTGGGGCCGACCACCCAGCCGACACGCAGGCCGGGGAAACTGACTTTGGAAAAACTGCGGAGCAGGACGGTGGAGCCGGATTCATCGAGCTGCTTGATGGCGGGCAGGGGATCGCCCGAGTAGCGGAGCTCGCCATAGGCGTCGTTTTCNNCGACGACGGGCACGCGCGCGGCGCGGGCGGCCTCGAGCAAGGCGCGGCGGGAGGCCAGGGGCAGAGTTGCGCCGGTGGGGTTTTGGAAATTCGACGTGACTACGAGGAAGCGAGGCCGCGAACGATCGAGCGTGGTCTGGAGATTGGTGACGTCCATGCCGTCGGGGCCGACAGGGATGCCGACGAGTTGGGCGCCGTTGGCGAGCAGCAGGTTTTTCAAGCCGGTGTAGACCGGATCTTCGACGGCCACGGTATCGCCGGGGCGGAGGAGGACGCGGGCGATGAGGTCGAGGGCCTGCTGGCAGCCGTTGGTGATGAGGAGGTCGTCGCCGGGGGCGGCGAGGGACTGGCGGCGGGCTTCGCCGATGAGGTGGCGGCGGAGGGGTTCGTAGCCGCTGGGGGAGCCGAGTTGGAGGATGGCGTCGAGATCGGGGCGGGCCAGCACGGCCTGGCAACTGGCGCGGAAGTCATCGAGCGGGAAGAGCGCGCGGGCCGGGCGCGACATGACGAAGCTTGCGATTTCGCCGCCGAAACCGCCGGACGGGCCGGATGGAGGGAGGGCGTTCGGTTCGAGCAAGGCCGCCCAATCGAAGGAGCCGGCGGGCGAAGGCGTCACCTGACCAGTGACGAAGCTGCCGCGGCCCACCTGGCCGGCGATGAGGCCCGCGGTTTCGAGCATGTCATAGGCGGCGGAGACGGTGGCGCGGTTCAAGCCAAGCAGGCCAGCCAGTTCACGAGTGGCTGGGAGGCGTTCGCCGCGGGAGAAATTACCAGAACGGATGCTAATAGCAATCTGTTCATAGAGCTGGCGGTATAGGGGCACTTCGGACTGATGGTTGAGAGCGGGCGTGAAATCAGCCAGTGGCAGGCTACGCATCCAGCCATAGCATACCATATTGGATGGAGGGGGTGTTGCAGGCAGGAGATCTACCGGGGCCTCTAGAACCGGCCCCGGATTCTGTCAGGAGTGAAGTTTGCTGCGAGCTTAGTAACGTTTTCGGCCGAAGCCGCCGCCGCCGCCCGACCGCTCGGTCTTTGGGCGGGCCTCATTGACGTTCAGCGCTCTGCCATCGAAGTCCGTACCGTTTAGAGCCGCGATGGCCTTGTCGCCCTCGCCATCATTGCTCATTTCGACGAACCCAAATCCCCTGGGCTGACCGGTATCGCGATCAGTGGCGATGTTGACGCGCCCAACGGTGCCGTGAGTTTCAAAAAGGGAGCGGACGGAGTCTTCCGTTGTTCCGAAGTTGAGATTACCTACGTAAATATTCTTCATGTTCTTAAAGGTCCTCTTCTGATTTGAAGGCAGCTAATTGGGAAGGGGAACTGATTTAGCGGGGCTAGACAGGTCGGCCTTGAATCGGCGGGAGCATCAAATCCAGTACTTAGTATACCACGTGATGGGCGTGTGCTATAATATCAATAAATCTCCACTCGTACCCGCCACAGACTTACCGCCAAGCCTGAAAAGGCTCGGAAGAAGGGTCAGTCTGCAGGGAGAACAGGTGTATTAATGCTCTATGACAGCACAAAGGTCCTTTTGAGCGGCATTCTGCGGTCGCTCGAGAGCGCAGGAAAGATTGGATGGGAAGATCAGTCGGAATTGGCCGGCGAATGTTCGTACGAGGTGCACCAGATGGCCCGTTTACTGTATAAGGGGTACAGGACTGATTCCGTGAATAAAGCGCCCATGCTCGTGCCAGTTTCCGAAAGGGCCGCCCGAGCCATACCGCACGTGAAGTCGCTGGTGCGGGCGATCCGGCGCAAAGATCAAGTTGCAGCGGTAGAGAGCGGGAAGGCCGCTCTCGCTGAGATGTAACGATCCCTTGTCATCCGCGGGCGCAGCCCACATGCAACCATTTTGATGAGGTGCCGATGAACACAAAACTCAGGGTGAAGCAAGCGTTCAACGCGAAGGCTGTGGCCTCGCGCAGGCGTGAGAAATTCGATGCGGGAGAGTTGCTGATGCTGGTGGATGGACCGGAATCACGGTCAGAGTCGGTATTTGTGCGGATCAATGGCCTGCGGCCGGGGCGGGGACTGGAGTGCCAGTACACGATGGAATCGGAGCAGTTGAAAGAAATGACCGAAATAGCCAGGCAACCGCAATAAACCAACGCACCCGACCTCCGATACCGGTGTGCGGCATCCCGCACGGTGAGAAGCTGTGAAAAAATCGCTGAGATCGCCGGGTTGACAGACGAAAGCGTCTGTCCCACTTTGGTGCGCAAGGGCTTGCGTTTTTGTGGGGCAGGCGCTTTCGCCCAATGCCACATAGTTTTCCCACCACCACATTACCTGCATTGATCGTGGGCAGCCCCCCTGGACTGCGGCCGACGCCCCCGTCGG
>PLZX01000093.1 GCA_003152325.1 Bryobacterales bacterium | reverse complement strand
GCGCGCAGCACGGCCTGCGCCAGGAACCCGCAATCCACCAGCGGCTGCCGGCCCTCATGAAAATTCAGAAAATCGGGCGATGCCGGATCGCTGGCGTGGCCCAGCGCGGCCCGCGCTAGATCGCGATAGCGCTGCTGTAAATCGCGCTCGACGCCTGCTTCCAGTTCCACTTCGAGCCATGGCGCAATCCCAGCCAGTAAGCGGCCGATCGCCTCCAGGTGCGTATACCGCCGCCGTTCGTCCAACCTCCCGCGGGCGCACTCCACTGGCATATTTCGTTTCAGCGTTTCCGCCGCCAGATTCTCGAGCACCGGATCGGCAATCCGCATCAACTGCCGCAGCCAATACTGCCGGTCGTCTTCGGCAGGCACCTTCGCCCCTTCTCCCATCCGCGAAACGGAATTAATTAAATGCCCAAAACCCTTCGAAACATGTACCTTGAACATCGTCATAACGTCGCTGAAGCCAGCGTGCCTGAGCATGTCGATGTTCCCCTGTGTTCCGAATGACCCCAGCGCGCCATCGAGGCGACTTTCACTTTCCACAATTTGCGCCAATGCAACCCATCAGGGACTTCACATTCTAGCAGGCAGCGGAAAAACGAGCCCGAAACGGGTTACGCCTGAAATACTCTACTCGTCTTCCTTGCAGGCGCAGAAACGACCGTCAGCAGACCTACATGTACAGTACCTTTCGCCCGAGAAGACGGTCCGTGCCAACCACCCGCTTCGGGCGATTCAGCCAATGGCCGTTGAGGCGCAGAAGAACATGTCCGCGCGATTCGACGCCATGCACGCGAAGACTGAAGCTGCGCGGAATGTGACTGATTCGATCGACTGCCGCCAATTGGAGGTGGCATTCTAACTAATATGAAGCCATCATTGAGGCCGAATAACCCCTGCTTTTCGTCCGGACCGTGCGCGAAGCGACCCGGCTGGACGCTGGACGCGCTGAAGGGCGCCGCCGTGGGCAGGTCGCATCGCGCCAAGGACGGAAAGGCCAAATTGGCGGAGGTCATCGAGCGCAGCAAGAAGATCCTCGGCCTTCCCGCGGACTACATCCTCGGAATCGTTCCGGCATCCGACACCGGCGCGGTCGAGATGGCATTGTGGTTGCTGCTGGGCGAGCGTCCGGCGGACGTGTTCTGCTGGGAGACCTTCGGCAGTGCCTGGGCCACTGATTGCCAGAGCCAGCTCAACCTGAAGGACCTGCGGGTTCTCAAAGCCGACTATGGCAAGATTCCAGACCTAAGCCAGGCCGATTGGACGCACGACGTGGTGTTCACCTGGAACGGAACCACCTCTGGAGTGCGCGTGCCGAATGGGGACTGGATTGCCACCGACCGGCAGGGCCTTTCGATCTGCGACGCCACCTCGGCCGTTTTCGCCATGGATATGCCGTGGGACAAACTGGACGTGGTGACGTGGTCGTGGCAGAAGGCCCTCGGGGGCGAGGGCGGGCACGGAATGCTGGTGCTGAGCCCGTCCGCCGTGAAGCGTCTGGAGAGCTACACGCCGGACCGTCCGCTGCCCAAGATCTTCCGCATGACTAAAAGAGGCAAACTGGTCCGCGGTGTCTTCGAAGGCGAAACCATCAACACGCCTTCCATGCTGTGCGTGGAAGATGCGCTGGACGGATTGAAATGGGCGGAGAGCATTGGCGGACTTCCGGCGCTCATTGCCAGGTCCGCGGCGAACCTGAAGGTCATTGAGGATTGGGTCGCGAATTCCAACTGGGCGGCGTTCCTGGCGGAGGATCCGGCGATCCGCTCCAGCACGTCCGTCTGCCTGAAATTCACGGATCCGGCGTACCTGGCGCTGCCCGCCGAGGAGCAAGGCAAGCGGGCAAAGTCACTCGTGTCGCTGCTCGATAGGGAACGCGCCGCATTCGATATCGACTCGAAGCGGGACGCTCCCGCCGGGCTGAGAGTCTGGTGCGGGGCTACGGTGGATACTCCCGATGTGCAGTTGCTGATGCCATGGCTTGATTGGGCCTATGGAGAGGTAAAAGCCACATTCTAGAATAGCGAGGCACCTGGCCGCATTCGCCCGTAGACGAAACGTTACGCGTCCGCCGGACACGCGTGCAGGCGCTTTCGCCGGGAAGAGATACTCAATGCGGGCGCAACCAGTGAAGTATTCGGCTCGCCCCTTGTTGGAAGGCTGCGGCTTCGTGCGATCGTGATTTTCTCTGACTCCCCGTTGGAAGGAGCCGTGCCCGAAGGCCCCCGCCTGGTTTGCGGGGGCGCGTACACAAACGAGCAGAGAAAGCGGAATAGCGCCGCTAGCAATCAGTTTCATTTCGGACCTCTCCAATTCGGTTTCGGGATCTCAGGCTTTCTTTTTCCAGTACTCGATCGCGGTCCCCGTATAGACTCCCGCGCCGGCGATGGCTCTCTTTCGGACATCGTCAATCTCATCAGGAGTCATCTTCTTGAAGTGCACAGCCGTCCGGATGTTGTCTTCCATCTGTCCCTGCGTGCCCGCGCCGCAGATTGCCACGTGCACGCCCGGTTGGCTCAGCACGTATTTCAGGCATTCGGTGGGACTCAAAGATCGCAGCAGAAACGCCTTGCCGAATACCTTGATGGCCTGAACACCTACACCACGTTCGACGGCCACAGGAAGAGCCATCTTCTCGAAGCTCAAATATGCGTGGTCCGCCGCGTGGAGCGGCATCATCACTGTGTCCCACTTGTCGTACGCCTTCAGTAACGCCGCGTGTACTTCGGGATCGGAATGGCCGGTGAACCCGATAAAGCGGCACTTGCCGGCTTTCTTGGCGGCTTCGAACGCCGCCACCGCTCCGCCAGGACTCAGGATTCTGTCGATGTCACTTTGGTTCTGGACTCCGTGCACCTGCCAGAGGTCGACATGATCAGTCTTCAGTAGGCGGAGGGAAGTCTCCAACTCCTGCTCCGCTTCCTTCGCCGTCCGCTTTTGGGTCTTTGTGGTGAGAAATACATTCTTCCGGATGCCCTCGAGACCGATGCCGTAAGCTTCTTCGGAACGCCCGTCCCAGTAGGTGCGCGCGCAGTCGAAGTAGGTCACGCCAAGGTCATATACCCTGCGGACGTGCCCTGCTGCCGTCTGGATATCCGGATGGAGGTCCAGCCGGGCTCCGCCCTGTGCGATGATGCTGACCTTGACGCCGGTATTGCCGAACGTCGTGATGGGAATGTCGCCGGCCTTCACTCTCTGAGGCACCGCAAATTCGCCGGTATTGGAGACTCCGGTAAGAGCGCCGCCTAATGATCGTCTTTTCATACAGACCTCCTGTTTCTCAGCGAATTCACTCAGCGATACGTCATTCGCTCCAACTCTTCGGGTACTGGGTGCCTTGCACTGTGATCTTTGATGCGGCGCTGTCGATCTTGCGGAGATCGTGGCGCGTAGCGCTGTGCCGTTTCCGGCCGCGCTTCTTCCACGAGATCGTGAAACGTGATTTCTTCTTCGAGCAGGCGCCTTTGCAACGCTTGGGCGCTGACCCGCACTCGACAGCAACATCCTCCAACCGCGGAACGTCCATTGTACTCGCAGATGCGACTGCCGGATTCTGCCGCCGGACACCGCTGATCGCGCGCCACTCAAGGGGCAAACCGGTCCCGGGGCGTCGCGACTTGCGCCGAAACCGGTGAACTTCCGGATACGCCGTCCTGGTTTCCTATCCGACTCCGAGTTGCCGCACGTTACAATTGGCCGATGCGATGTGGACGTTGCTCCCCCGCCGGAATCGGATTAGAGTCGCGACACCCCAGGAGAAATTGTAATCGATGTGGAAATAGAGTTAGCCCTGGGTCAGCCCGACACCGGCCGGGAACGCCGACGGTCGAGTTCGAGCCCGCGGTAGCGCGGCAGGTCGGTAAATCAAGGAGATAAGTAAAATGGTCCCTTCCCAACAGAAACTCGGCTTGGACTGGCGGGCTGCACTCGATGCGCGACCGAACGCGATCGGGGTCTCGGACAAGCCCGAAATTCCATTCAAGCTGGCGACGTTTGAGGCGGACGGAACACTGCAAGTCGGACTGGTTTTCGGTTCGCGCGTAGTCGACATCGCGCGCGCCAATGCGTACCTGGTGCGGAAGGCCCACGTGCCGGCGATGACGATGCCCACCGAAATGCGGCTGCTGATCGAGCAGTACGAGACGGCCTCCAAGCGGTTGTATCAAATCGCCAACTATCTCAAGGGTGAAAGCGGGACAGCCGGGTTGCCATTCGCTTACGATTTCGACAAGGTCTCTGTCAAGGCCCCAATCAAGTATCCTTGGAACCTCCTCAACCTTGCCGCGAACTACAAGGCTCACGCCGAAGGTATGGGGGCGGCGCGAGGCCGCGACGAACCGGCCGCTTCTATCGTGCGGGGCGGGGGGCGAGCCGGCGGAGGATTCAATGCCGCCGCCGCGGCCGAGATCGATCCAGACCGCGATGGACCGATCGTCTTTGCCAAATCGCCGCGGTCCTGCATCATCGACCCGGGAGAAGCGTACCTCATTCCGCCCGGTCGCCCACGCGTAGATTGGGAGGGTGAGTTGGCCATCGTAATGGGCAAACAAGTCTACATGGTCAATAAGGAGAATGCCCATGACGCTGTGTTCGGCTACAGCATCCTTTATGACGTCAGCGATCGCGGCGGCGGGAAGCCTCGCCGGGTGGTCTCGATGTTTCCCGGCACTAACTGGTTTGATGGTAAGAGCACCGATCGAGGTGCTCCCTTCGGCCCGGTGATCGTGCCCAAGGAGTTTCTGCCGAACTTCAATAATCTGCGCCTTGTGACCCGGATCAACGGGATCGTCAAGCAGGACGCGAGGACCAGTGAAGTTATCTGGGATGAGAGTCACATGATTCAATACATCACGTCGATCATGTCGCTGTATCCTGGGGACCTAATTTCGACGGGAACGCCTTCCGGGACAGGAGCCGAACGCAATGAGTTCCTCAAGCCCGGCGATGTGGTGGAGATCGAGATCGAAGGCATCGGAACGCTACGCACACCGATGGATGTCAGCCGTGGCCCCGATCCAACATCGAAGTAGTCAAAGGCCTCGTTGGGACCGGATGAGATGGCCCACCGCCAGCCACCTAGTATCGATTCGAGGCTTACCCACCTACCATCAACGAGTGAGCACCGACTCGGCGTCAGCCACTGTCATCATCACCTTCATCTGCTCGATGCGTTTTGGATCGGCGTGCTAGTTGTCCGCCTCCGGCACGATGACGTGGGTGTTGCGGCCCTGTTGGCAAGCTGTAGCCTTCGTTTTGAAGTTCAGGGGGTAATGAATTCTCGGAATTTCTTCAACGCGCAAAATCGGGCTGCCTACGGCCCCCGCCCTGTGGCACTTGGGGTGACCTACTGCGCGACGAGAATCCGCGACGAATTTCGGATCGGAGATATTTGAAACACCGCGCACCACCAGACACCTTCCGCCCGGGGGCGGAGACTCTCGGAATTTCCATGCGGTTACTGCGCCGTCCACCGCAGAAGCGGACCGCATGCATCTGGTGCCCACATTGTGCAGGGCATCCTAATTACGTCGATTCTCGAATGAGAAAGAACGCCCCCAGATCCTTTTCACTGGCTGGCAGAACGAACACCGTCCAGCCTTCGCTGGCCAGGGAGACAGAGAATTCGGACTGCCTGGGAGTCACGAGCGCAAGTCTATGCGAAGGCCAAGCGAGTTCGGCCAAGCCGATGATAGCTCCAGTCCTGTCGCTCACTTCATACCCAATCTCTGGCTTCGGCCATGCATTTCGATTGCAGGCGAGAAGAATTTGATGCGCATGCGGATCGCAGGTCTCAGTTCCTGGCACGAGGAGGGGTTTTGCTTCTGCCTTTCCGCGACGCTTGAACGCAGCCGCACGTTCCACCGCAGATCCGCGCACGCGGGGCTGAGGTCCCACCGCCTTAGATTCCG
>PLZX01000222.1:6976-10232 GCA_003152325.1 Bryobacterales bacterium | reverse complement strand
AAGTGCCGCCAGTCCGTGAGGAAGCGGTTGTAGAAGCGCCAGCGGCCGGGGGAGGCGGCGGCGGGGCCGAAGCCGGCGTCATAAAAGTCGGGGTAGTAGCGGGTATAGAGAAGATAGAGGACGGCGTCCTCATAGAGCACCAGATCCGGCTCGCGCGCGCCGGCCGATTGCGTGAGGCGGGCGCGAAGTTGTTCCGCGACGGGTTCGAGTTTGGCGAGGATGCGCCCGACGTTTTCACGGGGCTGGGGCTGATCGATGCGATAGCTCCAGACGGCTTCGCCTTCGACGAATTCGGCGCCGAGCGCGACGCGTTCCCATTTGACGCGCTCCGGCAGGAAGGGATTGCAATAGCCGAGCCCGGCGACGGCTCGCAGCAGGGAGCGCTGGCTGGCGGATAGAAAAGGCATCCGTACATTGATTGTATAGAACTCGTACGTTAAATGTACAACTGCTCTTCATAGCTTCCGGTTCCGCCACGGTGTAAGCTATTGAGCCAAGGAGCTTTGATGCTCGCCCGACCGGCGGCAGGCGGCGTGCACTCCACAGGTCATGGCTCACGGCAGATTCGCGGACCTTCTGAAGAGCGGCGGTTTCCGGGCGTTCCTGTGGACGCAGTTTCTGGGCGCCTTCAACGACAGTTTTTACCAGACCATCGTGCTGCTGCACGCCGAGCACGTGAACCGCGCGTACATCCCGATTTCGCTGATGGTCTTCAACCTGCCGTTCCTGCTGTTTTCAGGCTACGCGGGACACCTGGCGGATGCGGTCAGCAAGCGCCGGGTGATGATCTCGGTGAAAGTTTTCGAAGTTGGGATCATGGGGATGGGCCTGGCGGCGCTGGTGGCGGGCAGCATGAACTCGATGATGGTAGTGATGTTCCTGCTGGGCCTGCACTCCACGGTGTTCAGCCCGGCGAAGTACGGGATTGTGCCGGAGATGTGGCCGGACCGGGATCTTTCGCGCGCCAACGCGGTGCTGGAAATGAGCACGTTCGTGGCGATGGTGATGGGGATGTCGGCGGGCGCGTTCGTTTTCGGTCCGTGGCAGGGAGCGGGCTGGCGCGCCGGGGTGGCGACGCTGTTGATCGCCGTAGCGGGTCTGGCCAACAGCCTGCGGATCACGCGGGTTGCGGCATCGGGCGCGTCGCAGGCCTTCCGCTGGAACCCGTTTGGGGAAGTGGCGGCAGCCACGCGGCGCCTGCGGGATGCGCGTCCGCTGTGGTTGACGGTGCTGGGCATCTGCTACTTCTGGTTCCTGGGCGCGCTATTCAAGATGGTGCTGCCGGACTTCGGCGTCCAGGTGCTGCACGCGTCGGACACGAAGGTGGGACTGTTGTGGACGTTCCTGGCGGTGGGAGTGGGAACGGGCAACCTGCTGGCTGGACGCCTCTCGGGCGACAAAGTGGAACTGGGGCTGGTTCCGCTGGGCTCGCTGACGATGGCTCTGGCGGGGTTCGGCATTTTCGCGGCGCGCGGGTCCTATGGGCTCTCGGTAGTCGCGCTCACGGTATTCGGTTTGGGAAGCGGGCTTTTTGTGGTGCCGCTCTACGCTTACATGCAGCAGCGGGCGGGCAGCCAGGAAAAAGGGCGGGTGGTGGCGGCCAACAACTTCTACCAGACGCTGGCGATGCTGCTGGCCTCGGGCCTTCTGCTGGCATTTCAGGAGCGGATGGGGCCGGCCTACATCGTGCTGGCGAGCGCCGTGCTGACGGTCGGGGCGACGGTCTACATCGTGACGGTAGTGCCGGACTTTTTCATCCGGTTCGTGCTGTGGCTGGGGACGCACACGATTTTCCGCATCCGCATCGTGGGGCAGGAGAACGTGCCATTTCGCGGGCCGGCGCTGATGGTGGCGAACCACATGTCGCACGTGGACGGCTTCCTGATTGGCGCGTCGGTGCAGCGATTCATCCGCTTCATGGTGTGGAGGCCGTTCTACGAGATGAAGGCGCTGCACTGGTTCTTGCGGAAGTCGAACGCCATTCCGGTGGGGAACGATGGGCCGCGGGACCTGGTGGGCGCGATCCGGTCGGCGCGGCGGGAACTGGCGAGCGGCCATGTGGTGTGCATTTTCGCGGAGGGTGCGATCAGCCGGACGGGCAACATGCTGCCATTCAAACGGGGGATGGAGAAGATTGTCGAGGGGCTGGACGTTGCGATCATTCCGGTGCACCTGGATCGCTTGTGGGGCAGCATTTTCAGTTTTGAGCGCGGGCGGTTCTTCTGGAAGTGGCCGAAGCGGATTCCGTACCGGGTGACGGTTTCGTTCGGCGCGCCGATGCCGGCGACATCTACGGCGCACGAGGTGCGGCAGGCCATCCAGGAGCTTTCGAGCGATGCCACGGCGCATCGCAGGACCGCGGGAGACCGGCTGGATCTGCGCTTCGTGCAGACGGCGCGGCGGAACTGGGGGCGGTTTGCGATGGCCGATTCCAGCGGGCGCGAACTGACGTACGGCCGCCTGTTGGCGGCGAGCCTGATGGCGGCGCGGTGGATGCAGCGCGAGAGGCCGGATGAAGAAAGAATCGGAGTGATGCTGCCGGCGACGGTGGTCGGGGCCGTCATGAATGTAGGCGCGACGCTGGCGGGACGCGTGCCGGTGGATTTGAACTTCACGGCCGGACCGGAGGCGATGACGTCGGCCATGGAGCAGTGCGGGATCCGCACGGTGGTGACGTCGCGCGCGTTTCTGGCGAAGGCCCGGATGGAAGCGCGCGAGGGAATGGTCTTTGTGGAAGACATCCTGGGACGCGCGGGGAAATGGGAGCGGCTGCGGGCGCTTGTGGCGGCGCGCCTGGCACCCAGGGCGCTGCTGTGCCGCGGCGGCGGGACGCCGGATTCAGCGGCCACGGTGATTTTTTCGAGCGGCTCGACGGGCGTGCCGAAAGGCGTGGTGCTCTCGCACTACAACGTGCTGTCGAACATCGAGGCGATCGCGCAGGTCTTCTGGATCGGGGCCGAGGACCGGATTGTGGGGAGCCTGCCGTTCTTCCACTCGTTTGGATACACGGTGACGATCTGGTTTCCGTTGATTGCGGGCTGCGGGGTGGTGTATCACCCCAACCCCACGGACGCGCAGGCGGTGGGCCAACTGGTGGCGAAGTATCGCGGGACGTTCCTGGTCTCCACGCCGACGATTTGTTCCGGCTACACGCGCAAATGCGCGCGCGAAGATTTTGCGAGCCTGCGGTACGTGCTGGTGGGCGCGGAGAAACTGCGCGAGCCGGTGGCCGCGGCATTCCGCGAAAAATTCGGCG
>PLZX01000222.1:0-6953 GCA_003152325.1 Bryobacterales bacterium | reverse complement strand
GGGCTGCTGCTGGTGAAGGGCTCGAACCGCATGATGGGCTATCTGGACCGGCCGGATCTCACGGCGGGGGTGATGCGCGACGGGTGGTACGTTACGGGCGACATCGCGCTGATCGACGACGAAGGCTTCATCAAGATCACCGACCGCGCGTCGAGCTTCAGCAAGATTGCGGGCGAGATGGTGCCGCACATCCGGATCGAAGAAGCCATTGGCAGCGTGATTGGCGACGCGGCGTGCGCGGTAACGGCCATCGCCGACGAACTGCGGGGCGAGCGCGTGATGGCGCTGTATGCCGGATGCAGCCTGAGCCCCATGGAATTGTGGCAGCGGTTGAGCGAAACCGCCCTGCCGAAGCTGTGGATTCCCAAATGCGAAAACCTTTACCCGGTGAAGGAGATTCCTCTTCTCGGAACCGGCAAGTTGGACTTGCGCGCGCTGAAACTGCGCGCGCAGGAACTGGCCGCGGTCAAAGCGTAGGCCTCATTCAAGGAGTGCGTCATGGAAACCCTGCTATTGCTGTGCCTGATGGTGGCGCTGGTGATCCGGTGGATCTACCTGCGTGACCGGTTGAACGAGATGGACCGGCGGATTAACGCGCTGGCGTCGGCAGTCTATGCGCAGCCGAAGGCTGTGCGGGAGACGGTGAGCCGGCAGGCTCCCGCGGAGCCGGTGGCAGCGCCTCCGGTTACGGCGCCGGTGGTTGGGGAGGCTCCTGTTGTTGCCCCTCCGGTTGCGGCGCCACGCGTTGCGGAGACGCCGATGCGGGTGCCTGGTTTTGCCACGGCCGTGGTGGAGCAGAAGCGGTCGAGCGAAGAGTGGGAGGCGCTGCTGGGCGGCAATTGGCTGAACAAACTCGGGGTGTTTGTGCTGGTGATCGGGATTGCGCTCTTACTCGGGTACTCGTTCAAGCACCTGGGACCAGGAGGAATCGATGCCATTTGCGTGGCGATCAGCCTGGGGATGCTGGGGACGGGCGTGGCGCTCGAAGGGCGTGAGCGGTACCGCACCTTCGCGCGCGGGTTGCTGGGCGGAGGATGGGCGGCGCTCTATTTCACGGTCTACGCCATGCAGGCCGTCGCGGCGGCGCGCGTCATTTATAACCCGTGGGTTGGGGCTATGCTGCTGCTGGGGGTGGCCGGCGGGATGATCGCGCATTCGCTGCGCTACCGGTCTCAGGCGGTCACGGGGATGGCGTACTTCATCGCCTTTGTGACGCTGGCGATTACGGAGGTGACGGTGCTTTCGATTGTGGCGCTGGTTCCGCTGGCGGCGTCGCTGCTGTACATCGCGCGCAGGGCTTCGTGGGAGAAGATGGCGTTGTTCGGATTGATCGCCACTTACGCGACGTGCGCCACACGCCCCGATTTGGGTGCGCCGCTCTGGCAGGTGCAAGCCATCTTCGTGGTTTACTGGCTGCTGTTCGAGGGCTTCGACCTGCTGAGCGGCGACGCCTGGTTGCTGCCGCTGAATGCGCTTGGTTTTCTCAGTTTGTCGTTGGTGAAGTGGCAATCCGCGGCGCCGCACCAGATCTGGCAACTGTTGGCGGCGACGGCGGCGGCGTATCTGGCGAGCGGGATTCTGCGGGCGCGGGCGGGACGGTGGCATGCCGCCATCACACTGGCGGCGGCGCTGGCGGTGGCCGCAATCTTTTTGAAGCTCGACCATCAGTGGGTGGCTTTCGCTCTGCTGATGGAGGCGGAGTTGCTGTACCTGGCCGGCGTTCGGTTGCGCCAGAGTTATCTGCGGATGCTGGCCGCGGGGCTGTTCAGTATTCAGGCGATGCACCTGCTGATTATTGAGTTGGCGGATCTTCCGGCGCGAGCGTGGACGCCGCTGGCGGCGCTCGAAGCGGTGGTCTTCTACGCCAACCGCGCGATACGCAAGGGGGACCTTCTCTATGGCTACGCGGCCGCCGGGATGTTGGCGCTGGTGGCCGGGTTCGAAGCGCCGGAAGCCTACCGCGCAGTGGCGTGGATGGCGCTGGCGCTGGGAGCGTTCGCCTGGGGATGGCGCTGCCGTCTGCCGGATTTTCGCATGCAGGGATACCTGCTGGCGGGTCTCGGGTTATGCGGCGCGATATGGGAGCCAAGCCGGCTAGCGCTCGCGGCCGCGGCGGCGATGGGCTATGGCCTGACGCTGTGCGCGTTGAAAGGGAGCGAAGACCGTCTGGACGGGCAGGAGCGCGCCGGCATTCTGATGGCGGCCCCGCTGGCCGCGGTGGTGGCGATGGGCGCGCTGCTGTGGAAAGTGCTGCCGGAGCAATACCTGGGGCTGGGATGGATGGCGATGTCGCTGCCGCTTCTGGAGGTGGGGCTGCGCGGATGNNCTGATCCCGGCCGGAGCGGCGCTGCTGTGCTATGCGATGGCCTGGCGCGCGCGAAAGGAAGAGGGCGGAATGGTGGGCGGCTTCGCATCGGCCGCCGGAACGCTGTTCGCGTGCGATGCGGTGTGGTTGTTGACGCCGGCGTTCGCGACCGCTCCGGCGCTGGCGCTTTTCACAGTGGCGCTGCTGGTTGCCGGGTTGCGGCCGCACGCCTACGCGGTGGCCGCTCTGGCGTTCGCCAACTGCTGGTGGGGCAATCTCGAGCGAGGGCTCGACCCAGTGCTAGCGGGCGCAGCCGTGATCGCGTGTCTCTATGCCGCGCAGTTCCTGACCGCGCGCGGCAGCCGGGCTCGCTGGTATCTTTCGCTGCTGGGGACGGCTCTCTGGACGCTGCTGCTTTACTACCAGGTGGCAGGCAGCGTGCGCACGGTGGCTTGGGGAATCGAAGGCGTGGCGTTGTTGGGCTCAGGCTTCCCGCTGCGCGACCGGGTGCTGCGTCTCTCCGGGCTGGCATTGTTGTTGGGGTGCATCCTGAAGCTGTTTCTGTGGGACCTGCGTCACCTGGAAACGCTGGCGCGGATCTTCTCATTCCTGGCGCTGGGGCTGTTTCTGGTGGGGGTGTCGTGGATCTATACGCGGTTCAGAGGAAGGGTGGCGCAGTATTTGTAACCTATCCCAGACCGGGCACGCCGCCCAGGGTTTTCGCGAGTTTGACGGCGCGGAGGATGGCGCCGGAGACGGCTTCGGCGGCGGCGACTCCCAGAGTGTTCAGGTCGGCCTGGTGATCGCCGATGGAGAGCGCGAAGACGATGTCGCCATCGAACATCGTGTTGACGGGGTAAATGGAGCGCGCCATGCCGAGCGAGGCCTGTTCGGCCAGCTTGCGGGCCTGCACTTTGGTGAGCCTGGCGTTGGTGGCGACGACGGCAAGAGTGGTGTTGCGTCCGCCAATGCCGCCGGTCGCGCCGCGCTTCATGTGCTCCTGGGTATCGATGAAATCGTGGCTGGTGGGGCTCGAGCGCGCCCCGGCGACGATTTTTCCAGTGGCGGGATCGCGGACGTCGCCGAAGGCGTTGACGGCAACCAGGCTCGAAACCAGCACGCCCGCCGGCAGAGTGACGGTGAACGAACCAACACCGGACTTCATGGCCTGCTTCATGCCGAGGATTTTGCCGACGGTGGCTCCAGTGCCGGCGCCAACACAACCTTCTTTGACGGCGTCGGTGGTGGCGGCTGTGGCGGCGGCTTCGCCCATGGCCATGGTGGGACGCACGTCGGCCTTGCCGATGCCGAGATCGTAGAGGATGGCGGCGGGGACGATGGGGACCTTGGCGGCTCCGGTGTCATAGCCGATGCCGCGGTGTTCCAGGTAGCGGCGGACTCCAGAGGCGGCTTCGAGCCCAAACGCGCTGCCCCCGGCCAGCAGGATGGCGTGAACCTGGGGAGTGACGTGGCCGGGATCGAGAGTGGGAGTCTCTTCCGTACCGGTGGCCGAGCCGCGGATATCGACACCGCCGACTGCGCCGGCCTCGCACAGGATGGCGGTGCAGCCGGTGAGCGCTTCGTAATCCGAGACATGTCCCACACGGATGCCGGGAATATCGGTGAGGCCTTTCATGGCTGGCTTTCTTCTTAGTATGGTAGCATCGGAGTTCGGGGACCAACCTATTTGCTGGACCTTCTGAAAGAGCCTGTTTCCGCGGTTCAGGACTTCTTCTTGCTCGCAGGACGGGCCTTTCGGAACATTGGCCGGCGCCCGCACTACGGCGACGACATCGCCCTGCAAATGGACACCATCGGTGTCGGCAGCCTCCAGATTGTTGCCATTACGGGATTCTTCAGCGGCGCCGTGATGGCCTTGCAGATGTACCACGCGCTGGCGCAGTACGGCCAGATGGGTAAGACCGGACAATTGGTTTCGATCACGCTGGTGCGCGAACTGGGGCCCGTGTTGACGGCGCTGATGGTGGCGGGCCGCAACGCGTCGGGGATGGCGAGCGAACTGGGGTCGATGAAGGTGACCGAACAGATCGACGCCATGCGCGCGCTGGGCACCGATCCGGTGCAGAAACTGGTGACGCCGCGGCTGATCGCTACCGCGGTGATGCTTCCCCTGCTGGTGATCATCGCGGATTTTGTGGGAATGTTCGGCGGATGGGTGATTTCGCATTTCAATCTGGGAATACCCTCGAAGCAGTATTGGACGACGGTCTGGCAGGCGCTGGACTGGAGCGACATCGGCCAGGGCCTGCTCAAGCCGCTGGTGTTCGCGGTGGTGATTTCGTTGATCGGCTGTTACTACGGCCTGCGGACCACCGGGGGTACGCAGGGGGTGGGCCGCTCGACGACGCAGGCGGTGGTGGCGGCCACCGTGCTGACCTTCATCCTGGATCTGTTGATCACCAAGATCTTCGTCAGCCAGGCGACCTGATGCCCCAAGGATCGAATTCCATTCTCCGGTTCGAGCATGTCCACGTCGCATTCGACGAGGTGATTGCGCTGGCGGATCTCAGTTTCGAAGCCTTTGAAGGCGAATCGCGGGTGATCCTGGGAGCGTCGGGCAGCGGCAAGACGGTTTTGCTGAAGGTCGCGCTGGGCCTGGTGCGGCCGGATTCCGGGAAGGTCTTCGCGTTCGGGCGGGACCTGACGACGATGCGGGAACAAGAGCTGTTTGAGATCCGCAGCCGCATCGGGATGCTGTTTCAAGAGAGCGCCCTGTTCGATTCGCTGAACATCGAAGAGAACGTGGCGTATCCGCTACTGAACCAGAAGTCGATCCGGTGCCCGGCGGCGGAAGTGCATCCGCGGGTGGTCGAGGCGCTGGAATTCGTGGAACTGGGCGGCACGCTGGAAAAGTTCCCGAGCGAGCTTTCGGGCGGCATGCGGCGGCGGGCGGCGATTGCGCGCGCGGTGGTGACGGAGCCGCCGCTGGTATTGTACGATTCGCCGACGGCGGGGCTGGACCCGATCACGGCGCACACCATCATCGCGCTGTTGATCAAGGAGCGCGACCTGAGCCAGACGACCACGATGCTGGTGACACATCGCTATCAGGACGGCAACCTGATTGCAAATTTTCGCTACAATTCGGAACAAGGGGGTTTGGAGCCGGCGCGAAACGAGGACGGGCGAGGCGCGCGGACCACTTTCATGGTGCTGAAGGAAGGCCGTTTGGTTTTCGAAGGCGACCAGGACCGCCTGGAATTGTCCACCGATCCTTATATTACGAAGTTCGTGAAGCAGCGGGTATAGACGATGCCGGAACAGAGCAAAGTACGGTGGTCGCAGTTGAAGGTGGGAGTGGTGGCGCTGTGCGCGTTTGTGGTTCTGTTCGTGCTGGTGTTTCTGCTGACCAGTTCCAAGGGCGGACTGTTCCAGGCCAACGCGCAGCTGCGCACTTACATGGATGACGCCTCCGGGCTGGGCGACGGGACGGCGGTCCGGTTGAACGGCATCACCGTCGGGTATCTGGACCGGCTGCAGTTGACCAACTCGCGCGATCCGAAGCGGACGGTGGAATTCGTCATGTCGGTACAGAAGGAATACCTGCCGCAGATTCCGGTGGATTCGGTAGTGGGAGTGGCGGCCTCGAATCTGCTGGGCGATAAGTTCCTGAACATCACCAAGGGCGCGAGCCAGCAGCACGTGGTGGATGGCGCCGAACTGAAGCCGCTCGCATCGCAGGACATTCCCGAATTGCTGAAGCAGATGGCCAGCTTGTTGGGCACTTTCCAAGACAGCGTGAGCCGGGTGGACAACCTGCTGGCGGGCGTGGAGGCGGGCAAAGGCAACCTGGGAAAACTTCTGAAAGACGAAGAGCTGTACAACACCATTAACGGCATCACCGCCGAAGGCCGGAAGCTACTCACGGATATCCGCACGGGCAATGGCACGCTCACCCACCTGATCTACGACGACTCTCTTTACGAGGAAGCGCGCAAGCCCCTGCAGCGCATCGACGCCATTCTGGCCGATTTGCAGAAGGGGCAGGGCACGCTCGGGAAAGCACTGAAGGACCCGGTGCTCTTCGACGAAGCGCGTGCCACGCTGGCGGAAGTCCACAAGCTGGTGGAAGACGTCAATGCCGGCAAGGGGACCGCGGGGAAAATGATGAAAGACGAGCAGCTCTACCAACGGGCCACAGCCCTGGAAGAGAAGCTCACCGGACTGGTGGACAAGATCAACGCCGGACAGGGGACGGTGGGACAACTCCTCACCAATCCACAGCTTTTCGATTCGCTGAATGGGGCCACCAGTGAAATGCACTTGCTGATGAAGGATATGCGCGCCAATCCCAAGAAGTTCCTCACCATCCAACTGAAGCTATTTTGAGCGCTCGAAAACAACTGGTGGTCAACGCGGATGACTTCGGGTTCACGCCGGATGTGAACCAGGGGATTGTGGAAGCGCATCGCGGGGGCATCCTGACCTCGACCACGCTGATGGCTAACGGGGCGGCCTTCGATGACGCGGTACGGCTGGCGCGCGAAGCGCCGGCGCTCGATATTGGGTGCCACCTGGTGCTGGTTGGGGGCCATTCGCTGGTCAGCGGGAAAGCCTTTCCGCCGACGGTGGGGCGCCTGCTGGCAGCTGTGGCGCGCCGCCAGATCCGCATCTACGACGAGCTGGC